>DDRC01000226.1:0-3585 GCA_002342985.1 Flavobacteriales bacterium UBA2426
TCGCTCTCCTCGTATTGGAACACGTTGCGGAAGCTGTAGTCGGTGTACACCATGTAGCCGCCACAGGTATGCACCACGCCCTTGGGTTTTCCGGTGCTGCCGCTGGTGTAGAGGATGAAGAGCGGGTCCTCGGCATCCATGATCTCGGCGGGGCAGTGCTTGTCCACGTGCTTCAACTCTTCGTGTAGCCACACGTCGCGGCCTTCCTGCATGTTCACGGCCCAGGCCAGGCGCTCGGTCACGATCACCTTCTGCACGGTGGGACAGGTCTCCAGCGCCTCGTCCACCACACGCTTCACGGGGATCTGCTTGTGGCCGCGGTTCAGGCCATCGCTGGTCAGCACCATGGTGGCCTCGGCATCCTGGATGCGGTCCGCCAAGCTCTGCGCACTGAAGCCGCAGAACACCACGCTGTGGATGGCGCCGATGCGCGCACAGGCCAGGGTGGCGATCACCAGCTCGGGGATCATCGGCATGTAGATGCAGATGCGGTCGCCCTTCTTCGCGCCGTTGCGCTTCAGCACGTTGGCGTACTGGCACACCTTCTCGTGCAGCTCGCGGTAGGTGAGTCGCACGAAGCGCTCCTTCGGGTCGTTCGGCTCCCAGATGATGGCCAGCTTGTTGCCGCGCTGCTTCAGGTGGCGGTCCAGGCAGTTCTCGGTGATGTTCAGCTTGCCGCCCGCGAACCACTTCACGTTCGGCGTCTCAAAGTCCCACTCCAGTGCGGTGTTCCATTTCTGGTGCCACTCAAAGGTGTCGGCGTGCGCCGTCCAGAACCCCACGGGGTCCTTGATGCTCTCGGCGTAGGCGGCGTCGTATTCGGCTTGGGTGCGGATGCGTTTCAGGGCCATGGAGCGGACGAAGTTGGCGGTTCGGATTAAGGAACCCAAGGGGGCGCTGTCAAGCGATTTCGTCGAAAGTATTTCGCGATTCGTCTTGACTTCCGGTGGCTCCGCCTGAAATCTTGCGGCACTCTTCACGCTGACAGCACCCACTCAACACCTCCCGCGCAACCCATGTGGCCTGTTCAGACCCTTACGCTCCTGCTCTGCCTCACCGACGAAGAACAGCTGTTCGCCCAGAGCCTTCCCCGAGAGAAGGAAATGCCGGCCGTGGAGGCCGATGTCCCGGAGCAGGTGCCGCTTGAGCGGTCGGTGGAGCTCTGCATCGAGCCGGCCGCCTGATTGCAACCCCGGACCCGGCCCGCGAGGGCCGAGTACGACGACCCCGGTGCCGCCTGCCCAGGTGCCGGGGTCAACTTTTTCCGGTCGCGCGGCTTCGGACAGGGTAGCTTCGCGGGCTAATCAACCCGCAAGGACATGAAGCAGCTGCTCTCGCTCGCGCTAGCGTTCACCGCTGTCAGCGCATCGGCCGTCGACCGGATCGTGGAGGAGTTCGGCGTTTCGCCGACCTATCCGAGCATCACCGCCGCGGTGGCCGCTGCCGTGGACGGTGACCGCATCATCGTGAAGAACCGTGCCGGCGATATCCCGTGGATCGAGAACATCACGGTGGACAAGAGCCTGCAGTTCCTGAGCTATGCGGACAATGGATTCTTCGTGGTGCAGGGCAACTACAGCATCGCGCCGGCTGCGGGCCGCGAGGTCACCATCATCGGCATGCGCAACACCTCCGGGAACATTCAGGCAGGAGCCGGCACCGGCACCGTTCGGGGTACGCGTGTGCGGGTGGTCGACAGCTTCTTGGTGAGCGGCGGGGTGCAGCTGGCCAGCCAGTATTTCGAGGCGGAGGTGGTTGGCAACACCCTGCAGAATGGCACGGTGGGTATCTGGTACGGCGATGTGATCGGCAACGACATCGATGGCAGCAACCTTACGGATGAAGGCATCAGCGTGACGCCAAACGTCGCCGGCCTTCCCCTGGACACCTGCTCCATCATCGGCAACAAGGTGAAGGGCCGGGTGAGCTATGAGGGGATCTTCGTGAACACGCAGTACCAGGTCGTGCACATCCGCAACAATTACGTGCAGCACGGGTGGATGGGCATTGAGGTGTACGGCGGCAACACGGGCGCGGTACCCAACCACATCTGGAACAATACGGTGATCGCCTACACCGGCCAGTTCACCACCTATGGCATCAGTCTCGCCAACACGAACGCCGGGTCCATCTGGGAGATCATGAACAATGCCGTCACCCGCACGTGGAGCGGTGAGAGCCGGGGCATAAACAGGGATAGCGGGAACAGCGGCCAGATCAACGTGTACTTCAATCATGTGCATGCGGGCATGAGCTTCCCGATCAGCGCCGGCTTCACCTTCGAGGGGAGCAATACCACGAATCAATCCATCACGCTCAATGCCGATGGCACATTCGCTAACGCCGTGGCGGCCGTTGATGGCGGCAACCCGGCCGCGCCCTTCTACGACCTGGACCTCACGGCAGGCGATGCGGGCGCTTACGGAGGCAGCTATACGCTGAGCAACTTCCATCCGCTGCACACGGGTGCCGCTCGGGTGTACATGACCGGCCACCCCTTCAACGTGCGGCAGGGCAGCACCCTGCGCGTTCGTGCCACGGCCTTCGACCGCTGATCCCATGGCCACCACCCGCATGAATGCGCGAACCATCCTGTGCGTTGCGCTGCTGCTTTGCTCCGGCATCGCTGCGGCCCAGCGCGTTGACAATGCCGAGTACTTCTGGGACACGGACCCGGGGGCCGGCAACGCACTGCCCATGAGCGCCCAGGATGGCGCCTTCGATGAAGCCGTGGAGGCGGTCTTCCAGGAGACATCCTCGCTCCCCGGCCAAGGGGCGCACACGCTGGGGATCCGCGTGAAGGACCAGAACAGCAACTGGGGGGCCACGTTCACCACGGTCGTGGTGATCGAGCCGCCGGTGGTGACCGCTCCCGAGATCAGCGTCACGCAAGCGGAGTACTTCTGGGACAATGACCCGGGTGCTGGCAGCGGCACGCCCATGCTGGCCTTCGATGGCGATTTCAGCAGCGCATTGGAGGCCATCGCCCTGGAGACCTCGGCGCTGCCGACTGAGGGCGTGCATGTGCTGTATGTCCGTTCGCGGGATGCGAATGATGCCTGGAGCCTGCCATTCAGCGTGGTGGTGGAGGTGATGGGCGGCGTGGTCACCTTCCCGGAGATCCGTGTCTCTGCCGCAGAGTACTTCGTGAACGACGACCCAGGGTTAGGCCTCGGTATGCCCATGCTCGCGGTGGATGGTGATTTCAGCGCGGCCTTCGAGGCGATCAAGGGCGGAGGCATCCCCGCGCCGGTCACCGCGGGCGTGAATGTGCTCTGGCTGCGTGCGCGTGATGCCAACGCGGCATGGGGGCCATCCTTCGGCGTTGTGGTGAACATCGATACCACCATCACCGGCACGGTGGGCCTTGCCGAGGCCGCCACGCCCGGGATTCTGGTCGCCCCCAATCCAACGAGCGCTGATGCAGGCTTCGCCGTGGTCTTCGACCGGCACATAGGCGTTGCGCTCATCCATGTCCGGGACGCCTCGGGGCGCTTGGTGCTGGAGCGCCGCGTACTGAACGAGCGTCGTGTGGAGGTGCGGCTGCCCGGCACCGCCCCAGGCGTCTACACCATCGGCGTCGTG
>DDRC01000226.1:3725-14886 GCA_002342985.1 Flavobacteriales bacterium UBA2426
CCATCGGCGTCGTCATGGACGGTACGCACCGATGGCAGCGACTGGTGGTCCAGTGACGGCCGGCCATTGAACGGGCCGCCCCCGGCAGCGGTAGGTGGTCATCTTCTTGCGCATCTTCGGGCCATGCGCTTCAGGTTGCTATTGGGATTCCTGTTCGCTGCCTGCGCTGCCTTGGGGCAATGGCGCTTCGAGGGCGACTCCACGGTCACCTGGCAGCAGGCTGTTGCGCGCTATCAGGCGCTCGATGAGCGGCATCGGGGCGCCCGACTGTTCGAGATCGGGGCCGATGACGATGGCTCGCCCATCCACCTGTTCGTGATCGGCGATGGCAGCGGCTTCACGCCGGACAGCATCCGCTCAGCCGGGAAGAGTATCCTCTGGGTCACCAACGGCATCCACCCCGGAGAGCCCGACGGCATCGATGCCAGCCTGCTGCTGGCGCAAGCGCTGCTCGAGAGCGACCAGTACATGGGGCTGCTGGCGAATACCGCCGTGTGCATCGTGCCGGTGTACAACGTCAGCGGCGCGAAGCAGCGCAGCGCTACGAGCCGTGCCAACCAGAACGGCCCCGCCGAGTACGGCTTCCGGGGCAACGCGCGCAACCTGGACCTCAATCGCGATTTCATGAAGATGGATTCGCGCGCAACATGGTCCATGGTGGAGGCGCTCCAGGCCTGGGACCCCGACATCTATTTCGAGACCCATGTGAGCAATGGCGCGGACCACCAGTACGTGATGGAACTCCTCACCACGCAGAAGGACAGGCTCAGCGGAGGACTCAGCGCCTTCATGACCCATACCATGGCGCCAGAGCTGCACGCCTGGATGGAGCGCAGGGGCTTCCCCATGTGCCCGTACTTCGAAACGCGCGGCGCGGTGCCGGAAGATGGGCTTTACGGATTCTACGATGGCCCACGCTACAGCTCGGGCTTCAACGCACTCTTCGACCGCATCGCGATCCTCAGCGAGAGCCACATGCTCAAGCCCTATGATGAGCGGGTGAATGCAACCTTTCAGCTGATGCTCGCCATGCTCGCGGTGATGGACGGCCATGGCGATGAGCTGCTGCGCCGTCGCGCGGAGGCCAGGCACTTCACGGCATCCATGACCGAGCTGGGGATGAACTGGCGCCTGGATACAACAGCATGGACCGAGCTGCCATGGAAAGGGTATCAAGCAAAGCGCGTCGCCAGCGCCGTGAGCGGATTGGAGCGTGTGTTCTATGATCATGACCGGCCGACGGATACGGTGGTCCCCTGGAACGATACCTACCGTGCCTCGATGGTGAAGCGGAAGCCGGCGGGTTACATCGTGCCCGCCGCTTGGCGTGAGGTGGTGGCCAGGTTGAAGGCGAACGGAGTGCCCATGCGCGAGCTGCTGCGCGACTCGCTGCTCCGGGTCGAGCAGGACAGCATCGCCGAGTTCGCCACGGTGCGCTCGCCCTACGAGGGCCGCTACCTCCATCATGGCATCCGAACCCGTCCGTTGGAACTGCCCCTCACGGTGGCCAAGGGCAGCTGGCTTCTCCCCATGGGTCACCCCACGGACCGCTATGTGATGGAGGTGCTGGAACCTGAAGGGGAGGACAGCTTCTTCGCATGGGGCTTCTTCGACGGTGTGCTGCAGCAGAAGGAGTGGTTCAGCGATTACGTCTTCGAGGACATAGCCGCGGAGCTGCTGCGCAAGGATGCTGCGCTCAAGCAGGAGCTTGATGCCAGACGCGCGACGGACCCGGTGTTCGCTGCCGATGCCTGGGCGCAGCTCTACTTCATCTATCAGCGGTCACCGCATTTCGAGCGGGGCTTCAGGCGGTATCCGGTGCTCCGCTTGGTGCGGTGAACGGGTAGGGGCTGACGTTTGTCTGCTCCGGTGCCCCGATGCGGCCTCTACCTTGTGGCCTCAATCCAATTGAACCATGGACCGTATCGCCACGAAGAAGGCCGTGCTGAAGGCAGCCCGAGCCCGGATGGAGAACACCGCCGCTGAGATCAAGGCGCGCATCCAGGAGCTGAGGGCCGTGACCATCGGCGACGACAATGCAGAGACCGCCAGCCAGACCGAGAGCACGCGCGGCGGTGATGTGGACCTCATGAACTCGCTCGCGGCTCAGCTCGAGCACGTCCTGCTCGACCTCGACCGGCTGAGCATCGTTGCTCCGGAGGCGCCGATGGACAGCGTTCAATTCGGCGCCGTGGTGCACACCTCGGTCCGCAACCTGCTGATCGGCTTCAGCCTTGAGGAGTTCGACGCTGGCGGGCGGCGCTACCTCGGCGTCACCCCCAAGGCGCCTCTGGTGCAGGCGCTCTATGGCCGGAAAGCGGGCGAGCTGGTTTCGGTGAACGGCCAGGAGTACCGGGTGCAGGAGATCTGCTGAGGCCGCTTTTCTTTGGCCCCGGGGTGCATCAACGCCCCCTTCAGCCATGGAACTATACGATATCGCCATCGGCGCCCGGGTGAAGCACCCGACCCTCGGCGTGGGCGTGGTCTACGACCTGGATCCGCGCACCGTTCATGTCTTCTTCAAGGAACACGGCGAGCAGCCCGTGAGCCGGAGCTTCGAGGGCCTGGTGACCATTGCGCCCGGCGTGGAGCTCGGCCAGGAGCCGCTCGACCTTGATGCGGTGCGCGATTGCCTGCGAGAGGTGCTCGAGGAGATGCAGGTGCCGCAGCGGCCAGTGGACATGGCCCGGAAATTCGAAGGCGGCACCTTGGCGCTGCGGCCCAAGGACCCCGGCCTGCAGGGCAAGGAAATGCCCATCGACGACTTCTTCCACAAGATCGTGATGATCCGCGACCGCTTCAGGGTGCTGGAGCAGAAGATCAACGCGCACGAGCGGCTCAGCGAGCAGGACAAGGTGGAGCTGCAGCAGTACATCACCCGCTGCTACGGCTCGCTCACCACCTTCAACATCCTCTTCGCCGACAAGGACGATCATTTCGTGGGTCAGAAAGGGGAGTAGGCCTTCCCTCGCGCGCCCGTACTTTCGCCGCATGGCACTATTGAACGGAAAGGCCGCCCTGGTGACGGGCGGATCGCGCGGCATCGGCCGTGGCATCGTGGAGCGCTTCCTCGAGGAGGGAGCGGACGTGGCGTTCACCTACGTGTCCAGCCCCGAGAAGGCGAATGCCCTTGCGGCTGAACTGGCCGCCAAGCATGGCCGCAGGGTGATGGCCATCCAGAGCGACGCCGGGAGCTTCGACGGCGCCCAGGCGGCGGTGGACCGAATGGTGGGCGATTGGGGGCGCCTCGATGTGCTCGTGAACAACGCCGGCATCACCAAGGACCAGCTCCTCATGCGCATGAGCGAGGCGGATTGGGATGCGGTGATCGCGACGAACCTGAAGAGCGTTTTCAACATGACGAAGGCGGTGATGCGCACCATGCTCAAGCAGCGCAGCGGCAGCATCATCAACATGAGCAGCGTGGTGGGCGTGAAGGGGAATGCGGGCCAGGCCAACTACGCTGCCAGCAAGGCCGGCATCATCGGTTTCACCAAGAGCGTCGCCCTTGAGCTGGGCAGCCGCAACATCCGCAGCAATGCGATCGCCCCCGGCTTCATCGAGACCGAGATGACCGGCGCGCTCGATCCCAAGGTGGTGGAGCAGTGGCGCGAGGGCATCCCCCTGAAGCGCGGCGGCACGCCCACCGATGTGGCCAATGCCTGCGTTTTCCTGGGCAGTGACCTCAGCGCCTACATCACCGGGCAGACCCTGCACGTCTGCGGCGGGATGCTGACGTGATCCTACGGCCCGGCCGCGAGAGGGTCAACCCGGCACTGGAGCCGCGCAGGCATTGCACCTGCAGGCATCGGCACCCTGCTCCGGCAGCCTCCGCCTCCCATCTGCACTGCGACTCCCGATGAACCTCACCACCGCCCACACCCTCTGGATGGCTCCTTTGTGCCTGGCGCTGGGCGCTGGCGTGGCCTGGTGGCTCTACCGGCGGCAGCGCGGCAAAGAGGGCTTCACCCGGCGCATGGCCTGGGTGATGGCGCTCCTGCGCGCGGTGGCGGTCTCGCTCATCGCCTTCTTCCTGCTCGAGCCCATGCTGCGGTTGATGGTGAGGGAGGTGCGCAAGCCCGTGGTGGCCATCCTGCACGATGGATCCTCCTCGTTGATGGCCGCCGGTGATACCGCTGCCCTGCGCACCGCGTATGCTGAGGAGCTGAGGCAGCTGGAGAAGGACTTGGGCGACCGCTACCAGGTAAGGGCCTTCACTTATGGGGCGGGGCTGCGTGAGGGCCTGCTGTTCGACCAGGACGAGCAGTCGACCGATATCTCCGGTGCGCTCCGCGCGGTTCACGACCGACTGAGCGGACCGGACCTCGGCGCCGTGATCATCGATGGCGATGGCATCCAGAATCGCGGGCGGGACCCCCGGCTCGATGCCGACCGCTTGGGCGTCCCGGTATTCGCCATTGCCTTGGGGGATACCACCGTGAAGCCCGACCTGGCCGTGCGCGGCGTGGAGCACAACCGCATCAGCTTCCTGGGCAACGAGTTCCCGGTTCGCGTGCGGCTATCGGCGCATCACCTGCGCGGCGCTCGCACATGGGTGACGGTGAGCCATGCCGGGGCGGACCTGGCCTCGCAGGAGCTGGAAGTGCGCGGCGATCCCTTCCATCAGGAACTCACCTTCCTGATGAAGGCGGACAAGCCGGGTACACGTCGCTTCACGGTGGAGGCACGCCTCATCGACGGGGAGGCGTCAACCGCCAACAACCGGCTGGACTTCTTCGTGGAGGTCCTGGATGCGCGGCAGAAGGTGCTCCTGCTCGGCGCAGCACCGCATCCGGACCTGGGGGCTCTACGCAGCGCCCTGGGCGGCCTGGAGGGCTATGTGACAGAGGTCGCCTATGGGGGCGATTTCAGCGGCGCCCCCGAGGCCTATGACCTCATCGTGCTGCACCAGCTGCCCAACGGCCGGGGCGATGGGCGCGCCGTGATCGATCGGGCGCGCGCCAAGGGGATTCCCCTGCTCTTCGTGCTCGGGCAGGTCACGGATATGGCGGCCTTCAATGGGATGTCCGCGGGGGTCCGGGTGACGGGGACCAGGACAGCCATCACCGATGCGCAAGCCGCCATTGCGCCGGAATTCGCGCTGTTCAGCCTGGAGCAGGACCTGGCCCAGGCCATGGAGCGCTTTCCGCCGCTTCAGGTGCCATTCGGGCAGTACGAGCTGCAGCGCGGTGCATCGGCCTTGGCCCGCCAGCGAGTGGGCGCCATCCGCACCGAGGCGCCCCTTATCGCCGTCACCCAGCAGCAAGGCCAGCGGGCCGCTGTCGTCTGCGGCGAGGGGCTCTGGCGCTGGCGGCTCGCCGATCACCAGGCTTCGGGCTCGCATGGGCGATTCGATCGCCTGGCCCACAAGCTCGTCCAATTCCTAGCGCTGAAGGCGGACAAGGAGCGGTTCAGGGTGGAGCATGCCCCCGTGGTGCTTGGCAACGAACCGGTGCTCTTCACGGCGGAGTACTACAATGCCGCCTATGAGCCCGTGGCCGATGCGGAGGTGACCGCGGTCCTCACGTCGGATTCCGGCGAGGAGTATGCCTTCACTTTCCGCCCTTCCGACCAGGGCTATCGCCTCAATGCCGGGCAGCTGCCGGTGGGGCGCTACCGTTGGAAGGCGTTTGCCGCGCACAAGGGAGAGCGCCTCCAGGATGAGGGCGAGGTGTACGTGCAGGCACTCTATCTGGAGCAGGTGACCACGGTGGCCGATCACGCCCTGCTGGCCGACCTTGCAGCACGCACCGGTGGGCGTTTACTGAAGCCTGGCGCCCTTGCCGGCATCGCGGAATCCATGGAGCAGGAGCGCGTGGCCGTGGCCCGTTCATTCGCCCAACCCCGCTTCTCTGACCTCATTGAATGGCGGTGGCTGTTCTTCCTCATCGCACTGCTCCTGGTGGCAGAATGGAGCCTCCGGCGGTGGAACGGCGCCTACTGATGGCCAAGGGCATGCACCGCGCCGCCTCGCGCCGCTTCGCCATCCTGGTTGCGCTGACGGCCCTGTTGGTGGCCGGGTGGCTTGGCAGGACAACCTTGTTGCGCGCCACTGGCCATTTCCTGGTCCGCGAGGATGCGTTGGTGCCGGCCGATGCGATCTACGTGCTGGGCGGTTCTCCGGAGGATCGCTCCATGGAGGCAATGCGCCTTCAGCGGGAGGGCTGGGCCCCGCGCATCATCTGCACCGGTGAGACGGTGAACGAACTGCTCCTGCTCCACGGCATCGCGCGCAGTGAGGCCGCGCTAGGCAGGGATGTGGCCCGTCGCGAAGGATTCCCCATGGACCGGATCGAGCTGGTCGAACGGGGCACCAGCACCTTCGAGGAGGCCTTGGCTGTGCTCGGGCATGCCCATGGCAGGGGCTACGATACGGTGATGGTGGTGACCACCGATTTCCACACGCGCCGTGTGGGCCAGGTCTTCCGCAAGCGGCTGGAACCGGCCGGAATCACCGTGGTGGTGAGGGCTGCACGCTCCACGCGCTACGATGCCGAGCGGTGGTGGGCCAGCGAGGATGGGCTGATCATGGTCAACAACGAGATCATGAAACTGGGCTGGTACGCCCTGCACCACTGATCACCGCTGGATGGCCACCCGGGCCGCAGCCCGCCCCGCCGCATCCTCGGCCACCACCGTGTAGAGCCCTGACGCAAGGCCTCGCACGTCGATGACGGCCTCGCTTGCGCCATGGATTCCCGCCAGGGCGCCCGCAAGGCGTCCTGTGGCATCGAGCAGCAGCAGGCGCTCCACGCGGCCAAAGCCGCTGAACCGGATGCGGAGCCACTCGGCTGCCGGATTCGGGTAGGCGTATAGCGTGCGGCTGGCGACGATCTCGGCGATGCCCACCACTTCCACGCAGAAGGGGGGATCCGTCTGGAAGGACTCGCCGTACTGCCCATCGCTCTCGGCCAGCACGCTGCCGTCACCGTTGAGGATCACCAGGCTGCCATCGCCCTGCTCGCAGCAGATGCCGTCACCGAAGGCGTCGAGGATGGTGAAGACGTAGCAGTCGTTGGTGAGGCACCAGTGCACCGTATCGGCAGGCCCCTCATCGAAGTCGGGGTAGGGGCCGCCGCTGTAGAGCACGGTGCCTTGGCTGTTGGCCAGCTCCCAGGTCACATCACTGCCGTAGTTGTCCAAAGTGAGCAGCAGCATCACATTGCCCCCCGGGTTGTTCACGGTGAAGGTGATCTCCCAAGGATCGTTCACCGGTACCTGGTCCGTATTGCCGTTGGGCAGGCTGCTGCTCACGGTCAGCGTGTGCGTCCCGGCGGGGGCGATGAATGCGGGAAGCGGCACGTTGACCGTCTGGAGCGGCAGCAGGGAGCCGGTCCAGGTGTGCACGAGGCCCGGCCCGCCGTCGATGGCGTAAGTGAAGGTGACCGATGTGAGCACTACGGTGCCGTTGTTCTTCAGGGTGATGATCGGCGCGATGATTGAATCGCCGCAGATGAGCTCCGGTATGTTGACGATGCTCGTGACGGCGGCATCGAAGTAGATCGGCTCCTCGATGGGGCCACCGTCGCCCAGGCCGGCCAACTGCTCGCCGCAATCGCCCAGGTAGGCCTCCAGCAGGGGCCAGCTCACATCGAGACGCCCGTAGTAGTCATTCACGCTGCTCGCGCAATCCGCCTGTCCGCCATAGAGCTGGCCGATGACGAGCTTGTCCTGGTTCCAGAGGCCGCTGCCGCTGCTGCCCGGCTCGGTGGTGCCCGCATCCCAAACTGTCACCTGCCAGCAGTCGGCAGCACCGGTGCCCAGGTCGATGCTGGCCTGCTGCACGGTGCTGTAAGAGAGGCTGATCTTCTTGATGTCACCGCTGGGATGGTGGATGCCGCACACGGTGTCAGGAGTGGCGCCGCTGCGGTCCCAGCCGCTGTAGAACACCTCATACGCGACGGGGGGGATGTTGTCGAGCTCCAGGAAGGCCATGTCCGTGGCGGAGTTGCTCACGAGCATCACGCACCCGCTCACCGTCTGGTCGATGGGTCCGTTCTCCGTGGGGTCGCAGGTGGGGCTGTCCCAATTGAAGCGGAACACCCAGTTCTCCACATCGGCATCGAGGCAGTGGTTGGCGGTGAGGAAGTAGGGCGTGCTGTCCTGGGCGCAGTTGTTGAGCAGGGTGCCGGTGCAGAAGCCGCTGCCGCCGGTGGTGATGATGGCCACGCTGCGGATCTGATCGCGCCAGTCGTCTCCCTCGGGGCAGATCACATTGATGTTGCAGTCCTCGCTGTCACCGAAGTCCTTCATGTACCGGAACACATCACGGTAGGCGTGCGTCACGCGGTCGATGTGCAGCAGGCCCTGCCCGGCTGCGCTGCGCGGCTCATGATACTCGACGGTGATGCGCTCGCCGGGCACCTGGGTGACGCCGAGGCTGGTCCGCTTCGGTGCGCTGGCCTTGGTGAAGGCCCCGATGTGCTGTCCGGCATCGTTGTACACGAAAACGCGGCCCCCATCGGGCAGTACGAACCGGTCGAAGCGGAAGTTGATGCTGTACGCGCCGGGGCATCGGATGGCCAGGCGCCAGAGGCGGTCGCCGTTGCGCAGGGTTGTCCACGAGCCATGGGATTCGGTGCCGAGGTCCACGGCATGGTTGAAGCCGAAGCGCCACGGGCCCTTGACGCCCGCGGCCCGGTCGGTTTCGTCCTGTGCCATCAGCGCGGCGGCATCAACAGGCGGCAGCTCGACAACGGCCGGTGCCTGCAGCCGGGGGCCGTGGGGCAGCAGGCCGATCGGCCGGCCGCCGAAGGAGACCTGGCCAAAGCCGGTCAGCGAAGCCGCCGAGGCGATGGCGATGGCGAAGAGGCGTAGCGTTCCGCGCATGTGCGAAGGGATTGACCGTGTGAAGATAGACGAGGCGCCTAACGCAGAAGCCCGCCGGTGGCCGGCGGTCTTCTGCGTCAGGCGCCTTGGGCTCAGCGGGTGCGGACGAGCCGCTCCACGGTGCGATAGCCATTCGCGGTGGCCTCCACGAAGTAGATGCCTTCGGCATGGCTGCTGAGGTCAAGGCTCAGCCGCTCGGTGCCCCGGCCGATCGTCCGTGCCATCACCTGCTGACCCACGGCATCGAACACCGTGAGCCGTCCTCCGGCATGGAGCGCGGCGGGCAGCGCCACGCTGAACAGCCCTTGGGTAGGGTTGGGAGCAATGGTGAGCCCTTCGTCAACGGCGTTCTCGCTCATCCCCACGGAGGCGAGGGGATAGCCCTGCAGCGTGTTGCCGCAATTGCCCAGCCAGGTCTGCAGGAAGGGGTAGCTCGTGGAGAAGCGGCCGTAGTAGTCGTTGACGTTGTTGCCGCATGATGCCTGGCCGCCGAACAGCTGGCCGATCAGCAAACCGTTCTGGTTCCACAGGCCGCTTCCGCTGGATCCGCCTTCCGTGGTGCCGTCCTCCCAGTTGGCGATGCGCCAGCAGGCAGCACCGCCCCAGTTCGCCTGGGTGGCCGCGTCATCATCGAACGAGATCTTCTTGATGTCGCCGCTGGGGTGGTGGATGGCCGTGCTCGCGGTGGGGGCGGTGCCACTCTTGTCCCACCCGGTGTAGAACACGTTGTAGCTGGCCGGCGGTACGCTGTTGAGCTGCAGCAGGGCCACATCGCTGGCGGCATTGTTCGCGCGGAGCGAGCTGCCGCTAATGGTCTGGTTGGTGGGGCCGTTGGTGGTGGTGGCGCAGGTGGGGCTGTTCCAGTTGAACCGGAACACCCAGCTGTTGTTGCCGCCGAGGCAATGGTTGGCGGTGAGGAAATAGGGCGTGCCGTCGTTGTTGCAGTTGTTGATGAGCTGGCCGGTGCAGATGCCGCTGCCCCCGACGGTGATCATGGCCACGCTGCGGATCTGGTCGCGCCAAGGATCGCCAACGGGGCAGATGACGTTGTTGTTGCACGAGCCGCTGTCCCCCAAGCCCTTCACGGAGCGGAACAGGTCGCGGTATGCGTGCGTCACCTGGCCGATCCGCAGGAAACCCTCGCCACGCACGGCGGCCGGCTCCACGTATTCGATGGTGATGCGGTCGCCGGGCAGTTGCGTGACGCCCAGGATGCTGTGCCCGGGGTTGCTTTCCGCCGTGAATGCGCCGAGGGTCTCGCCCAGGTCGTTGTAAACGAACACCTGCCCGCCATCGGGCACGATGTAGTCATTGAATTCGAAGTTGATGCTGAAGGCACCGGGGCACTCGATCGCCACCCGCCACACGGCATCGCCATTGGGCAGCGTGGTCCATATCCCGTTGCTGGCGCTGGTGATCTCGGGGTGGTGGTTGAAGCCGAACCGGTAGGGCCCTTTGATGCCCTGTTCGGCGCGCTGCGCGTCCTCTGCCATCAGCGCTGCGGCATCCACAGCGGGCATCACGTGCAGCGGCGCTTCCGGCAGATAGGCCCGGCCGAGGCCATAAGGCTCTCCGCCGAAGGAGATCTGCCCGGCGGCCGAAAGAGAGAGGAAGAGGAGCGGAGCGTAGAGTGGGAGTCGAGTCATGGGTGGAATGCTGGTTCTGGTTCCTTGGCTTGTTGCGAAAATAAACCCCTCGTCACGCCGGCCGGCGGTTCATCACAGGCCAATCTGGGAAGCTCAATGTCGGCGGGCATGCGTCGCGGGGCCGTATGTGCCGCATGAGCGGGCGTCAGCCGTCGACGAGCGGGTCGCCATGTGCGATGAATGGCGGATGGTCAGCGGTCGGAACGGGTAGCCGCCCCCTGCTTCCGTTCCTCCAAGAGCTTGCGCATGGCGAACAATTCGTCACGCAGTTGGGCCGCCGCGATGAAATCGAGCTCCTTCGCCGCTTTGCGCATCTGGGTCTCCAGGAGCTGCACGTTCTTCTCGAGCTGGTCGGCGGTCATGTACTGCACGACCGGGTCGGCGGCCAAGCTCAGCTCCTCCGGCTCCACATAAGCCTTCGGCGGTCCTTGGATGTCGAGGACGGCCGTCTGCTTCATGACATCGGCTCGATCGCGCTTGATCTGTTTCGGGGTGATGCCGTGCTCGGCATTGTAAGCCAACTGCTTGGCGCGGCGCCGCTCCGTCTCGTCGATGGTCCGCTGCATGCTCTCGGTCACCGTGTCGGCGTAGAAGATCACCAACCCGTTCACGTTGCGGGCGGCGCGGCCGGCGGTCTGGGTGAGCGACCGGTTGCTGCGCAGGAAGCCTTCCTTGTCGGCGTCGAG
>DDRC01000226.1:15093-16508 GCA_002342985.1 Flavobacteriales bacterium UBA2426
AGGTCCAGGCCCTCGCGCAGCAGGTTCACGCCCACCAGCACATCGATGAGCCCCATGCGCAGCTGGCGCAGGATCTCGATGCGCTCCAGGGTCTCCACGTCGCTGTGGATGTACTTGCACTTCACGCCGTTGCGCCCCATGAAATCGTTGAGTTCCTCGGCCATGCGCTTGGTGAGGGTGGTCACCAGCACGCGCTCGTCGCGCTTCACGCGGTGCCTGATCTCGTCCAGCAGGTCGTCGATCTGGTTCTTGCTGGGACGCACCTCGATCGGCGGGTCCAGCAGGCCGGTGGGCCGCACCACCTGCTCCACCACCACGCCCTCGCTGCGCTGCAACTCGTAGTCCGCCGGGGTGGCGCTCACGAAGATCACCTGGCCGAGCAGGTCCTCGAACTCCTCGAACTTCAGCGGGCGGTTGTCCATGGCGCTCGGCAGGCGGAAGCCGTATTCCACCAGGTTGCGCTTGCGGCTGCGGTCGCCGCCGTACATGGCCTGCACCTGGCTCACGGTCACATGGCTCTCGTCGATCACCATCAGGAAGTCCTCGGGGAAGTAGTCCAGCAGGCAGAAGGGGCGCTGTCCGGTCTGCCGACGGTCGAAGTAGCGGCTGTAGTTCTCGATGCCCGAGCAGTAGCCCAGCTCGCGCATCATCTCCAGGTCGTAGTTCACGCGCTCCTCAAGGCGCTTGGCCTCCAGGTGCTTGCCGATCTCGTTGAAGAAGGCCACCTGCTTCACCATGTCCTCCTGGATGCTGGCGAGTGCCGCGTTCATGGTCTCCCGGCTGGTGACGAAGATGTTGGCCGGGTAGACGGTCACCTTGGGCAATGCCTCCAACGTGCGGCCGTCCAGGGCACCGAAGCGCTCGATCCGCTCGATCTCATCCCCCCAGAAGTGGATGCGGATGCCCTCGTCCGCATAGGCCAGGAAGACCTCCACCACATCGCCGCGCACCCGGAAATTGCCGCGTGCAGGGTCCGTATCGCGCCGGCTGTAGAGCGCCGAAACGAACCGGTGCAGCAGGGCATTGCGCGAGATGCGCATGCCGGTAGCCAGTTCCACCACGCTGTGGCGGAACTCCGCGGGGTTGCCGATGCCGTAGATGCAGCTTACGCTGGCCACCACGATCACGTTGCGCCGCCCGCTGAGCAGGGCACTGGTGGCGCTCAGCCGCAGCTTCTCGATCTCGTCGTTGATCGAGAGGTCCTTCTCGATGTAGGTGTTGGTGGTGGGCAGATAGGCCTCCGGCTGGTAATAGTCGTAGTAGCTCACGAAGTACTCCACCCGGTCGTTGGGGAAGAAGTGCTTGAACTCCCCATAGAGCTGTGCGGCCAGCGTCTTGTTGTGGCTCAGCACCAGCGTGGGCCGGTCCACTTGGGCGATGACGTTCGCCACCGTGAAGGTCTTGCCCGAGCCGGT
>DDRC01000209.1 GCA_002342985.1 Flavobacteriales bacterium UBA2426
TTCGCGCCCTTCGGTGCGCATGTCCAGGCCGGAGTGGAAGTGGTCGTTGCGGAGTTCCATGAAGTTCCCCGAGAGCTCGATGGGGATGGCCATGGGCGGTATGTAGCGCCCGGGTTGAGCACTCGAAAAATGCGATGATAAACCGCAGATAATCAGTATTAAGAACCACGTTTGTTTCAGTGATTGTGCGGGCTCGGTGGGTCGGCGTGGATGCAGCATGGGCATACGGGACAAGTGTACCGCCAGCGGGCGCGAAGCATGCTACCGTGGCCGCTGCTCGGTTAACACCGTGAGGTTCAAACAAACTGCCTGCCGCATCGGGAGGCCGGGTTATCTTTGGCCTCGGACCGTACACGGTCTTCCCATTCAGCAGATGCAAACCCTCACGGACCGGCTGCGCATGGTGCAGGGGCAGGTGCACTCCTTGGTGAAGGAGCGCAAGGCCCTGCACGAGCGGCTGGCCGAGTTGGAGCGAAACGCCCGCGAGCACGATCGGGTGAGCCAGGTGCTCAGCCAACGGTTGGCGGAACTGGAGAGGGAGAACGAGGTCCTCCGGACGATGAAGCCGGCCGCATCCGCGGCAGGCGTTCCGGGAGCGAAGGAACGGATCGACCAATTGGTACAGGAGATAGACCGTTGCCTGGGCCTGATACAAGCCTGAGCGCGGCACCGACGACCATGGAAGAACGATCGATCAGGGTGGAACTCGCGGGGCGCGCCTATCCGCTGACCATACAGCAAGCGGAAGAGGACCATGTGCGCCGTGCGGTGGATGAGATCAACGAGAGCATCGACCGCCTGCGGGCGGGATATCCTCTCACCGACAAGCAGGACCTGCTGGCCATGGCCGCGCTGGAAGTGACGGTGCGCGCCCTCAACAGCAATGCTCCACGGCAGGAGGCCGAACTCGGCGCCGTGCTGGAGGAGATCGAACGCTTGCTCGCTGATCACCAGCCCTGACTCCTGAGCTCCCCGGCGTGGCCGAGGGCGTGTACGGTCCATGAAAAACACATGGACCCATGGACATCATCAGCATCCTGATCGGCCTACTGGCCGGTCTCGTAGGCGGCGGCGCCATCGTCTTCGTCGCCCTCAATAGTGTCATGCGCAGGCGGCGCGAAGGCCTCCTGAAGGAAGCCGAGGCCGAGGGCGAGGCCATCAAGAAGGAGAAGATCCTGCAGGCCAAGGAGAAGTTCCTGCAGATGAAGGAGCAGCACGAGAAGGAGGTGCGGGAGCGCGAGCGCAACGTGGCCCAGGCCCAGGAGAAGGCCAAGCAGCGCGAGCAGCAGCTGAGCCGCCAGCAGCAGGAGCTTGCCAACAAGGAGAAGAACGTGGAGCGGCTGAAGGCCGACCTTGAGCAGAAGCTCAGCGGCGTGGAGCGCCGGCGCGAGGAGACCGAGAAGATGCATGCCAAGCAGGTCTCCCTGCTGGAGAACATCAGCGGGCTCAACGCCGAGGAGGCCAAGAAGCAGCTGGTGGACAGTCTGAAGGACGAAGCCCGCACAGCCGCCATGGCCCATATCAAGGAGGTGCAGGAGGAGGCCAAGCTCAACGCCAACAAGGAGGCCAAGCGCATTGTCATCCAGACCATCCAGCGGGTGGCCACCGAGCATGCCATAGAGAACAGCGTCAGCGTATTCCACATCGAGAACGACGATGTGAAGGGCCGGGTGATCGGCCGCGAGGGGCGCAACATCCGCACGCTGGAGGAACTCACCGGTGTGGAGATCATCGTGGACGATACCCCCGGCGCCATCATCCTGAGCTGCTTCGATGCCGTACGGCGCGAGGTGGCGCGCTTGGCCCTGCATCAGCTGGTGAAGGACGGCCGCATCCACCCGGCGCGCATCGAGGAGATCGTGGCCAAGACCAAGAAGCACCTGGAGGAGGAGATCATGGAGGTGGGCAAGCGAACCTGCATCGACCTGGGCATCCACGGCCTGCACAACGAGCTCATCCGCATGGTGGGCCGCATGAAGTACCGCAGCAGCTACGGCCAGAACCTGCTGCAGCACAGCCGCGAGGTAGCCAACCTCAGCGCGATCATGGCCGCCGAGCTGGGCCTCAATCCCAAGGCGGCCAAGCGCGCCGGTCTGCTGCACGATATCGGCAAGGTGCCCGACGAAGAGCCCGAGCTGCCGCACGCGCTGCTGGGCATGAAGCTGGCCGAGAAGTACGGCGAGAAGCCCGATGTGGTGAATGCCATCGGCGCCCACCACGACGAGATCGAAATGACCACCCTGCTCTCGCCCATCGTGCAGGCCTGCGATGCCATCAGCGGTGCACGGCCCGGCGCCCGCCGCGAAGCGGTGGAGGCCTATATCCAGCGCCTGAAGGACCTGGAGAGCCTGGCCATGAGCTACCAAGGGGTCACAAAGGCATTCGCCATCCAGGCGGGCCGCGAGCTGCGCGTGATGGTGGAGAGCGAGCGCATCACCGACCAGCAGAGCGACGAGCTGAGCATGAGCATCGCCGACCGCATCATGAACGAGATGACCTATCCCGGTCAGGTGAAGATCACCGTGATCCGCGAGAAGCGAAGCGTGGCGGTGGCCAAGTAAGGGCGGAACCCGCATGTACAGCGCAGGGGCGGTCCGCCAAGAGCGGCCGCCCCTGCCTCATTCCAGGCGCCCCGCGGGGCATCATACGACTGGAATCACCGTGCGGGTCCGCGGCGCGGCGCATCATGACGTAGGACCGATATTGCCGCCGCGCGGCCCACGCAGCGGCCCGCGCAATCCAACTCCCTACTCCAGGCGGAGTTGCGCACCACAGGCGCCTGTTCGTCAGCCTGGGCGTTGGAGGAGGCCAGGTGCACCGCGCTTGCCTTGCCGTTGCGGCGGTGGGGCGCTTGTGCCCGGACGGGTTGCACACCATGCCTTGCGGCATGGCGAACAAGTATTCGGCGCCCCGGTGCGCGGCGGCCGCTACTTTCGCCGCCCTCCGACCGGATGGACATGCCCCCAGTTCCTGAGCAACGGATCCTCGTCACCGGTGGTGCCGGTTTCATCGGCAGCCATGTGTGCGATGCGCTGCTCGCCGCTGGCTACAGGGTGCGGAGCATGGATAGCTACATCACCGGCAAGCGCGCCAATATCGCCCACCTGCTGGCCCACGAACGGTTCGAGGCCGTGGAAGGCGACATCCGATCGCAGGCCGATGCCGTGGCGGCCCTGCGTGATGCCACTGCCGTGGTGCACCTGGCGGCACTGGGCTCGGTGCCCCGCAGCATAGCCGACCCGGTGACCACCCACGAAGTGAACCTGGGTGGATTCCTCAACATGCTGCTCGCTGCGCGTGCGGCCGGGGTGCAGCGGCTGGTCTTCGCCTCGAGCAGCAGCGTTTACGGCGATGCGCCCGAGCTGCCCAAGCGTGAGGATCGCATCGGCACACCGCTATCGCCGTATGCGGTGAGCAAGTACGGCAACGAAGTGTACGCCGGCCTCTATCACCGACTGCATGGCATGCGCACCATCGGGCTGCGCTTCTTCAACGTTTTCGGCGAGCGACAGGACCCCGAGGGCCCCTATGCGGCCGCCATCCCGCGCTTCATCAGGGCACTGCTGGCCCACGAGCCGCCCATCATCTACGGCGACGGCCACCAATCGCGCGACTTCACCTACGTGGGCAATGCGGTACAGGCCGTGCTGGCCGCCCTGCGGACCGATGATGAGCGCGCCTTCGGCGAGGTCTTCAATGTGGCCTACGGCGAGCGCACCACCCTCCTCACCCTCCTTGCCGCACTCAAGGAGGAGTTGATGAAGGTGGACCCCGTGGTGGCCGCAGTGGCTGCTGAGCATGCCGAGCCACGCGTGGGCGATGTTCGCGACTCCCTCGCCGACATCGGCAAGGCCCGCACCGTGCTGGGCTTCGCCCCCAAAGTCGACCTGCGTGAGGGGCTGGCGCGCGCCGTGCCTTGGTATGTGGCCCATTGGGGCTGATGCGCGGCGCCCCTTCCCCTACATTCGCCGGCTATGAGTCCGCAGGAGTGGATCGTGCTCGTCATCCTCGCGGTGGCGCTGGTGCTCTTCATCACCGACCGGGTGGGGGTGGACCTCGTGGCGCTGCTCATCGTGGGGGCCTTGGCCATCACCGGTGTGCTCACCCCCAAGGAAGCGCTTGCCGGCTTCAGTGACCAGGCCACCCTCACCGTGGCATTCCTCTTCGTCCTCAGCGCCGCCCTGCTGCGAACCGGTGCCGTGAGCACCTTGGGGCCGCGCCTCAGCGGCCATTTCCGGGAGTCGCCGGCCATCGGGGTGCTGCTCTTCATGCTCGTGGTGGGGCTGGTTTCGGCCTTCATGAACAATACGCCAATCGTGGCCCTGCTCATCCCCGTGGTGGTGCAGATCGCCCAGACCTCGGGGCAGGCGCCCAGCAAGCTGCTCATCCCCCTCAGCTACGCCACCATCCTCGGGGGCACCACCACGCTGCTGGGCACCAGTACCAACTTCGTTGTGAGCGGCGTGATGACCGAAAGCGGCATGCCGGCGCTGGGCATGTTCGACCAAACGCCAATGGGCTTGGTGTTCCTGGCCGCCGGAGTGCTCTACATGGCGGTGATCGGCCGCAGGCTGCTGCCCGACCGGCGCGCCAGCAAGGACCTGGGCGAGCAGTTCGGCATCCGCGGCTACGTCACCGAGATCGAGTTGCTGCCGGGGGCGCCCGCCGTGGGCCAGCGCATCATGGACAGCGCCCTGGTGAAGGAGCTGGAGATGGACATCATCGAGATC
>DDRC01000041.1:0-261 GCA_002342985.1 Flavobacteriales bacterium UBA2426
TGATCTTCGACCGCTGGGGCGAGCTGATCTTCACCACCCAGGACGTGAACGTCATGTGGGACGGCACCGTGAATGGCCGTGGTGAGGCGACCACCGGTGTCTACGTCTACAAATACCGCGCGGCGGGCCATTACTTCGAGCCCGTAGAGGGCATGGGTCATGTGACCCTGATCCGCGGAAGCCAGAACTGATAAAACCGGAATACCGTGGCAGTGAAGCACCTAACATTCGGACTCGCCTTGCTGGCGGGAGGCACCCTGC
>DDRC01000041.1:503-2964 GCA_002342985.1 Flavobacteriales bacterium UBA2426
GTGCTGCTGGGCACAGGAGTCACCGTGAGCAACGTGTCCTACAACGGCGTGCTCAACCCGGCCGCGGCCCAGGTGGGCAGCGGCTCCTTCACCGAAACGGGCACCAACCTCGGGCTTCCGGCAGGCGTGATCCTCTCCAGCGGCTTGGTGGATGATGCCGCCGGTCCGGCCTCTGACTTCGCCAGCGCGGCCAATGGGACCGGTGCGGACCCCGACCTGGCCTTGCTCGCCAACCAGACCATCAATGACCGGGCGGTGCTCGAGTTCGACTTCGTGCCCGTGGGCGATACCGTGAAGTTCCGGTACGTCTTCGCTTCGGAGGAGTATCCCGAGTACGTATGCACCACCTTCAATGATGCGTTCGGCTTCTTCCTCAGCGGCCCGGGCATCAACGGCCCCTACCAGAATAATGCGATCAATATCGCGCTCGTTCCCGGAACGTCCATCCCCATCGCCATCAACACGGTGAACCCCGGAGTGCCCGGCACCTCCGGTGGCCAGGCGGCCACCTGTGCTGCGGCAGACCCCAACTGGCAGAGCAACAGCATCTACTATGTGAACAACGGTGCCGGCGCTACCATCGCCTACGATGGCTTCACGGTGGTCCTCACGGCTCGCTGGCCAGTCCAGTGCGGCGAGACCTACCACATCAAGATGGCCATCGGCGACGGTTCTGACAGCTCCTTCGACAGCGCCGTGTTCCTCGAGGCCGGAAGCTTCACCAGTACGCCGTTCGTTCCCTCACTGACGCCGGGTCCCGGCATCGTGGGCAACAACACCATTCTTGAGAGCTGCTATCCCGTGACGATCAACTTCGCGCAGACCGGTGCTGCCGACGATACCAGCGTGGTGTACATCCAAGTTGGCGGCACCGCCACCCCAGGCGTGGATTATGTGCCGCCCTTCCCGGATTCCCTGGTCTTCCTGCCGGGCGATACCGCCCAGTCCTTCACGTTCAACTGCCCGATCGATGCGGACGGTACGGAGACCATCGTGCTGACACTCATCTCCGAGAGCCCTTGCGCAGGGGTCACCATCACGAATGAGTTCACCTTCTTCATCGAGTCATCGGCACCGCTGACGATCGTTGGCGGGGTGGCGAACATACCCTGCCAAGGCAGCGCAGCGCTGACGCCGGCGGTCGCTGGGGGCTACCCGCCGTATGCGATCAGCTGGTCGAACGGCCAGACGGGAAGCAGCATCACCGTGTCGCCGACCGACAATGCGGTCTACACCGCCACGGCCACGGACGATTGCGGGTCCACGGCCATCGCCCAGTTCTTCGTGGAGCTGGACCCGCTGCCCCCGCTCAACATGAGCATCGTCGGCTCGGGAACCGTCATGGAGGCCTGCGAGAGCACCGGAATCAACTTCATCCGTCCGGTGGGCGTTCCCGGCGATGTGCCGATCGTGGTCACATTCAGCGGCGCCGCGGCCAACGGTACCGATTTCGTCTTCCAGGACCTGGTCACCATCGCGGACGGGGTGCTCAATACAATCGTGCCCTTCCAGCCCTTGGAGGATGAGACGGCCGATGACGGCGAAACGGTCACCATCACCGGTACCTACACCGATGCCTGCGGCCGTACCACATCGGCGAGCGTCACCATCACGATCATCGATGCTCCGCCCATCTCGGTCACGGCAGAGGATTACACCGTGGAATGCCGGCCGGACAGCCTGCTGCTCACGGCTGTGGGCTTCGGGGGCGTCGGGTCGCTCTCCTATTCCTGGTCCACCGGCGATGAAGGGCCCTCAACCTATGTGAGCATGCTGGAGTTCGGCTCCTATACGGTCACGGTCACCGATCAGTGCAACCGCACCGCCCAGGATGTCGCCACCGTATCGCTCATCTGTGATGTGATCATCCCCAACGTGTTCACGCCGAATAACGATGGCCACAATGACAAGTTCGTCATCGATGGCATCACCTACGTGAGCAATACGGTGCGCATCTTCAACCGCTGGGGCCAGCTGGTTTACGAGGCGAACAACTACCAGAACCAGTGGGCGGGCGATGACCTGCCTGACGGGACCTACTTCTATGAGGTGATCGTGGCGCGCAAGGAGGAGCCCTATACCGGGCACGTGACCATTCTCCGCAACGGCTGGCGCTGAGCCTTAGCGGACGAGCAGGGAGGAGCCCGTCATCTCGGCGGGCTTCTCCATTTCCAGAAGGTCGATAAGGGTTGGAGCCACATCGGCGAGCACGCCATCCCGCACTGCCTTGCAGCCATCCGCGAGGATGATGATGGGCACCGGGTTCGTGGTGTGCGCCGTGTTCGGTGAACCGTCCGCATTGCGTGCCTTGTCAGCGTTGCCGTGGTCGGCGATGATCACCACGGAATAGCCGTTGGCACGGGCTGCATCGGCCACCGCCTGGGTGCACCGATCGGTGGTCTCCACGGCCTTCACGATGGCTTCGAAGACACCCGTGTGGCCGACCATGTCCGGATTGGCG
>DDRC01000041.1:3083-6068 GCA_002342985.1 Flavobacteriales bacterium UBA2426
CGCTGCAAGACGGCTTCGGTCAGCTCATAGGCGCTCATTTCCGGCTGGAGGTCGTAGGTGGCCACCTTGGGCGAGGGGAGCAGGATGCGCCGTTCGCCCGTGAAGGGCTGTTCCCTTCCGCCGCTGAAGAAGAACGTGACGTGCGGATATTTCTCGGTCTCAGCGATGCGGATCTGGGTGCGACCCGCTCGGGAGACCGCCTCGCCCAAGGTCATGGGCAGATCGTCCTTGCGGAAGAGCACGTGCACATCCCTGTAGGTGGGGTCGTACTCCGTCATGGTGACATAGTGCAGCTTCAGCGGCTGCATGCCGAACTCGGGGAAGGAGGACTGGGTGAGCGCCTGGGTGATCTCCCGGCAGCGGTCGGTTCGGAAGTTGAAGCAGACCACTACGTCACCATCGGCGATGGTGGCTATCGGCGCACCGGTTTCATCCGCCACCGCATGGGGCCTGATGAATTCATCCGTAATGCCTTCCGAATAGCTTCGGTCGAAGGCCTGCAGCGCGTCTCCAACCGTGGTGCCGCGCCCATGGACCAGCAGGTCATAGGCCAGCTTCACGCGCTCCCACCGCTTGTCCCGGTCCATGGCATAGTACCGGCCGACCACGCTGGCTACCCGGGCCGGCTGCCCCTTCATCGCTGCGAGGAGGCGCTCCATGTAGCCCCGGCCGCTGCGTGGGTCGGTGTCCCTCCCATCGGTGAAGGCGTGCACGAAGACCTCCGTCAAGCCGCTCCGGGCCGCCATGCCGCAGAGGGCCTCCAAGTGGGTGCGCATGGAATGGACGCCCCCATCGGAAACCAGGCCGATCAAGTGGAGCCGCCGGCCACGCGCGCGGAGGAGGGCTTCCTGCAGGACAGGCGAACGCTCCAGGCTGCCGTCCGCAATGGCCTTGTCGATGCGCACCAGGTCCTGGTACACCACGCGGCCGGCCCCGATGTTGAGGTGCCCTACCTCGCTGTTGCCCATCTGCCCCGCCGGCAGCCCGACATGCTCTCCGTCGGTAAGCAGGGTGGCGTGCGGGGCTTCAGCCATCAAGCGGTCGATGAACGGGGTATGGGCGGAGGCAATGGCATCGCTGGCATCGCGCGCACCCAGCCCCCAGCCATCCATGATGATGAGGACTGCCTTCTTCTTGGCCATCAATCAGCGATTGGGAATGACGCGGTGAAGATAGCCCCATGGGGCTGAGCGTCCCGGATCTCGATGCGCCCGCCCAGCCTCCGAACGAGGCGGTGAACGATGAAGAGTCCCAAGCCGGTTCCCGGGTGCTGCCGGGTCTCCTCATTGCCGCTGCGGTAGAACCGCTCGAAGACCCGGCCGCGCTCCGCAGGAGGGATGCCCGGCCCCTGATCCTCCACCTCGATGCGCCACTGCCGCGCTTCCTGCATGGCGCGCACGGTGATCGCCGTGCCAGATGGAGCGTACTTCGCTGCGTTCTCCAGCAGGTTGTCTACGATACTGCGCATCACATCGCGGTCGAGGGATACGGGCAGCCGGTCGGGAGCATCCAACTCGAATCTATGCGCCTCCTGGTCGCGCAGCTGCGCGCGCATGATTGCTTCCTGAAGGACGTCGATCAGGTCCAGGCGCATGCGGTTCACGGGTATCTCCCTTGTTCCGTCCGAAGCGGCCAGGAGCACCTTGTCCGTGAGGGTCGCCAAGCGCTCGGCCTCCAGGATGGTAGCCTCACGAAGGCCCTGGGCCGCTCCTTCCGGCAGATCGCGGCGGTTCAGCGTCTGCAATTGCAGTTTGATGGCTGCCACCGGTGTCCTGAGTTCGTGCGTCACGGCCAGAAGGAAGTTCCGTTGCAGTGCCGCAAGGCGGAGGTCACGGCGGATGGCGTGGAGCGCCATCCCCAGGACCACGGCGAGCAGCAGCAGGAAGACGCCTGCCTCGCCGAGCACCATGAGCGCATGGCCGGTCGGTGCGGAATCGGCTGTCGCTCCCGACAGGCGGCTCACTTCCGCGCTGAGCCGTGCGATCTCCTCATCGCGCCTGAGCAGGAGCAGCGCCCACCATACGCTCTGCGCCACGATGTAGAGCATGGCGGCCACCAGCAGCCACAGCGCCCTCCGGCCGTATGCTTCCATTGATGCAGCGAAGGTAGCGGGCAGGGTGGCGGCGAGCGTGCTATCTTGGCTGCCATCCCATGGATGCGAACGGCGCTCGTGCGTACATCCTGCACCGCCTCCGGCATGAGCTGCCGGCAGGTCGCACGTACCACTCCCTTGAGCATACGCTGGATGTATATGCCAGTGTCATCAGTATCGCTGAGCAGGAGGGGATCACCGGTGAGGGCCTAGTGCTGCTGAAGATCGCCGCGCTCTATCACGACGCTGGATTCACGGTACAGGACACGGACCATGAGGAGGCCGGTTGCGCCATCGTGCGGAGCGTGCTGCCGGGTTACGGCTTCGCGGAGGCTCAGGTAGAGGCCATCTGCGCCATGATCATGGCCACGCGCATCCCCCAGCAGCCCTCCAATGAACTGGCCAAGGTGCTTTGCGATGCGGACCTGGATTATCTCGGACGCCCGGATTTCGACCGGATAGGGTCGACGCTCTTCGAGGAGATGCGGACCTACGGCGCGCTGACCACCGAGCGGGAGTGGAACGAGCTGCAGGTCCGTTTCCTGGAGCGCCACGCCTATTTCACGCCCACCAACAAGCGTCTGCGAGAACCTTTGAAGCAGAAGCACTTGGCCTCGGTGCGGGCATGGCTGGAGAGCCATCCCTGACCCCGGAATGACAAGGACCCCGCAGCGCGGGGTCCTCATCGCAGTGGTGCCTCCCAGAATCGAACTGGGGACACACGGATTTTCAATCCGTTGCTCTACCAGCTGAGCTAAGGCACCATTTCCTTTGCGTCGACAGGTCGTTGCCGTCCTGAACCGACGAAGGCGCGCAAAGATAGACAAGCGTCGCAACCAACCACCAGGCATGGAACTGATCCTCGATGCAGGCAATACGCGCGTGAAGGCCGG
>DDRC01000041.1:6268-12096 GCA_002342985.1 Flavobacteriales bacterium UBA2426
GGAGGTCGTGATCGGCTCGGTGGCCTCCTCCGAAGGGGCTGTACTGGCCGGCGCCGCGGAATTCGCCCCAGTGCACTCCATCACCGGTGCATCCGCATCGCCTGTGCGCTCATCGTACCGCACCCCGTCCACGCTCGGGGTGGATCGCTTGGCGAATGCCGTGGCGGCAGCCGCATTCTTCCCCGGCCGCGCCGCGCTGGCCATCGACCTGGGGACCTGCATCACCTACGACTTGGTGGACCCCCAGGGCAACTACCTCGGCGGCGCCATCTCGCCCGGCATGCGGATGCGGGCGAAGGCCATGCATGCCTATAGCGCCCGCCTGCCGCTGGTGGAGCCGGCAATGGAGTCCATTCCGTTCGGCGATAGCACCGAATCCGCACTCCAATCGGGCCTGTATCACGGTATTGCAGGTGAGGTCGAGCGCTTCATGCACCTGGCCCGTTCGAGTTTCACCGATGCCTGTGTTGTCCTTACCGGTGGTGACGCCCTGGGGTTCGCCCGCGGCCTGAAAAGCGGCATCTTTGCCCACCCGTTCCTGACCCTTGAAGGTTTACGCCTCATACACCGGCACTTACATGCTGGCACTGGCCCTCCCGGTGCTGGCCTCGGCACAGGGGCAGCAGGGTAGTGGGTCTCCCTATTCCTCCCACGGCCTTGGTGACCTGACCGGGACTTCGCAGGTGGTGCAGGCAGGCATGGGGGGCTTGGGCGTGGTGGTGGCCGACCCCTATGGCGTGGCCCGCGCCAACCCGGCCACCTACCCCTATCTCTCGCATGCCGTGTACGAAATGGGGCTCGCCGTGCGCTCCATGGACATGACCATTGCCGAGAGCACGAGCCGCGGCCGAAGCGCCCGTATCCTGGGTTTGTCCTTGGGCGTGCCGTTCGCCCGTGGCAAGTGGGGCATGGCCTTGGGCTTGCAGCCGTATTCCACCGTGGCCTACCAGATCGAGGAGACAGGCACCGTCGATGGCGGGACCGTCCGCTACCAGTATTCCGGCTCGGGGGGCATCAATCGGGCCTATCTCGGATTCGGCCGTTTGCTTTGGCAGCGCTCGGATAGCGGCCGCACCTTCGGGCGCTTGAGCGTCGGAGCCAATCTGGAATACCTCTTCGGAAGCGTCGAGGCGGCCCGCAAGGCCTATTATCCGCTGGGTACCGGGCATTACAACAGCAGCATCACCTCCACCTTGGCGCTCAAAGCGCCTACGGCGACCATGGGCCTGCTCTACTCCGGAGACATCCGGTCGCAGCGCCGGGCCGAGGAGCGGATGGGGCGCCGCAAGGAGGCCCTGCGGGCCGCTGACCGGCGCGAGGAGATGGAATGGCTCAATGCCGGCCGTGACCCCAAGGACAGGAAGCCCCTGAAGCTGCCCAAGGGCGAAGGGGAGGCCTTGCGGTTCCGCGTCGGCATCGGAATCGATGCACCCGTGGCGCTCAACGCGCGTCATACCAGCCTCGCCACATCCTTCCTTCTCAGCAGCGCTGGGGTCGAGTTCCCGCGCGATACGGCCGCCCAGGTCAATGGCGCCCGTGGCAGCTTGGACCTGCCTGTCGGGGTCAGCGCAGGGCTCTCGATCTTTAATGCACGGTGGACCTTTGCCGCAGAGGTGCAACAGCGTGATTGGTCGGCGCTCCGGGCCGATGTGGAAGGCTATGAGCTGCGCACCGACCTGCGCACGGCCATCACCTATGCCGTCGGCGCCAGCTACCGGCCGGCCGGCGAGATGGGCGGAAGCTTCCTGCAGCGCGCCATCTACCGCACCGGATTCCGATACACGGAGGAGCCCATTGCGCTGCGCGGGACCTCCATCCGGCAGCTTGGCATGTCATTTGGCCTATCCCTCCCGCTCATGGGGTCGAACACCCGCAGCCGCCTCAACCTCGCCACGGAAATCGGCGAGCGGGGCACCACTGCGAACGGTCTGCTCCGCGAGCGCTTCGCCAACATCTACATCGGCGTGTCCATCACGCCAGACCTCAGGGAACAATGGTTCAAGAAACGACGGATCGACTGATGAAGACCTTCCTCCATAGCCTCTTTCTCCTGATTGCCTTGGGCTCGGCCTTGGGTACCGCTGCCCAGAGCAAGTACGGCGCTACGCCTGCGGACAGCGTGGAATGCGTGAAGAACCTCTCGCTCTACCAGGAGTACATGAAGCAGAACGCCTCGGCCGATGCCTATGCACCGTACCGCGAGCTGCTCCGCATCTGCCCGGCCTGCAGCAAGGGCGTCTACCAGAATGGGGTGAAGATGTTCAATGCCTTCATCGCCAAGGAGAAGGATGCCGCGCGCAAGGAGCGGTTGATCGACTCCCTGATGCTGAATTACGACCTGCGCATCACGCATTTCGGGGAGAAGGCCTTCGTCCTCGGCCGCAAGGGGGTCGACCTGCAGTACCACCGCTCGGCGAAGTGCCAGGAGGCCTACGACCTGCTGAAGGAGAGCGTGGACCTCGGCGGGTCGCGGAGCGAGCCCGGCACGCTGAGCGCCTACTATCAATCCCTGAACTGCCTCTATGCCGCGGGAGCGGCCACCAAGGAGCAGATGCTCTCCGAGTACGTGAAGGTGATCGGCACCATCGAGCAGGCACTGGCCGATCCCGCCACCAAGGAAGTGGACATGGAATACTGGGTGAAGGCGCGCGACAATGTGAACAGTGTCTTCTTCAGAGTGGCGGAGTGCAAGGAAATCGGCGATATCGCGGCCAAGCTGGTGCAAGAGCGCCCGGACGACCTGGAGCTCAAGGGCCGCCTCTTGAAGGTGCTGAACGGCAAGGATTGCACCGAGGAGAAGGTGTACCTGGTGCTGGCCGAGGATGTGCACCGCGCCAACCCCACCAGCGAGAGCGCCTACAGCCTGGGCCAGTCCCTGGTGAAGAAGGGCGATATGAGCGGAGCGCTCAAGTACATGAAGGAGGCCGTTGATCTCTGCACCGGCTGCAGCGACCGCGTGAAGTACCTGCTCAAGGCCGGCCAGGTTTCCAGTGCCGCCGGCAACCATGCCCAGGCCCGCAGCTTCGCCAACCAGGTGCTCCAGCTCGAACCGAAGAACGGCGAGGCGCTCATCCTCATCGGGAATGCCGTGGTATCCTCGGCCGGCAACTGCGAAGTGCCGGAGAAATGGGGCGTGTACTGGCTTGCCTACGACTACTACCAGAAGGCCCGCTCCCTGGATCCCTCCGTGGCGGAAAAGGCATCTGAGCGCATGGGTTCATGCAATGCGCGCTTCCCCACCAAGGAGGAGCTCTTCTTCCACCAGCTCGCCGACGGCGCCCCCTACCAGGCAGCCTGCGGCGGGCTCAGCGAGACGACCACGGTGCGTGCCCGCAAATAGTCCGTGCTGAGCGCATTGCGCATCCCTTCTGCCGGCAGCCTGCCCGCCCTTCTGATGGCGGGCATGCTGGTTTCATGCAAGAACGACCTGGAGCGCGTGGCGGCGGTTGAGTTGCCCGAGGCGGTTCCGGAGAGGGTGACCGAGCAGGCCGAATACCTCTACACCGATTCGGGCATCGTGCGCAACCGGCTGCGCGCGGGGCGCATCAGCGAGTGGGGCGGAGAAGCCAAGCGCACCGAGCTCTCCGATGGACTGGAGCTGGTGTTCTTCGATCCGCTCGGTCGCCAGACCAGCACCCTCACGGCCCGACGGGGCGCCATTTGGCCTGCGCAGAAGCGCATGGAGGTGCATGAGCAGGTGGTCTTCGTGAATGCCAAGGGTGAGCGGCTGGAGACGGAATCGCTCACCTGGCACCAGGATAGCGCCCGTGTCCGCACCGACAAGGCCGTGCGCATCCAGCGCGGGCGCGATGTGATCCATGGCCTCGGCCTGGACGCGGCGGAGGACTTCAGCAGCTATGTCATCAGGCGGGTAACGGGCACCCTGCACCTCGATGGCGATACCTTGGCCCCCGAACACCCCTAGAAGATGGGCACCATCCGCAAGCTCGGCCGATTCATGGAGCACTTCTGGCTGGCCGTGGCCATCGGCACCTTGGTGGCCTCCATCTGGGTTATAGCGGCGGATGGCTTCGCACAGGGGCGGCAATGGCTGCTCTTCCCGGCAATCGCCATGGCCATGTTCTTCTTCCGGCGCTTCACGCGCAGGAAGCTGGAGGCGATGGAGGACCGCCGGTCTGCACGCTGAAGGCAACGCCAAGCGCCCGCTATCTTCGCCCGACGCCGTTCCGGAGCACTTTGGAGCCGACCGATCTTTTCCTCATCGCCGCCTCGGTGGTCGTTTCGGCGCTTTGCTCGGGCTTGGAGATCGCCTTCGTGTCGAGCAACAAGCTCTACATCGAGCTCGAGCGCAAGCGCGGTGCCGTATGGGCCCGACTGGTGGGCGTCTTGCAGCGCAACCCGGGGCGGGTCATCGGGGCGTTGCTGGTGGGCAACAACATCGCGCTGGTCGTGTACGGTGTGCTCATGGCCAAGGTCATCGAGCCGTGGCTGGCCGGATTCGGATGGGGGCCGGTCCTGGTCCTCATCGGGCAGACCGTGCTCAGCACCCTGCTCATCCTGGTGGTTGCGGAGTTCCTGCCCAAGGCGCTCTTCCGGCTCGACGCGAACCGTTCGCTGGCCCTGTTCACTGTGCCGCTCCTGTTGCTGTATGTGCTCTTGTGGGTGCCCATGATGCTCATCACCGGTCTCAGTGAACTGGTCCTCAGGGTGTTCCGCATCCAAACCAAGCCCGGTCAGATTGCATTCGGCCGCATCGACCTGGATGAATTCCTGCGGGAGATGGCCTCCGGCAGCGAGCAGCAGCAGCACCTGGATGCCGAGGTGGAGTATTTCCGCAACACGCTGGAACTGAGCAGTATCAAGGCGCGGGAGATCATGGTGCCGCGGGCGCGTATCGAGGCCGTGGATGCCGAGGAGGGCTTGGACCTGCTGCATCGCCGCTTCGTGGATACCGGCATGAGCAAGCTGCTGGTCTACAAGGACAGCATCGACAACGTCATCGGGTACGTCCACGGGTACGAGCTTTTCCGACACCCGCGCTCGGTGCGGTCCATCCTCCGGCCGGTGAACTTCATCCCGGGCACCATGCCTGCGGATGAGGTGCTGCAGCTCTTCATCAAGCAGCGCACGCACGTGGCGGTGGTGGTGGATGAGTTCGGCGGAACAGCGGGTATGCTCACCATGGAGGATGTGGTGGAGACCATCGTGGGGGACATCGAGGACGAGCACGATACGCCGGAGGATGTCATGGAGCGCGTGGGGGAGCATGAATTCCTGCTCAGCGGCCGCCTTGAGGTGGATACACTGCGACGTGAGCTCGGGCTCGCCATTCCTGAGGGCGAGGAATACGACACCCTGGCCGGATTCATCCTCCATCGCACGGGCGACCTGCCCGAGCAGGGCCAGGAGATCGACCTGCACCCCTTCAGGATGGTGGTGGCCCAGGTGGCCCATGGCCGCATCGACCTGGTACGTCTGCTTGTGACCGACCCGGGCCCCGGCTATCTGACCTGAGGCGCAAGGGCCTTGCGCTCAAAGCGTTGCGGTGCTTCCCGCCGATCGGGGCCGTCCCCTATATTCGCAGCCCCAAATTCAGCAGGCAATGGCAGTTATCGGCAAGATCCGCGAGCGCAGCGGCCTCCTCGTAGTGCTCGTGGGCGGTGCGTTGGCCCTATTCATCCTTGATGCGCTGCTTTCCAACCGTACGGGCCTGGGCCGCAACGATCAGGCCGTCGGCGAGGTGGCTGGGGAGGAGATCGGACTCGCCGAATTCGACCGGCGCGTGAGCGACGAGGTGGAGAGTTATCGCAACGAGTTCGGCCAGGCGGCCAATGCCCAAGTGACCGAGCAGGTGCGCAACACCGTGT
>DDRC01000041.1:12255-18099 GCA_002342985.1 Flavobacteriales bacterium UBA2426
GCGCAACACCGTGTGGAATGAGCTGGTGAAGGGCAAGGTGCTGCTCGGCCAGGTGAAGGCCGCCGGATTCACCATCACCAAGCCGGAGTATGACGATGTCCGCTTCGGCGACAATGTGATGCCCGAGTTCCAGGGCCAGTTCAATGGCGCGGATGGCAAGCCCGATAAAGCCCGCCTGCGGGAGTACTTCAGCTCCATTCAGCTGAATGCACCCGTCTACCATGAGATCCAATCGCGCCGGATCCAGGAGAACCGCCTCTACGCCAAGTACAATGCGCTGGTGAAGAAGAGCGTCTTCGTGAACAGCGCCCAGGCCCGCGACGAATTCAACGCCAAGAATACACGGGCCACCTTCAATTTCGTGGCCAAGCGCTACGATAGCGAGCCCGACAGCCTCTACGCGGTGAGCGACCGTGACCTGCGCCGCTACTACGACAAGCACAAGAATGACCCGAAGCACAAGCAGAAAGCCTCACGGTCCTTCGATTACGTGCTCTTCCCGGTGCTGCCAAGCGATGCTGACCGTGCGGCGATCCAGGATGACCTGGCGCGGCTGAAGGGCGAATTCGAAGCGGCCACGGACGATTCCGCCTTCGTGCTCGGCAACGCGGCCTCCCGTGCGTACACCAAGGTCCCGTACGTGGCCGGAACGGCGGACAAGCTGAATGATTCCCTGATCGTGAACGGCGCAGTGGGCGCCGTGATCGGTCCCTTCCAGGAGGGTGAGACGGTGAAGCTGGTGAAGGTGAAGGAGCTGGCCGATGTGCCGGAGGCGCGCGTGCGCCACATCCTGCTGAGCACCCAGAAGGGTGTGGGCGAGGATGACCAGAAGAAGCGGGCCGACAGCCTTCTCACGGTGGTGAAGAAGGACCGGAGCAAGTTCGCCGACCTCGTGACCAAGTTCAGCGACGACCCCGGCAGCGTGAGCAACGGAGGCGTGTACGAGTGGTTCGACAAGCAGCAGATGGTACCGGAGTTCACAGCAGCCAGCTTCGATCAGAAGGTGGGCGCCATCACTATCTGCAAGACGAGCTACGGTTTCCATATCGTCGAGGTGCTCGGCCAGCGCACCCGCCAGGAGCGTCGCATCATCACCGTCGACCGTCCGGTGAAGCCGTCGGGCGCCACCTTCAAGGAGGTGTACAAACGCGCCAATGAGTTCAGCCTGCGCAATAAGTCGGCGGAGGCGATCAAGGCAGCCGCTGAGGAGCAGGGCCTGCAGGTGACCAATGTGGCCGACCTGCGGAGCGACCAGCGGTTCGTTCAGGGCCTTCAGCAGCCTGCGTCGGTCATCGGCTGGGTGAACCGGGCCAAAGTGGGAGAGGTGAGCGATCCAAAGGAGGCCGGTGACAACTATGTGGTTGCGGTGCTGCTGGGCGCCAAGGAAGAGGGCGTGCCTGCGCTGGAGGATGTGCGCGAGGCCTTCATGAAGGAGGCCGCCAAGGAGAAGAAGGCAGAGACCTACCTGGAGAGGATGAAGGGCAAGACCGATGTCAGTGCGTTGGCCACCGAGATGGGCGTGAGCGTGCAGACCGCCACGGACATGCTGTTCAATGCATTCAGCATCCCCGGAGGCTACAGCGAGTTCGAGGTGGTGGGCCAGATATTCGCGCTACAGGCGGGCCAGACCAGCGTGCCGCTGAAGGGCGACAATGCGGTGTACGTGGTGAGCATGACCTCGCGCGCCGACGCCCCCGCCGACGGCGACACGGCCGGGGACAAGGGCAGCCTGCTCGGCCGCCTGCAGAGCCGCGCGGAGAGCGCGCTGTTCAACGCCCTTCGCGAATCGGCCGGGGTGAAGGACAATCGCCACCTGTTCTACTGAGGGCTTCGGTCCTACGGAAGAACGCCGGCCCTTTGGCCGGCGTTCTTCTTTATGGTCCGGCCGATAAGCGGGCGGCGGCCGCCTCCGTGGCCGTCGTGGCTCACCGCAGCAGGCTCAGCCGTTCCGCATCCAGCCGCACCAAGGTTCCGAGCAGCAGGGTGAAGCCGATCATGCTGCTGCCCCCGTAGCTGAAGAAGGGAAGGGGGATGCCGATCACAGGGGCCAGGCCGATGGTCATGCCCACGTTGATCATCAAGTGCAGGAAGAAGATGCTCGCCACGCAGTAGGCATAGATCCGGGTGAATTTCGACCGCTGCCGATCGCTGATCTGGATGATGCGCAGGATGAGCACGGTGAATAGGATGACGACGAAGCTGGTGCCCAGGAATCCCCATTCCTCGCCCACGGTGCAGAAGATGAAGTCGGTGCTCTGCATGGGCACGTACTTGAACTTCGTGAGGGTGCCCTCCAGATAGCCCTTGCCGCTGAAACCGCCGCTACCGATGGCGGTCTGGCTCTGCTTCACGTTGTAGCCCAGCCCCTGGGGGTCCTCCATCTGCCCCAGCATCACCAGGATGCGATCGCGCTGGTGCTGGGCGAGCACCTTCTCGAAGGCGTAATCCAAGCTGCCGATGAAGGCTGCGGAAGCCAGCACGCCGATGACGATGTAGGCGTAGAGCCGCCGCCGCGCCCGCTTCACCACCATGTTGCGCACCACCAGCCAAGCGAGCGCCCCGATGATGATGATGACGAGCAGCAGGAACATCGGTCCGCTGAGCGCGCGGTCCGTGAATGGAAGGTCGAAGGAGCTCTCCTTGAGGATGAGGGAGAGGATGGAGAGGAAGGCCGCCAGGATGGCCAGCAGCAGCACGTTGCCGGAGAGGCCCTCGCGGTAGAGCACGAGGATGAAGGCGCCGGAGACCAAGGCCGTCCCTGTATCGGGCTGGAGCATGATGAGGCCCACCGGGGCGAGGATGAGCAGCGCGCTGACCGCCCTGGACCGGAGGTCGATGAGCGCCTTGAGGCCGCTGAGGTAGCGGGCAAGCGCGAGCGAGGTGGCGTACTTGGCGAACTCCGCTGGCTGTATGCCGAAGCTGCCCACGCCGAACCAGGCCTTGGCGCCGTTCACCTCCTTGCCCACCACCAGCACCAGCGCGAGCAGCAGCATCACGAATGCGTAGATCAGGAAGGCGGAGTCGCGGATGAACTGGCCGCGCACCAGCAGGATGCCCGCACCCAGCGTAAGGCTGATGCCCATCCACACGGCTTGCTTGCCGTATTCCTTGTCGAGGTCGAAGATGCTCGCCTGGTCGGGGTCATAGGCGGCCGAGTAGATGTTGGCCCACCCCATGAACATCAGGGCCAGGTAGATCAGCAGCAGCGGCCGGTCGAAATTGGCGGCGACATTCTCCCTGGCGCTCATCGGCGGCGTGGCTTCTTGGGCTTCTTCCCGAAATCCTTCTCGGCAGCGATGAGGTCGGCGTCCAGCATGCGCTGCATCAGTTCGGGACGCTTGATGGTATCGGTGAGGTATTGCTCCATGAGCAGGCTGGCGATCGGGGCGGCCCAGGTGCCGCCGAAGCCCGAGTTCTCCACATAGACGGCCATGGCCACCTTGGGGTCCTCCATCGGGGCGAAGCAGATGAAGACGGCATGGTCCTGTCCGTGCGGGTTCTCGGCCGTTCCCGTCTTCCCGCAGACGGTGATGCCTTCGATCCGGGCGCTGCGGGCCGTGCCACCGGGCTCATGGACCACGCGCCGCATCCCTTCCTGGATGTGGTCGAACCAATGGGGGGCCGCCTCCACCACATGCCTCTCGCGGTAGCGGGCCTGCACGCTGTCGGGGTCGCCGATGGCGCGCACCACGTGCGGGTCGTAGTACCAGCCCTTGTTGGCAAAGATCGCAGCGAGGTTCGCCATCTGGATGGGGACGGTGAGCACCTCGCCCTGACCGATGCTCACGCTGTAGATGGTGCTGAAGGCCCAGCGCTCCTTGCCGTATTTCCGGTCGTAGTAGGCCGGGCCGGGGATGTTGCCGCCCTTCAGCGAGGGAAGGTCCATGCGCGGCTTTTCGCCCAGACCGAAGCTGTGCATGCGCCGCTCCCATTCGGCGAGGCCCAGCGCCGCGTCGCGGAACCGGCTCTTCTTGTCGAGCTTCCGTTCCACCACCCGGTCGAAGACCTGGTAGTAGTACGGGTTGCAGGAATACTGGATGGCCTGCTCGATGGTGCCCGCGTAGGGGTGGTTGTGGCAGCCCACCAGGCTCTTATTGCAGGGGAAGCCGGTGGTGGTCGTGATGACGCCCTCGTCGAGCGCGATGAGCGACTGCACGATCTTGAAGATGGAACCGGGCGGATACTGGGCCTGGAGCGCCCGGTCGAAGAGCGGCTTGATGGGGTCGCGCTGCAGGATGCCATAATTGGTGTTGCGCACACGGCCCACCAGCAGCTCGGGGTCATAGGAGGGGCTGCTCACGAGGCAGAGCACCTCGCCGGTGCGGGGGTCAAGGGCCACGATGCTGCCTTTCTTGTTGCGCAAGAGCCGTTCTCCCAGCAGCTGCATATCAAGGTCGATGCCGGTGAAGAGGTCCTTCCCCTCCACGGCTAGTGTGTCGTAAATGCCGTCCTTGTATGGGCCCTTGATGTTGTTGTGCACATCGACGAGCACATAGCGCACGCCGCGGCGCCCGCGGAGCGCCTCCTCGTACTGCTGCTCCAGGCCGCCTACGCCGATCACGTCGCCCGGTTTGTAGTAGGGGGCCTGTTCCACCTTGCGCGCATCCACCTCGCTGAGGTATCCGAGCAGGTGGGCCGCGGTGCGCGGGGGGTAGGTGCGCAGCGTGCGGCTCTGACCGTAGAAACCCGGGTATTTGTGCAGGTGCACGCTGATGGCCGAGAACTGGCCTGCGGGGATCTGCTTCTCGATGACGCTCGGCTTATAGAGCGAATAGCGCCGGGCATCGCCCATGCGCTGCCGGAGCTCCTCCAGGGGCACGCTGATGAGCTCGGCGAAAGCGGCCGTGTCGAATGCCTTCACCTCCTTCGGCACCATCATGAGGTCGTACACCGGCGTGTTGGCCACCATCAGGCGGCCCTTGCGATCATAGATGAAGCCCCGAGCCGGATAGTCGGTGATCTTGCGCTCGGCCATGTTCGCTGCGCTGGCCTTCCACTTGTCGTCCACCACCTGGATCCAGAGGAGCCGGAGGATGAAGATGACCGCGATGGCGCCCACGGCGGCGATGAGCACGTATTTCCGCGATTCGAAGTTCATGCGCGGCTGCGCTCCTGGGCGGCGGAGGTGAGGAATTGCGCGAGCAGGCAGAGCGCGAGCGTGAAGGCGGCGCTCAGCAAGGCGCGCAGCAGGGTGGCGCCGAGTGCGTCGAAGCGGTGGATCTCCACGATGAAGAGCCAGAGGTGGTGGAGCACGATGAGAACGCCGGCGTAGGTGGCGAACCAGGGGAGCCCCATGCGGGGCACGGTGGGCCTCATGCCGAACTCATAGCCCTCGCGCGGCGCCATGAGGCGCAGCAGGTGCTTCCGGGCGAAGGCCATGGCCACGCAGGCACTCATGTGCATGCCGGGTGTGCTGCTGAAGAGGTCCATGGCCAGGCCGATCGTCGCACCGAGCAGGAGCACGGCCCAGGCGGGCACCTCGAAGGGCAGCATGAGGAGGAAGAGCACGTACAGGTAAGGCACCATCCAGCCGTTGGCCACGTCCAGGTGGTCGAGCACCAGCACCTGCAGCAGCAGGAGCAGGATGAAGCGGCCGATGTTCGCTGCGAGCGTGCCGATCATGGTGCGGAATGGGCTTGCTGGAGCGTGTCGCGCTCAGGCCGCTGCAGGTCGGTCACCACATAGACGAAGCCGCTGCGCGTCATGTCCTCGAAGAGCCGGACGAGGATGGCCTGGTCGGGCCGGCCGGGCGGGCTCTCCACGGAGATCACCAGGCCCACGGGGAAATCGGCGGGGAATATGCCGTCGCCGCCCATGGTCACCACCGTGTCGCCCGCCTGCACG
>DDRC01000168.1:0-3895 GCA_002342985.1 Flavobacteriales bacterium UBA2426
GTTGATGTCCATGCCCCGGCTGAGATAGTACTCCACGTAGGTGAAGCCGTTGGCCAGGGTGAAGGCGAGCTGGCTGATGGGGTTGGCGCCGGCCTCCGCGATGTGGTAGCCGCTGATGCTGACGCTGTAGAAGTTGCGGACCTTCTTGTCGATGAAGTACTGCTGCACGTCGCCCATGAGGCGCAGCGCGAACTCGGTGCTGAAGATCGTTGTTCTGCGCCTGGTGGTTCTTTGGGCGTGCCCCGGCTCAAATGCAGCCGGGTCGCGTGCTGCGCTTTAGCCGGTCTTGTCAGGGCCAGCGGCTGCGGCACTGCGGGGTCACGCCTGCGTCGTGCCGCCTCGTTGCTCGCATCCGCAATGCCCTTCCTGCGCCGGGCTGCCGCTTCGCCCGCTCACGCGGAGAACACGCTTGCGATCTCAACCGTTGAAGCCTACATTCGTCCCGGAAAATGCGTCGCCTCCTTTTCCTGCTCACCCTTACGGTCTATGGCTTCAGTGCCCTGGAACTGCACGAGTGGCTGCATGTGCCGCAAGTGGTGATGCACTTTCTGGAGCAGCATACCAGTGAGGACTTCCACGACCTCTTCCACAACGAGCACACCGACGATCAGCAACACGATGAGCACGACCACGATCCGTTCAGCGAGGATTGCCACGGCGAGTTCTGCGCGTGCAGTGGCCTGGTCGCGCTTTCACCGGTGAACAGGTCTCTCCTGATCTCCCTACAGCCGCTCACCACCAAGGTGGGTGCGCAATTCCTCAACGTTGCGCCCAGTGGTTTCACGGGCAACGTGTGGATCCCTCCCAAGGCTTGAGTTGATCCGCCCTTCGGCGGAACGGGAACGCACCGTGCTTCGGCACGGTCCGGGGCCATTGTGTACCCGCGTTCCGCATTCGTCCTTCCTTCCATTCCCAAGTTTTTCCATCCATGATCGACAGGATCATCCGGTTCTCCATACACAACAAGGCCATCATCGGGCTCTTCACGCTCGTGCTGGTGCTTTACGGGGCGTACTCGCTCACGCAATTGCCGATCGATGCGGTACCCGACATCACCAACAACCAGGTGCAGGTGATCACCACCACGCCTACGCTGGCCGCGCAGGAGGTGGAACAGTTCGTTACCGCGCCCATCGAGCGGGCCATGGCCAGCCTGCCCGATCTGGTGGAGATCCGCTCCATCAGCCGCTTCGGGCTAAGTCTTGTGACCATCGTATTCGATGAGGACGTGGACGTGTACTTCGCCCGCACCTTGGTGGACCAGCGCCTGGGCGAGGCCGCCGCACTGATACCGCCCGGGGTGGGCACACCGACCATGGCCCCGGTAAGCACCGGGTTGGGCGAGGTGTACCAATACGTGCTGCACCCCAAGGAAGGGTACGAGGGCACCTTCAGCCCCAGCGAGCTGCGCACCATCCAGGAATGGATCGTAGTGCGGCAGCTGTTGGGCACACCCGGTGTGGCCGAGGTGAACAGCTACGGCGGCGAGGTGAAGCAGTACGAGGTGAGCGTGGACCCCAAGCGCTTGCAAAGCATGGGCGTCACCATCGGTGAGCTACTGCTCGCGTTGGAGAGCAACAACGAGAACACCGGCGGCGCCTACATCGAGAAACGGCCCAACAGCTACAGCATCCGGGGCGAAGGACTGCTGCGCACGCTGGACGACATCCGCAAGGTGGTGGTGAAGATCCCGCCCGGCGGTGTGCCGCTCCTGGTGGGCGATGTGGCCGAGGTGGGCTTCGGTGCGGCCCCGCGCTACGGTGCGCTCACCCGCAATGGCGAAGGCGAAGCGGTGGGCGGCACGGTGATGATGCTGAAGGGTGGCAACAGCGCCGAAGTGGTGAAGGCTATTGAAGCGCGCATACCGAACGTGCAGAAGGCCCTGCCGGAAGGGCTGATGATCGAACCCTATCTGGTGCGCAGCGAACTGGTGGGGCGGGCCATCGGCACGGTGAAGACGAACCTGATCGAGGGCGCGTTGATCGTGATCTTCGTGCTGGTGCTCTTTCTAGGAAATTGGCGCGCGGGCCTCATCGTGGCCTCGGTGATCCCACTGTGCATGCTCTTCGCCATCATCCTCATGAACGCCTTCGGCGTCAGCGGCAATTTGATGTCGCTTGGTGCCATCGATTTCGGATTGATCGTGGACGGCGCCGTGATCATCGTGGAGGCCACCCTGCACCACCTGCATGCGCGCTTCAAGGGAAGGATCCTTACCCGCGAGGAGATGGACCGCGAGGTTTTCGTGAGCGCCAGCAAGATCCGGACGAGCGCGGCCTTCGGCGAGATCATCATCCTGATCGTGTACATCCCCATCCTCACACTGGTGGGCATCGAGGGCAAGATGTTCCGCCCCATGGCCATCACCGTCAGCTTCGCCATCCTGGGTGCCCTGTTGCTCTCGCTCACCTATGTGCCCATGATGAGCGCGCTGGTGCTGCCGCGCAACACGGCGCACAAACCCAACTTCAGCGACCGCATGATGGACCGTTTCCAGAAGTGGTACGATCCCATCATCGGCTTCGCCTTGCGCAACCGGATCAAGACCGTGGGTGTGGCCGTGGCGCTCTTCATCAGCTCGGTCTTCCTGTTCGCACGCATGGGCGGCGAGTTCATTCCCACCTTGGAAGAGGGCGACTTCGCCTTCCACAGCATCCTGCCGCAGGGCGCATCGCTCAGCCAGAGCATCGCCAACAACGCCAAGGTGGAGAAGATCCTGCTGCAATTCCCGGAGGTGAAGCAGGTGGTGGGACGCACCGGCAGCGCCGAGATCCCCACGGACCCCATGCCCCCCGAAGCCACGGACCTCATGATCATCTTGAAGGACAAGGACGAATGGACCACCGCGCACGACCGCGAGGCTTTGCAGGACACCATGCTGCAAGCCTTGAGGCAGGTACCCGGCGTGTTCTACGAAGCCACCCAACCCATCCAGATGCGCTTCAACGAATTGATGACCGGCATACGGCAGGACGTGGCCGTGAAGATCTACGGTGAGAACATGGACACCCTCGCGGTGATCGCGAACAAGGTGGCGGCGATCATCGGCGAAGTGCAAGGTGCGGGTGAACCGCAGGTGGAAAAGGTGGTGGGCCTGCCACAGATCACCATCACCTATGATCGTGCACGGGTAGCGCAGTACGGCCTCAACATCCGCGAACTGAACCGCACCGTGCGCACGGCCTTCGCGGGCGAGGCCACCGGCGTCATCTACGAGAACGAGCGCCGCTTCGATCTGGTGGTGCGCCTCGGTGACCAACAGCGGCAGAGCATCGACGATGTGCGCACCCTCTTCGTGGCGCTGCCCGGTGGCGGACAGATCCAGTTGCAGCAGGTGGCCGATGTGTCCTTGACACCCGGCCCGGCCCAGATCAGCCGGGAGGATGCCAAGCGCCGCATCGCCGTGGGCGTGAACATCCGTGGCCGTGACGTGGAAAGCTTCGTGGAAGAGCTCCAAGGCCGCATCGATGCCGAAGTGCCAATGCCCGCGGCCTACTACTACACCTTCGGCGGCACCTTCGAGAACCTGCAGGCAGCTAGCAAACGCCTGATGCTGGCGGTGCCCATCGCGCTGGCCCTCATCTTCCTGCTGCTCTTCTTCACCTTCAACAGCGTGAAGCGCGCCCTGCTGATCTACACCGCCATCCCCATGAGCGCCATCGGCGGTGTGCTTGCGCTCATGGCGCGCGGCATGCCCTTCAGCATCAGCGCGGGCGTGGGCTTCATCGCGCTCTTCGGCGTGGCGGTGCTCAACGGCATCGTCCTCATCGCCACCTTCGACCAACTGGAAAAGGAAGGCATCAGCGACCTGAAGGAGCGCGTGTTGAAAGGTACCCGCACACGGCTGCGTCCCGTGCTGATGACGGCGGCGGTGGCCTCGCTCGGTTTCCTGCCC
>DDRC01000168.1:4099-4804 GCA_002342985.1 Flavobacteriales bacterium UBA2426
CGCCCCCTGGCCACGGTGGTGATCGGTGGCCTCATCACCGCCACGGCCCTCACCCTCATGGTGCTGCCGGTGCTCTATCTGCTCTTCATGGGCGGAGGCAGGAGGCGCAACGATGCCAATGGCGGCAAGGCGAACGCACCGCTGATCGTCGCGACCGTGCTGTTGATCATGATCGGCGGCACCAGCAGCGCACAGGAACCGATGCCGATGGACACGGCGATCGCACGCGCCTTGCGCACCCATCCGAGCATGACCGCTGCGGAACTGCGTGTGCAGGAACAGGATGCCCTGCGTGGCACGGCCTTCGGGCTGCAGCCGCTCAACGCGCAATTCTCCCATGGCCAGACCCAGGGGCCGTATCCCAAGGACATTATCCTGGAAGCCAATACCGGGTTCGCATTTCCCACCACCATTGCCCGACGCGCGGCCTACCTGAAGGAAAGCCTGCACCTTGCGGAGAACGAAAAGCTGAACACGGCGGCCTACGTGAAGGAGAGCGCGGGAGGGGCCTACCTGCAATGGGCCATGGGCCTTGAACAGGTGCGTATCCTGCAACAGCTGGACAGCGCGTACGCATCCATGGCGGCCTTCGCGCTGCAGCGCTTCGAGCTCGGTGAGACCGGCCGCTTGGAAAGCACCAGTGCGCAAAGCCGCGCCGAGCAGGTGAAGGTGCGCTTGCGCCAGGCACAGGCGGATCTGGTGGCC
>DDRC01000142.1:0-8095 GCA_002342985.1 Flavobacteriales bacterium UBA2426
GATGACCTACGAGCCGAAGTACCTGCGCTTCTTCCAAGCGCGGTTCGAGCCTCTGGGGGCGTAGCGGCGGCCTCTCAGTCGCAGTTCTCCATCTCCAGGATGAAATAACCCTGGCGGCGGATGTCGGCCTCCCATTGGGGGTGCAGTGCTCGCACGTGGCAGAAGCGGCACTCCTTCGACGTGAGCGACTGTCCGCCCTGTCCCTTGCTTTCCAGGTACGCCCGTCCGTAGCCGTGGATCACGGCCGTGTCGCGCTGGCTACTGGGTGCGATGATGTCGAAGTGCATCACCCGGCCGTCCTTGCGGGTGACGTAGGTGTCCCACACGGCCACTTCGGCCGCTTTCGTTTGTTCGTTCATGTTCGTGCGTTGTTGGGCATGCAGGCCGCTCCACAGGAGAAGGCCGGTCAGGAGGAGGGTCGTGCGCATCGGAATGTGGTAGGCGTGGGTCAAAGGTAAGGAAGCCTAACTATATTTGCCCCCGGGAAGGACGTCCCCGCCCGATCACATCAATACCTAACCCCAACAACATGGAAAAGGCAGTCTTCTACCATGCCGGATGCCCGGTATGCATCAACGCGGAGGATCGGATCACCGAACTGGTGGACCGCAGCAGGTTCGAGGTGGAATTCGTTCATCTGGGCCAGGACCGCGGCCGCATTGCCGAGGCCGAGGCCGCCGGCGTGAAGAGCGTGCCCGCCCTGGTCATCGGCAGCGATGTGCTGCACATCAACCACGGCGCGAGCATGGCCGAGGTGAAGGGCTGAGGAGGCCCGGTTGAACAGCAGGGGACCCGGCCGTGCGTGCCGGGTCCCTTTGTTCACGATACCTTTCGACCATGGCCCGGAAACACGCCGCTGATGAAGCGCTGGATGCGCACCTGGCCCGGTTGCTGGAGCGCATCGGGGAGGTGGCGCGTGCCCTGCGTTGGCAGCAGGCCACGGGCGCCGGGCTCAGCCCCCTGCAGATCCGCATCCTGGGTTTCGTGTCCGACCACCCCGGTGAGCCCGTGGGCGTGGCGCGTTTGGCGGAAGAGCTGCAGGTGACACGGCCCACGGTGAGCGACAGTGTGGCGCTCCTGGTGGAACGCGGCCTGCTGCTGCGGAAGCCCGATCCGCACGATGGCCGCAGCCATGCGCTGCGGCTCACGGCGGCCGGGCGGCGCTGGCTGCCTGCGGGTGGGCCCTTCACCGAGGCGCTGGCCACCCTGCCCCTGCATGAACGCGAGACCCTGTTGCTGGCCTTGATGCGCCTGCTGGCGTCGCTGCTTGAAAGTGGTGATGTGCAGGTGCAACGCATGTGCTGGACCTGCGCACACTACCGCGGCGATCGCAAGGGCCGGCACCACTGCCAGTTGTTGGGAACGGACCTGGCCGTGGCCGAGCTGCGCACCGATTGCCCGGAGCACGAGGCGGCGGCCTGATCGCCGCGCGCCACGTTCGCCCGGATGGCGTGCCAGACTTTACCTACAGGCCGGCCGGTCCACCTGCCCGATCACCGGCGCTGATCGGACCATCCGCCGCCCAGGGCCTTGTACAGGTCCACCAGGGCGAAGCGCTGCCGCTTCTGCACCTCCACCAGTTCCAGGTTCGCGGAAAGGGCGTTCTGTTGGGCCAGCAACACCTCGATGTAGCCGGCCTTCGCATTGCGGTAAAGCTCGCGCGATACGTCCACCGAGGCTTGCAGCACGTCGTTCCGTTGACGACGCAGGTCACCTGCCTCGCGCAATTTGCCCAGGTTGCTCAGCTCGTTCATCACCTCCACATGGCCGGTGATGATGCGTTGCTGGTAGGCGGACACGGCGGCGAGCTGCTGGGCGCTGGCCTCGCGGAAGCGTGCCTTGAGGGCGTTGCGGTTCAGCAGTGGGGTGAACAGGCCCCCCACCAAATGATAGGCAATGGATGAGGGGCTCTCGAACAGCAATGTCGGGTCGAAGGCCTGGTAGCCATAGCCCGCCGTGATGTTGAGGTTGGGCAGGAAGCCGGCACGCGCGGCCTTCAGGTCGAAGCGTGCGGCCATCAACTCCAGTTCGGCGGCGCGGATGTCGGGCCGGTTACGCAGCAGTTGGGCGGGCAGGCCCACGGCGGGATCGGCGGGCAGCGGGCCGGCCAGGCCGGCGGCGTTGCGCTGCACGGGTTGCGGAAAACGGCCGAGCAGCAGGTTGATGAGGTTCTCGGTGGCCACGATGCGCTGTTCGATCTCCTTCTGCAGCGCCTTGGTGCCCAGGAGCTGTGCCTCGAACTGCTGCACGGCCAGCTCGTTCGCGCGTCCGGCGTCCTTCTGCCGCTCGATCACGTTCAGCGCCTCCTCCTGGCGCACCACCGTTTCGCGGAGGATGGCCAGTTCGTTGTCCAGCGCCACCAGTTCGTAGTAGGCCACCGCCACGTCGGCCACCACGTTGGTCATCACCAGGTGGGCGCCCTCCTGGCTGGCGAGCATGCGCGAAACGGCCGCTTTGCGCTGGTTGCGCAGGCGTCCCCAGATGTCCACCTCCCAGGTGGCCTGCAGGGCGATGTAGAGGTCGGGCAGGTCGATGGGCACGATCTTGCCGGGCACGATCTCGGTGACGATGTTGCCGGCCCCGTCCATGGTGTAGAGGCCGAAGCGGCGCATGGCGGCCGTGGTGTTGAGGCCCACGGTGGGGAGCTGCGCACCGCGCGCGGCACGGGCCCCGGCGCGGGCCATCTCCACGCGCTGCAGCGCCATCTGCAGGTCGAGGTTGCGGGCCAGCGCGGTGTCGATCAGCTGCACCAGCAGCGGGTCGTTGAAGTAGGTGCGCCAGTCGGTGGTGCCGGCGTTGGCCGTGTCAGCGGTGGTGCCGGCAAAGGACGCGGGCTGCGCCTGCTGCGGGGCCTTCAGCGGATCATCCAGGGAGGCACAACCGGTGAAGAGGGCGGCACCGAGGGCCAGGGCGGGAAGGTGGATGCGGGCCATGGTGCTCAAAGCGTTTCGGTGAAGGCGATCTCGTCCTTGCGGCCGGTGCGTTTCAGGCGGTCGGACAGGGTGGCGAACACCACGTAGAGCCCGGGCACCACGATCACGCCGAAGATGGTGCCGAAGAGCATGCCCCCTGCGGCCGCGGAGCCGATGGTGTTGTTGCCGATCTTGCCCGCGCCGCTGGCCATCATCAGGGGGATCAGGCCCGCGATGAAGGCGAAACTGGTCATCAGGATGGGGCGGAGGCGGTCGTTGGCGGCCTCCACGGCGGCATCGAACGCGCTGGCGCCGGCGCGGTGGCGCAGGGTGGCGAACTCGATGATGAGGATGGCGTTCTTGCCCAGGATGCCGATCAGCATCACCATGGCGATCTGCGCGTAGATGTTGTTCTCCAGCCCCATGATGAGCAGGAAGAAGAGCGCGCCGAAGATGCCCACGGGCAGCGACAGCAGCACCGGCAGCGGCAGCAGGAAGCTCTCGTACTGCGCGGCCAGCAGCAGGTACACGAAGAGCAGGCTGATGGCGAAGATGATGATGGCCTGGTTGCCCGCATTGGCCTGGTCGCGGGAGGAGCCGGCCCAGTCGTAGCCGTAGCCGCGGGGCAGCACCTCTGCCGTCACCTCACGGATCGCCTGGATGGCATCGCCGCTGCTGTAGCCCGGAGCGGGCTGGCCGTTCACCATGGCCGAGGGGTACATGTTATAGCGCGTGATCTGCTCGGGACCGTACACCTTCTCGATACGCAGGAAGGTGCTGTAGGGCACCAGTTCGCCCTTGTCGTTCCTGAGGTAGAGCTTCAGGATGTCATCGGGTTCGGCGCGGTACTCCGGATCGGCCTGCACCATCACGCGGTACATCTGCGCGAAGCGGATGAAGTTGGTGGCGTACTCGCTGCCGATCATGGTCTGCAGGGTGCTCATCGCGTTCTCCACGGTGATGCCCTTCTCGGCGGCCAGGTCCATGTCCAGGTGGAGCAGGTACTGCGGGAAGCTGGCGTTGAAGGTGGTGAAGGCGTTGTTGATCTCGGGCCGCTGGTTCAGCGCGCGCACCAGGTCATTGGCCACCTGCTGCAGTGCGTTGAGGTCGTCGCTTCCGGACTGGTCGAGCAGGCGCAGCTCGAAGCCGCTGGAGTTGCCATAGCCGGGCACGGGCGGCGGGGTGAAGAACTCGATCTCACCGTCCTTGATGTGCTTGGTGCGTTCGATCAGCTCGGCGATCACCTCCTGGTCGCTTTGCGCGCGGTCCTCCCAGTTCTTCAGGCTGATCAGGTTCATGCCGTAGGTGGCGCCGGTGCCTTCGGAGAGCAGGCTGTAGCCGGCCAGGCTGCTCACGTTGTCCACGGCGTCCAGGCTGTCGGCCACCTGCTGGATCTCGTCGGCCACGCGTTCGGTGCGGTCGATGGTGGCGCCGTTCGGTGCGTTGATGTTGGCGTAGATGGTGCCCTGGTCCTCGTTGGGAATGAAGCCCGTGGGCACGAGCGAGCCGGTGAGGCCGGCCGCCACCGAGAAGCCGATCAGCAGGCCCCAGGTCACCGTGCGCCGGTTGGCGATGGCCCCCACCAGGGTCTTGTACCGGGCGCCGAGACCGTCGTACCAGGTGTTGAAGCCGGTGAAGAAGCGGCCCAGACGGCCGGGGCGCGGGGCGTGGTGGTCCACCTTCTTCAGGAAGGAGGCGCACAGCGCCGGTGTGAGGGTGAGCGCCGTGATGCCGCTGAGCACGATGGAGATGGCCATGGTGAGGCTGAACTCGCGGTAGAAGATGCCGGAGGGGCCTTCCATGAACGAGACGGGGATGAACACGGCGGACATCACCAGGGTGATGGCGATGATGGCCCCGCTGATCTCCTTCATCGCGGCTTCCGTGGCTTCCCGCGGAACGAGGCCCGTCCGCTCCATCTTGGCGTGCACGGCCTCGATCACCACGATGGCGTTGTCCACCACGATGCCGATGGCCAGCACCAGGGCGAAGAGGGTGATCAGGTTCAGCGAGAAGCCGAGCAGGTCCATAAAGAAGAAGGTGCCCACCAGCGACACCGGGATGGCGATGATGGGGATGAGCGTGCTGCGCAGGTCCTGCAGGAAGATGTAGACCACGAGGGCCACCAGGATGAAGGCCTCGAGCAGGGTCCAGAGCACGCTGCTGATCGAGGCGTCCAGGAACTGGCTCACGTCGTAGCTGAAGGTGTAGGTCATGCCCGGCGGGAACGACGTGGCCTGGATGCGCGCCATGGTGGCCTTGATGTCGTCGATCACCTCCTTGGCGTTGGTGCCGGGGCGCTGCTTCAGCATGATGGCGGCGGAGGGCCGTCCGTTCTCCTTGCTCAGCACGTTGTAGTCCTGCGAGTCGAACTCCACGTCGGCGATGTCCTTCAGGCGCACGAGCTCGCCCTCGTCGGTGGCACGCACCACGATGTTGGCATACTCCTCCGGGGTGTTGAACTTGCCCGTGTAGCGCAGTACGTACTGCAGGGTGCGCGCCCGTTTGCCGGAGCTCTCACCGATCTTGCCGGGCGCGGCCTCCACGTTCTGCTGGCGCAGACGGTCCACCACGTCCTGCGCATCGATGTCATAGAAGCGCATGCGGTCGGGCTTCAGCCACACGCGCATGGCGTATTCGCGCACGCCGAGGATGTCGGCGAAGCCCACGCCCTCGATCCGCTTGATCTCCTTGAGGACGTTGATATCCGCGAAATTGTAGAGGAACTTCTCGTCGTGCGTGGGGTCGGTGCTCAGCACGTTGATGTAGAGCAGCATGCTGTTCTGCACCTTCTCCACCACCACACCGCTCTTGGTCACCTCCTCGGGCAGTTCGTCCAGGGTGGTGCTCACCCGGTTCTGCACGTTCACGGCGGCGAGGTCAGGGTCGATGCCGGGCTTGAAGATGATCTGGATGATGCTCTCGCCATCGTTGCCGCTCACGCTGTTCATGTACTGCATGCCCGGCACACCGTTGATGGCGCGCTCCAGCGTGGTCACCACGGCCTTCACGCTGGTCTCGGCGTTGGCCCCGGTGTAGTTGGTGGTCACGTTCACCTCGGGCGGTGCGATGTCGGGGAACTGCGTGATGGGCAGCTGCTGCAGGCCGATGAGTCCCAGCACCACGATGATGACCGAGACGACGATGGAAAGGACGGGTCGGTGGATGAAGCGGGCGAACATGGCGGCGCGGTCAGTGGTTGCCGATCTTGTTCAACACCTCCTCCCGGCCCACCGGTGCGGGCACGATGCGGTCATCGTGCCGCAGCCGTTGCACGCCCTCGAACACGATGCGTTCATCGGGCTTCAGGCCGCTCTGCACCACGTAGAGGTCGGGCAGGCGGAATGAAGCGGTGATGCTGCGCTGCTCCACGGTGCTGTCCGGCCGCACCACCATCACGTACAGTTTGTCCTGCACCTCGAAGGTGGAGCGCTGCGGCACCATCAGGGCATCCTTCAGCGGACGGCGCACCACGATGTTGGCGTTGGCGCCGTGCTTCAGCATGCCGTCCGGATTGGGGAAGCGCGCACGGATGGCGATGTTGCCGGTCGCGCGGTCGAACTCGCTCTCGGCCACCTCGATGCGGCCCTGGTGTTCATAGGTCTCGCCGCTGGTCAGCAGCAGGGTCACCCGGCGCAGGGTGGTGTCGCGGAACAGGTTGCGCAGCTGCAGGTAATCCAGCTCCGACAAGTGGAAGTAGGCGAACATCTCGCTGTTGTCGGTGATGGTGGTGAGCACATCGGCCTCCTGCACGATGCTGCCGGTCTTGAACGGGATGCGGTTGATCTTGCCGCGGTAAGGGGCCTTGATGAGCGAATAGGACAGGTTCAGCGCGGCGTGGTCGCGTGCGGAGGCGGCCTCCTCCACCCGGGCGCGCAGGGCGTCCACGCGGGCACGGGTCAGGTCCAGTTCGGCCTGTGAGGAGATGTTCTGCTGCACCAGGGCGGCGGTGTTGCGGAGCTCCACCTCGGCGGCGGCGAGCTCGGCCTGCACCACTTTCAGCGCGGCGTTGGCGCGTTGCAGTTCCAGGCCGCGGTCCGCGCTGCTCACGTCGAAGAGCGGTTGTCCGGCGTTCACCAGCTGTCCTTCATCCACGTGGATCCGTTCGATGTAGCCCCCGATGTGGCTGCGCACCTCCACGAACTGCACGCTGTGGACCTCGGCAACGTAGTCCTTCGCGATCGCGGTGTCGCCCACCAGGGGTGCGGTCACGGGGAAGCGGTCCGGTGCGGGCGGCGGTGCTGACGGGGAGCAGCCTGACGTGGCCCGCACCACAGCGAAGAGGATGCCGGGCAGGATGGATGATGGAAGGAAGCGTGAGTTCAAGATGTGGGGAAGGAATGATGTGGAGGAGGGAGCATTGCTGCCGTGGCAGCAACGCTCCCTCCAACTGGTCTGTTCGATGATGCGGTCCTCCGTGGATGTTACTCCCTCAAGGCTTCCACATCGCAGCGGGAGTTGTCAACCTTCTCGAGCGTGATGGTCTGGTCGCCCAGGGGCAGCTTCCACACGATGGTGGCGCCTTGGCGGTAGCCGATCAGTGCAGAGCCGAGGACGGACAACACCGAGAGCTTGTTCTGCTTGAGGTCGGCATCGGCGTGCATCACCAGTTGCAGGCCGTTCTTGCGGCCGGCGGGCATGCCCACGTCCACGATGCTGCATACGCGCACCACATCATGGGGCATGTCCTCTTCCTTGCGCACGTCGGCGGTGTCCAGTTCCTTGTACAGCCGGTCAAGGCTGTTGCGTACCTGGATGTCGGGTGCGGTGTGGCCGATGATCCAGGAGCGCATCAGGTCGCGCTCCTTCTCGGAAACGATCAGGCGGGGGTTCTCCATGGTCAGATGCGTTTGAGTTCGTCGATGATGGCCTTCACGCTCTCCTTGGCATCGCCGAAGAGCACGCGGCAATTGGGTCGTTCGAAGAGGAGGTTGCGTTCGCCGGAATAGCCTTTGGCCATGCCGCGCTTGAACACCACCACCTGCTTGGCCTTGTAGGCGCGGATGATCGGCATTCCGTGGATGCTGGAATCCGGATCGGACTCGGCGGCGGGGTTCACCACGTCGTTGGCGCCGATCACGAGCACCACATCGTAACGGTCCATATGATCGTTGACCTCCTCCATGCCGTGGATGCTGGCGTAGGGCACGTTGGCCTCTGCGAGCAGCACGTTCATGTGGCCG
>DDRC01000142.1:8254-10779 GCA_002342985.1 Flavobacteriales bacterium UBA2426
GTTCATGTGGCCGGGCATGCGGCCCGCCACCGGGTGGATGATGTAGTGCACACCCGCGCCCATGCGCTGCAGCAGGCCCTGCATCTCGTAGACGGCCTGCTGGGCCTGGCTTACGGCCATGCCATAGCCGGGCACGATGGCGATGTGCTTGCTGAAGGCGAGCATGGAGGCGGTTTCCACGGCGGTCACCGGCCGCACCTGCTCCTCGCTTTCCGCTGCGCCACCGCGGGCGCTCTTGATGGAGCCGGCCAGCACGCTCCGCAGGGTGCGGTTCATGGCCTTGCTCATCTGTGCGGTGAGAATCAGGCCTGTGGCGCCCACCAGGATGCCGCCGATGAGCATCACCGGGTCCTTGAAGATGAGGCCGGCCAGCAGGGTGGCCACCCCGGTGAGCGCGTTGAGCAGGGCGATGAGCACCGGCATGTCGGCACCGCCGATGGGAAGGGTGAACAGGATGCCGTAGACCAAGGAGGCAACGGCCACCAGCATCAGCAACAGGGCGAGGGACCCGGAGGCATCGGGCAGCACCCAAAGCAGCGCCAGTGCCAGCAGCATGCCCAGCAGCAGCAGGCGCGCACCAAGCCTATGGAGGCGGTTCCCGCGTGGAAGCTTGCGGCCGTCCAGCTTCAGGTAGGCCACCATGCTGCCGGTGAAGGCCAGCCCGCCGAGGGCCACACCGAGCATGAGAACGGTGGAGCCGAAGCGGTTCGCGGGCAGGATGCCCATGGCAAGCACTTGGTTCACACCCAGCAGCACGGCGCTGAGGCCCCCCAGCGCGTTGAAGATGGATACCAGCTGGGGCATCGATGTCATCGGCACGCGGTAGCTCCACACACGGCCAATCACCGTTGCGGCCACAAGCAGCAGCACCAGCAGGACCAGATGTGCGCCCACGGTTTCAGGACGGTAGCAGGCCCATGTAATGGCCGCCAAGGCCAACAACGCACTTGCGGCGGCCAGCAGGTTGCCGGTACGCGCACGCGAAGGCTCGCCCATGAGCTTCAGGCCCTGGACCAGGCCCAGGGTGGCAAGGAGGTATAGGATGCCCACGGTCAGTGCTCGGTATTACGCTTGCTCGTGGCGCGGAACATGTCCAGCATGCGATGGGTGACGAAGAAGCCGCCGGCCATGTTCACCGCACCAAGCAGGATGGCCAGCGATGAGAGCACCACCACCAGGATCTCTCCCGGCCCGGCGGCGAGCAGCTGGGTGATGCCTCCGAAGAGGATGATGCCGCTGATGGCGTTGGAGCCGGACATGAGCGGGGTGTGCAGCACCGCGGGCACGTTGCGGATCACCTCGAAGCCCAGCAGCAGGCTCAAGGCGAGCACGAACACGCCGTCGATGTCGGTGAGTTGGTAGTGAAGCTCGTTCATGGGTTCAGGCGGTTGCGGCCAGGGCCAGGTAGCGTTCGTTCACCACTTCGCCATCCTCCACCACGCGGGTGGCCTTGAGGATCTCGTCGGCCGGGTTGCCCGCGTTCTTCAGCAGGTGCTCGATGAAGGTGGTGTAGTTGTTGGAGAGCAGGAAGGAAGTGGAATGTGCGCAGCCGCATTCGATGGCGGTGGGGCCCATGATGGTCACCTCGTCGGCCATCACGGTGGCATCGGGCTCGGTGAGGGCGCAGTTGCCACCGGTGGCAGCGGCGAGGTCCACCACCACGGCGCCAGGCTTCATGGCGCGCACCATGTCCTCGGTGATCAGCAGGGGCGCCCTTCGGCCGGGGATGCGCGCGGTGGTGATGATTACATCCGCCTGGGCGGCCTCCTCGTGGATCACCTTGCGGATACGCTCCAGGTGCTCGGGGGTCTGCTCCACGGCATAGCCGCCCGCCTTGCGGTCCTCCACGGCACCCTCCACCTCGATGAAGGTGGCGCCAAGGCTCTCCACCTCGGTACGCGACGCGGAACGCACGTCATAGGCACGCACGATGGCGCCCAGACGGCGCGCGGTGGCGATGGCCTGCAGGCCCGACACACCGGCCCCCATGATGAGGAAGCGTGCCGGACGCAAGGTGCCACCCGCGCTGGTGATCATCGGCACGGTGGCCAGGGAGCGCTCGGCGGCGAGCAGCACGGCCTGGTAGCCGCTGATGGAGGCCACTGACGAGAGCACGTCCATGGCCTGCGCCAGGGTGGTACGTGGGATGAGGTCGACGCTGTGGAGCGTGATGCCCGGCCTGCGGTAGTGTTCCACCACGGCACGGTCGTTCAGCACGTTGAGGAAGCCGATGAAGGTCTTCGGCTTGCCGATGTCCTCGCCGCGATAATGGTTGTCGTGGCCGAGGATCACATCACAGTTGCGAAGAATGTCGTCGCGGTGACCCACCAAGGTGGCGCCTGCTTCCTCATAGGCCTCATCGGAGAAGCCCGCCGCCCTGCCGGCGCCGCGCTGCACGGTCACACGGAAATGACCCGCAAGGCGCTTCACGCCTGCAGGGGCGAGCGCCACCAGCCGGCGGCGCTCGCTTTCCTTCAGTACACCCAGGTGCTGCATGCTACGGGAAGATGCCACGTTCCTTGTAG
>DDRC01000135.1:0-343 GCA_002342985.1 Flavobacteriales bacterium UBA2426
GCCCGAGCCGGTGACACCAAGCAGTGTCTGTGCCGGCACGCCCTGTTCCAGCCCCTCCACCAGCTGCCGTATGGCCTCTGGCTGGTCGCCGGTGGGGGTGAACTCGGAGATGAGCTGGAAAGGCATGGGAACGCGCAAAGGTACCGGCCTACCTTCGCCCGCCGATGTACGCGCTGCTCCGCCCGCTGCTCTTCCTGCTCCCGCCGGAGCGGGCGCACCACCTCACCTTCGGCCTGCTAGAGGCCGCCGCCCGCATCCCGGGGGCGTTGGCGCTGATGGGCGGCGCCAAGCCGCCCGCCGGGGCCGCTGTAGTCGCCATGGGGCTCAGGTTCCCTTCGCCCGT
>DDRC01000135.1:529-6177 GCA_002342985.1 Flavobacteriales bacterium UBA2426
TGGGCTTCGGCTTCATCGAGGTCGGCACCCTCACGCCCAAGCCGCAACCGGGCAATCCGCAGCCCCGCCTGTTCCGGCTGAAGCAGGACCATGCGCTCATCAACCGCATGGGCTTCAATAACGGCGGGGTGGAGGCTGCGGTGGAACGCCTGCGCCACCGGCGGCCGGGCATCCTCCTGGGTGGCAACATCGGCAAGAACAAGGACACGCCCAACGAGCGTGCGCTCGATGACTACCTCACCTGCTTCGATGCGCTCCACCCCGTGGTGGACTATTTCGTGGTGAACGTCAGCAGTCCCAATACGCCCGGGCTCCGTGCCTTGCAGGAGAAGGGGCCCTTGCTGGAGATACTCGCCATGCTGAAGCAGCGCGCCACCCAGCTAGGTGAGAAGCCCATCCTCCTCAAGATCGCGCCGGACCTGACGGAGGGCCAGCTCGAGGACATCGTCGCCGTGGTGAAGGAGAGCGGCATCGCCGGCGTGATCGCCACGAACACCACCGTCGCGCGCGAGGGCCTTCATGCGCCGAAGGCGGAACTGGAGGCCATCGGTGCCGGCGGCCTCAGCGGCGCACCGGTGCGGGTGCGCAGCACCGAGGTGGTCCGCTACCTGCGCCGGCGCCTGCCGCGCCCGTTGGTCATCATCGGCGTGGGCGGCATCGACTCGTGGGCGGCCGCTCGGGAGAAGCTGGAGGCGGGCGCCGACCTGGTGCAGGTCTACACCGGCCTTGTGTATGAGGGCCCTTCGCTCGTGAAGCGCATCAATCAAGCATACGCCGTATGGAGAACGTGAAGCTCGTCGAATGCCCGCGCGACGCCATGCAAGGGCTGAAGGACCTCATCCCCACCGAGGTGAAGGTGCGCTACCTGGATGCGCTGCTCCGCGTCGGCTTCGACACCATCGACATCGGCAGCTTCGTGAGCGCGAAGGCCATCCCGCAGATGGCGGACACCGCAGAGGTGCTCGCGCGCATCGATACGGCCGGGTCGCGCAGCAAGCTGCTGGTCATCATCGCCAACGAGCGTGGCGCGGAGGATGCGGTGAAGCAGGAGGGCGTGGCCTATCTCGGTTATCCGTTCAGCATCAGCGAGACCTTCCAGCAGCGCAATACCAACACGAGCATCGAGGGCTCGTGGGGTCGAATCGCGCGCATTGCCGAGATCGCCCGCGCGTCGGGGAAGGAACTCGTGGTCTACATCAGCATGGCCTTCGGCAATCCCTATGGCGATCCGTGGAACCCCGGAATCGCGCGCGATTGGGTGGATCGCCTGGTGAACGAGCTGGGCGTGCGCACCATCGCCCTCAGCGACACCGTGGGTGTTGCACGGCCCGAGGACATCGCATCCATGTTCTCCGCGCTCATCCCTGCGCTGCCGCATGTCGAGTTCGGCGCGCACCTGCATTGCCGCCCCGACAACTGGAAGGTGAAGACCGATGCTGCCTGGAATGCCGGCTGCCGTCGCTTCGATGGCGCCATCAAGGGCTACGGCGGCTGCCCCATGGCCGAGGATGAGCTGGTGGGCAACCTGCAGATGGAGCTCTTCGTGCGCAGCCTGGAGGAGCGCGGCGTGCGCACCGGCATCGACCTCCACCAATTGGATCGGTGCGTGGCGGAAGCGGCCCGGGTGTTCCCTTAGCGCTTGCCGGCCGGTCAGGCCCGGCCGAGCTCCAGCACGGTGATCTCCGGTGGCATGCCCACGCGCCCCGGGAAGCCGATGAAGCCGAAGCCGCGGTTCACATAGAGCTGCTGGTCGCCCTCGGCGTAGAGGCCCGCCCAGTGCTTGTACACCCATTGCGCAGGGCTGTAGGTGGTGCCGCCCAGCTTCACGCCCAGTTGCGCGCCGTGCGTATGGCCGCTCAGCGTCAGGTCGATTCCCGTGCCTAGCACCTGGTGCTCCCAGTGCGTGGGGTCATGGCTCAGCAGGATGCGGAAGGGCAGGTTCTCGGTCCCGCGAAGGGTCTTCGCAAGGTCTCCGTACTGCTGGAAACGGTGCCCCCAGTTCTGGACGCCGAGCACGGCCAGCTGCTGCCCATCCCGCTCCAGCACCGCGTGCTCGTCGAGCAGCAGCCGGAAGCCCATCTCCGCGTGGATGCGCTTGAGACGCTCGAGGTTGGCCACCTTGGCCTCAGGGCTGTCCCACTTCGGGTAGTCGCTGTAATCGTGATTCCCTAGGATGGAGAACTTGCCCAGCGGCGCCTGCAGTCGCGCGAGCTCCTCGATGAAGGGCTCGGCCTCCTCGGCGAAATCGTTCACCAGGTCGCCGGTGAAGACGATGATATCGGGTTGCTCCGCGTTGATGAGGTCCACGCCGTGGCGCACGATGCTCAGGTCGCCGCCATAACTGCCCAGGTGCATGTCGCTGATCTGGGCCACGCGCAGGCCGTTGAAGGCCTCCGGCAGTCGGCCACTCGTCACCGGCACGCGGGCCAGGTTGAAGTTGCGGCGGCCCTTGGTGACGCCGTAGAGCACGCCGGCGAAGGGCACCACGGAGATGACCAGGCCCAGTTGGCTCAGGAAGCGGGCGCGGCCGATGCCTTCGCCGGGCGCATCCACCGGGCCGGGGGTGAGCTTGTCCCAGGCCCAGCGCACCAGGTGCAGGAGGTCATCGAGTGCATGGAAGACCACCATTACCAGCTTGGGCAGGAAGAAGAGCAGGAAGAGCGCCACCATGCTGAAGGCGAAGCTGTGGTCGCGGCGGGCCTCGGGGTCGCGGAAGTTGAAGCCCACATAGAGGACCATGCCCAGCAGGCCGATGCTGATGACCCAGTAGAGGAAGCGCACGATCCGCCGCAGCACGATGCTGTGCTGGGCGAGCGCCGTATTCACACCTTTGTAGGCATAGAGGTCGATGGCGATGAGCACCAGGAGGAAGACCAGGAAGTTGCGCAGGGCGGCGGGAGACATGGGGGCGAAGGTACCGGGAGGAACACCGGGAGGGCGCGCCTGTTCGGCGCTGGTGGCGTGCGTGCTGGGTGCATCGCTGTGCGCGGAGGCGCAGGATACGTGGAGGAGGACGTATGGCGGCTTCGGCCCCGATTGCGCTGCTGCAGTGCGGGCTGTGAGCGATGGGGGCTACATGGTGGTCGGCTCCACGGGCAGTTTCGGCACCGCAGGCGACGGCTATGCGATCCGCCTCGACGAGGACGGGACGCCGCTTTGGTCGCGTTTCCTGGGCACCGGGAGCGCGGACGCGTTCAACGACGTGCAGCCGCTCGCCGGCGGCGGCTTCATCCTTGCTGGCAATACCAGTAGCCCTGGATCCGGCTATGATGGCTGGTTGCTCCGGCTGTCCGACCTAGGCCAGGTGGAGTGGCAGGTCACGGTGGGCACTGCGGAGTGGGACTTCCTGAACGCGTTGGCCATTGCACCCGATGGCATCTATGCCGCCGGGGAATCCTTCAACGGTCCCACGGGCGACGCGGAGGCCTGGGTGGTGAAGGTGGACCTTGCGGGCGGGGTGGTCTGGCAGCGCACCTATGCCGGATCGGGCGCACAGCGCGCAGAGGCGATCACAGCGGCCTTGGACGGAGGCTGCGCCATCGCAGGTGCTCGCGATGGCTCAAATGGGCGCAGCGATGCCTTGATGGTGCGCATCGATGCCGATGGTGACCAGCTCTGGGAGGCCCTCGTGGCCACGGACAGCGCGGAGTGGGCCACGGGGATCATCGCCGATGCCGGCGGTGGATTCGTGCTGTGCGGGACTACGCGAGCCTTCAGCCCCTTCACGGAGATGCTGCTGGCGCGCGTGGATGGCCAAGGCGGCTCCGATTGGGTGAGTCATATCGGGCAATTGGCGGATTGGGAGGCGCACGCCCTCTGCCAGCGCAGCAATGGCGGGTTCGCGGTGGCTGGATACACCAAGGCGTTCGGCGTGGGCGAGAAGGATATGTACCTCCTCCTCACCAATTCCATGGGTGCATTCGACCTGGGCACCACCTATGGCAGCATGGCGGACGATGAGGCCCTCGGCGTGGCCGCTGCACCGGATGGCGGTTATGCCGTGACAGGCTATACCAACGGGTTCGGCCCCGGCTCGCAGGCAGTCTTCGTGGTGAAGGCCGGCGCTGATGCGCTCACGGCTTCAGAGGCGGTGGTGGTGTTCAACGACCCTGTCTCCTTGCCTGATCCCGAGGCCGGTCCCGGGTTCAGCATCGGGCCGAATCCTGCGCTGGCCGGCCAGCCCATCACGGTCTTCGGCCCCGCAGGCGGGAATGCCGCCTTGGAGCTGTTCGATGCTGCGGGCCGGCGCATCGCAGAGCAGAAGGCATCCCCATCAGCTCCGCTCACCTTCTCCGTGCCGGAGCCTGGCATCTATTCACTACGCCTGCGCACCGCGGAAGGACCTGCTTCGGCCATCACCGTGGTGGTGCTGCGCCACGATTGAACCCATGGTCACCGCCCTCCAGATCCTTCACGCCCTGGCCGGCTTCATCGCACTGGCCGTGGCGCCGCTGGCCATGCTGGTGCGCAAGGGCGGCGACTGGCACCGGCGCTGGGGCAAGGCTTACTTCTGGTCCATGTCCGTGGTGGCGGCCACGGCCATCGCCTTGGGCATCTACCGCTCGAACTGGCTCATGGCCATGGTGGCGGTATTCGCGTTCCACATGATCGCCAGCGGCTATCGGGCGCTCTACCTGAAGCGCCTCCACGAGGGCCAGCGCCCCCAACGGGCCGACCTCATCCTGATGGGCGCTGCAGGCGTCATCAATGGCGGGCTCTTCCTCTGGGGCGCGGTGAACCTGGCCCTCGGCCACCGCGGCAGCGGCCCCATCATCTTCACGGTCTTCGGTGTCATCGGGCTGCTCTTCGTGTGGCGCGACCTCCAGCGGTTCTATCGCAGCAGCCACGACAAGCGGGAGTGGCTCTATGCGCATATGACCGGCTTCCTCGGCGGCTACATCGCCACGGTTTCCGCTTTCAGCGCCGTCAACCTCACCATGATCCAGCCGCAATGGCTGCAATGGATCTGGCCCACGGTGATCGGGGCACCGCTCATCGCCGCCTGGGTGGGTTACTACCGCAGGCGCTTCGATGCCGGCCGCCGCTCGCGGGACCTCTTCGACCTGCGCATCGGCCGAGGGCCGCGCACGCGCCGTGAGGCCTGATCCCTGGCGGCAGGTAGCTTTGGCCGCCTCGCATGGCGGAGAATCACGCCCCCCGCAGCAAGGGCCCCGTGCTGGTGCTCTATACCGAGCTGGCGCCCTATGTGCTGGCCTGCCTCAACTCCTTGGTGGAGCGAACAGGCACCGAGCTGCACCTCGTGCGCTGGCCGGTGAACAACGAGGCCCCTTTCGCCTTGGAGTTCCATCCGCGCATCACCGTGCATGAGCGGGCATCGCTTTCGGACGATGGCCTCGTGGCGCTGGTCCGTCGGCTGCGTCCTGGCCTGGTGATCACCAGCGGCTGGGTGGACGCCGGCTACCTCAGGGCCAGCGCAGCCGCCAAGCGCGCTGGTGCGGTCTCAGTCATCGCGCTTGACACCGCGTGGCGTGGCCATTGGAAGCAATGGGCCAATGTCCTGTTGGCGCGGTGGAACCTGCACCGGGCCTTCAGCCATGCCTGGGTCACGGGCCGGGCGCAGGCCCGCTATGCGTTGCGGCTCGGCTTCGCGGAAGAGCGCATCCGCACGGGATTCTACGCAGCCGACT
>DDRC01000144.1 GCA_002342985.1 Flavobacteriales bacterium UBA2426
CTCCTCCACTCCTGCATGCCCGCCCCCCCCGCCCGCCCTGAGGTCCACGGACACCGTGGCTGCCGGGGCCTGCTGCCCGAGAACACGGTGCCCGGCTTCCTCAAGGCCGCCGAGCTGGGAGTCGACTGGCTGGAACTCGATGTGGTGGTGAGTGCAGACAGCCAGGTGGTGGTCTCGCACGAGCCCTGGATGAGCCACCTGATCTGCACCGGCCCCCGCGGCGAGGCCATCACGGAAGCCGAGGAGCGGCAGCACAACCTCTACCGCATGACGGCGGCGGAGATCCGCACCTACGACTGCGGCGGCCTCGAGCATCCCGGATTCCCGGAGCAGGAGCAGCGGCGCGCCCACAAGCCCACGCTGCGCGAGGTGGTGGAGGCGGTGGAGGAGGCTGCCCTCCTGGGCAGCGGCAGCCCCGGATTCAACATCGAGATCAAGAGCGACCCCGCCCTCTACGGCACCTATCAGCCCCCGCCGCCGGAATTGGCCCGGTTGGTCCTCGCCGCGGTGGATTCCCTCGGCATCACCGACCGCTGCATCATCCAATCGTTCGACCCTTCCGTGCTCCAAGCCGTGCATGCCGCGGAGCCCGACATCACGCTCGCCCTCCTCGTGGAGAATGCGGATGGCCTGGAGGCCAACCTGCAACGGCTGCCCTTCGACCCTGCCATCTACAGCCCGCATTTCAGCCAAGCGGACGAGGCCCTCACCCGTAAGCTGCGGGAGCGTGGCATCCAGCTGGTGGTATGGACCGTGAATGAGCCCGATGACATCCGCCGCATGGCCGCCCTCGGCGTCCAAGGCATCATCAGCGACTATCCGGACCGCGTGCTGGCCATCCTGGAGGAGGGGGATTGAGCGCGCCAGTGTGATAGTAATACTATCATATCGAACATTTTAACAACCGCATCTGTTATATCAGCTGTCGGATGCGGAACATTTGCACGCAATCCCAGCCATGGATCGACTCCTCCATATGGACGTGCAGGTACGGGAGCGCGTCTTCACCAAGGACCCCTCCTCCACCGAGCTGGGGCACCGCATCATCGGCACCAGCATCCGGCTGATCGATGAGCTGGGCTTCGAGCGCTTCACCATCGGCAAGCTGGCCCAGGCGCTGGGCACCGCTGAGACGAGCGTCTACCGCTACTTCGCCAACAAGCACCTGCTCCTCGTCTACCTCGTGGACTGGTACTGGGCGTGGCGCGAGATCAAGCTGGCATTCGACACGGCGAACATCGCCGACCCCCGGGAGCGCCTGGAGCGCGGCATCCGCAGCGTAGCGGGCGCCGTCACCGAGCGAGGCCGGCACGACTACGTCGACCTGCAGGCCCTCTACCGCATCGCCGTGAACGAGAGCGCCAAGGCCTGGTTCACCAAGGAGGTGAAGCCCGGCGACAAGGACGGCCACTTCGGCAGCTTCGTCCGGCTGAGCCACCGGCTGCGCGACCTCATCACCTCGGCCAAGCCCGGCCATCCGCAGGCGCATGACCTTGCAGCGCTCGTGCTGGAGGGCACCGGCAGCCTGCGCTTCTTCCACGAACAGCTGCCCGCGCTGTTCGGTGCACGCCCCGCCCGCAAGGAACCCTCTCCGGACCGGGTGCCCGAACTCTTCGTGCACCTGGTGTTCGCCTCCATCGATCAGAAACGCCGATGAACGCCCTCATCACGCCGTGGCAGCGGCTCACCCGCCTCCTGAAGGTGGACAAGCGCGAGATCACGCACATCTACCTGTATGCGGCGGTGGGGGGCGCCATCGGCCTCAGCCTACCGCTCGGCGTGCAGGCCATCATCAACCTCATCAGCGGCGGCCAGGTGGCCACCAGCTGGGGCGTGCTCATCGCCTTCGTGACCATCGGCGTGGGCTTCACCGGCGTGCTGCAGATCATGCAGATGGCGCTGGCCGAGAACATCCAGCAGCGGCTCTTCGCGCGCAGCGCGCTGGAGTTCGCCTACCGCCTCCCTCGCATCCGGTACGATGCCGCCCAGGGCCGTTACTTGCCCGAGCTGGTGAACCGCTTCTTCGACACCATGACCGTGCAGAAGAGCCTGGCGAAGCTGCTGCTCGACATCCCGCTGGCGCTGCTGCAGATCATGCTCTCCCTGGTGCTCCTCGCGCTCTACCACCCCTTCTTCATCGCCTTCGGCCTGCTGCTGCTGGTGCTGCTCGTGCTCATCTTCCGCTTCACCGGCCAGCGCGGCCTGGCCACCAGCATGGAGGAAAGCGCCTACAAATACAGGACCGCCTACTGGCTGGAGGAGCTCGGCCGCAGCCAGGACACCTTCAAGATGGTGGGCCGCACGCGCCTCCCCATCGACCGTGCCGACGAGCTGGTGGCCGGCTATGCGCGCGCGCGCAAGGCCCACTTCCGCGTCCTGGTGGGGCAGTATTCCGCGCTGGTGGTCTTCAAGGTGATCATCACCCTTGCGCTTCTCGCGCTCGGCGGCCTGCTGGTGATGAACGAGCAGATGAACCTAGGCCAGTTCGTGGCAGCCGAGATCGTGATCCTGATGCTGCTCAATGCGGTGGAGAAGATCATCATCAGCCTTGACCGCGTGTACGACCTGGTGACTGCGCTGGAGAAGATCGGCGCGGTCACCGATGTGGCCCTGGAGCGCTCCGGGGGGCTCACGGTGCTGGACAAGGACCCGGCGGCCGGCCTCGCCGTGGAGACCAGGGAGCTTGGCTTCCGCAGCGGCTGGAGCGGCCGCAACGTCCTGGAAGGCATCAATCTCAGCCTGGCGCCCGGCGAGAAGGTCTGCCTCAGCGGCGCCAATGGCTCGGGCAAGACCACCTTGCTCCGCATCCTGGGCGGAGGCCTGGCGCCCTCGGAGGGCAGCGTGATGCTCGATGGACACCCCATCAGCAGCCTCGACCTGGAGGATGTGCGCTCGATCATCGGGGACTGCCTGAGCGATGACGATGTGTTCACCGGGACCGTGATGGAGAACATCACCGTGGGCCGTGAATGGATCACCGAACCCGATGTGGTGGAGGCCTGCCGGGCCACCGGCCTGATGGACCAACTGGCGCTGCTGCCCAACGGCCTCCTCACGCAGCTCGACCCCGAGGGCGCACGGCTGCCCCGCAGCCTGGTGAAGCGCATCGTGCAGGCCCGCGCGATCGCCGGCCGGCCGCGCATGATCCTGCTGGAGGACAGCCTGCAGGACTGGGAGCCGCGCGAGCGCGAACAGCTCCTGGGCTGGATCAGCGCGCCCGAGCGCCCATGGACCCTCCTGGCCGTGAGCAACGACCCCTGGCTGCAGGGCCGTTGCCGGCGCGTGCTGCACCTGCGCGAGGGCCGCATCGAACCGAAGCCCTGACGCCATGCTTGACCTGAGCCCGCACAATCCCGTGCCCACGCTGGACCGCAGCACATTCGGCTGCTTCCGCGTCATCGGCATCGCCAGCGCCAACCGGCTGTTCTCCCGTTGGCTCGTCGCCGCCTGCGCCGTGGTCCTCATCGGCCTATTCCTGCCTTGGACGCAGAACATCCGCGCGCGCGGAACCGTCACCAGCCTCAGCCCCGACCAGCGGCCGCAGACCATCCACGCCATCATCCCCGGCCGCGTCGAGGAGTGGTTCGTGCAGGAAGGCCAGCTGGTGCAGAAAGGCGACACCATCCTCCGCCTCAGCGAGGTGAAGGCCGAATACTTCGACCCACTCCTGCTCGACCGCACGCAGGAGCAGATCACCGCCAAGGAGCTCACCGCGCGCAGCTACGATGAGAAGGTGCGCTCACTCGATGCGCAGATCGATGCCCTCAACGCCGCCCTGCGCGTGAAGCTCGAGCAGGCCCGCAACAAGATCCTGCAGGCCCGGCTCAAGGTGCAGAGCGACAGCATCCGCGTAATCGCCGCGGAGACCGAGATCCGCGTGGCGGAGGAGCAGCTCGAGCGCGGGGAGCAGCAGTTCACGGAGGGGCTGCTGAGCAAGGTGGAGCTCGAGCGCCGCCAGGTGGCTCAGCAGCGCGCCACGGCCACCGTCATCGATGCCCGCAACAAACTGCTGGATGCGCGCAACGAGCTGCTCAATGCGCAGCTCGACCTCGACGGCATACGCAACGACTACCGCGACAAGCTGAGCAAGGCCGAGAGCGAGAAGTTCGCCAGCCTCAGCCAGCGCTACACCACCGAAGCCGAAGTGAGCAAGATGCAGGTGGACCTGGCCAACTACACGGTGCGGGCCGGCAACTATTACGTTACGGCACCGCAGCGCGGCTACATCACCAAGGCGGTGGTGACCGGCGTGGGCGAGACGGTGAAGGAGGGCGACGAACTGGTGAGCGTGATGCCCGCGGACTTCGACCTGGCGGTTGAGCTATACGTGCGCCCCATGGACATGCCGTTGATCAACAAGGGGCAGAAGGTGCGCTTCATGTTCGACGGATGGCCGAGCATCGTCTTCAGCGGCTGGCCCAATGCGAGCTACGGCACCTTCGGGGGCCGTGTGGCCGCCGTGGACAACTTCATCAGCCCAAACGGCAAGTACCGCCTGCTGGTGGCGCCCGACCCCGATGATGAGCCCTGGCCCAAGGCCCTGCGCGTGGGCGGCGGAAGCGTGGGCTTCGCGCTCATGAGCAATGTGCCCATCTGGTATGAGCTGTGGCGGCAGATCAACGGATTCCCGCCGGACCTCTACGCGGTGCCCGAGCCGGTGAGCATGAAAGGCAAATGACCATGGCAGCGCCCTACACCCTCGGATTCGCCTTGCGCGCGCTGCTCGCACTCGGCATGGCCGGGGCGATCCGAACCGGCAGTGCGCAGACGCCCGCCACCCTTACCCGCGAGGCCTTCGTGCGGCTGGTGACCGAGAACCACCCCATGGCCCGGCAAGCCGCCCTGCGCACCGGGATGGGCGATGCGGCCGTGAGGAGCGCCCGGGGAGGATTCGACCCGGTGGCCACCGCGGCTTACCGCAGCAAGGAGTTCGAGGACAAGGAGTACTACACGCTGCTCGAAGCGGGGCTGAAAGTGCCCACCTGGTACGGCATCGACCTGCTGGCCGGCTTCGAGGATGGCGACGGCACCTTCCTGAATCCCGAGCAGCGCACCCCCGATGAAGGCCTGGTTAGAGCGGGGGTGAAGGCGTCCATCGGGCAAGGGCTGTTCATCGACCAGCGGAGGGCCGCGCTTCGCCGCGCGCAGGCCTATCAGCGCGCCACGGAGGGCGAGCGCCGTCAGCTCCTCAACAGCCTGCTGCTGCAGGCCCTTGGCGACCATACCGATTGGGTTGCCGCGCACCGCGCGCTGGAGGTGAGCGATGCAGCCGTGCGGCTGGCCGAGTTGCGCCTGGATGCCGTGCGCGGCAGCTGGCGCGGCGGCGACCGGCCGGCCATCGACACGCTGGAGGCCTACCTGCAGCTGCAGGACCGCATGATGCGCCAGCAACAGGCCGCACTCGCTGTGCGCAACGCGGCCTTGCGCCTCAGCAACCACCTCTGGGACAGCAGCCAGCGCCCGCTGGAGCTGCAGGAGTCCGTCAGGCCAGAGCCCGCAGACCTTCTCTCCCCCATCGAAACCGCCGCTTCCGACACCGCCCTGGAGGTTGCGCTCGAGAACCATCCCCTTCTCATACAGGCGTACGCCCGCCTCGATCAGCTCGAGATCGACCGCCGGCTGCGCGCGGAATACCTCAAGCCGGACCTTGATGTGAAGTACGAGTGGCTCGGCAACGGCCAAAACCTTCGCAGCGAACCGGGCTCCAGGCTCATCGGCGACGGGCAGTCCCTGGGCGTCGGATTCAGCATGCCGCTGCTGCTGCGGCGTGAGCGCGGCGAGCTCGCCCTGGCCAAGCTCCGCCTCACCGACGCCCAGCTGGGCGTGGAGCGCGACCGGCTGCTCATCCGCAACCGTGTACGCGAGCGCCTGAACGACATCAGCATCTTCCGCCAGCAAGTGGACCTCGGCGCCGCCATGGTCATCAACAACCAGCGCCTGCTCGATGGCGAGAACCAGCGCTTCAGCGTCGGCGAGAGCTCCCTCTTCCTGGTGAACGCGCGCGAGGTCCCGCTCATCGACGCGCAGCTCCGCCAAGTGGACCTCGAGGCCAGGTTGCGCAAGGCCTGGTTCGCGCTCGACCATGAGGCCGGCACGCTCTGGAGCGCTTGGGTACGCTGAGAAGAGGAACGCCATGATACACGTCACCATCCAGACCCGCACCGTGGAGGCCGCTGAACGGCTAGCGCTCATCCTCATGGACCGCCAGCTGCTGCTCTTCCCCACACTGGACACCGACCATGAGGAGCTCCTCGTCGTGGACGGCCAGCTGGTGCGCACCCGGCAACTGCTGCTGCAGGGCATGACCAAGGCCCTGCTCTACCGGCGGGTGGAGGACGCTTGCGTGCACGCGCTGGGCGATGACCTGGTGCGCATCCACGCCACCCCCATCACGCACATGGATCCCCTTGCCCAGCGGACGCTCCTGGACCAGGTGGCCAAAGCCTGAATCCATGAGACGCCTGCAACCCCTCATCCTGCTGCTGGCCATCGCCTGCGGCGCTTCGGCGCAGTTCAACAACCGGCTCGATGCCATCCAGCTCATCCAGCAAGGCGACATGCAACTGCGCCTGGGCAGCAGCGAGCAGGCGCTCCTGAGCTACACCAGCGCCATCCAGCGCGACATGGGCTTTGCCGATGCCTATATGAAGCGGGCCGCGCTCTACAACCGGCTCGGCCAGTACCAGCTGGCCATGGCCGACCTGGACCGGGCGCTGGAGCTGAACCCCTACAGCGAGTACATCTATGACCGACGGGCCAAGGTGAAGCTGCTGATGAACGACGTGAAGGGCGCCGAGGAGGACTGGAGCCGTGCCGTTGCTCTGCAGCCCTACGACGACCTGCTGCGCGAGGGCCGCGTGGATGCCTGGCTCTCAGCGGGCGAGACGGGTCGCGCCCTGGAGGAGCTCGACACGCTCCTGCTCGAGAAGCCGCACGATGTGCTCCTGCTCCTGAAGCGGACCTCTGCCCTGCTGCAGGCCGACCGCCCGGAGGATGCCCTTCGTTCGGCCGAGGAGGCGCGCCGCGTCTCGCCCCGGCTGGCCATCGTGCACGACCTGCGCGGCGTGGCCTACATGCGCATGCAGCGCTGGCTCGATGCCCTAGCCGCATTGGATAGTGCGATCCTGCTCGATCGCAACTTCGACCTTGCCTGGTACAACCGCGGACTGGTCCAGCTGCGCATGGGGCGCGACGACCTGGCCCGGGCCGACATGAACCGCGCACTGGAGCTGGCCCAGGACCGGCCGCATTTCTTCTTCCAGCGCGCCCTGATCCGCAAACGGGACGGCGATCTGGCCGGCGCCCGCGATGATTACGACCGGGCCCTGGAGCTCGCGCCGGATTACCTGGAGGCCCAGTACAACCGCGCCTTCGTGCGCAATCAGCTCGGCGATCGGGCCGGTGCCATGGCCGACGCCGAGGCCACCCTGCAGCGATCGCCGGGTGATCCCGATGCCTGGGTGCTGAAGGGCAGCCTGCACATGCTCTTCGCCGAGTATCCAGAGGCCATCGATTGCTTCGACCGGGCGCTGCTCATCCAAGGCGACCATGCGGCGAGCCTTTACAACCGCGGCTTGGCGAAGCACATGACCTACCGGCCCGAGCAAGGGTGCGACGACCTCCGCCGAAGCGCCGCGCTCGGCAACATGCGTGCCTCGGATGCCATGAGGTACTTCTGCGCCTTCTGAGGCCTACTTGAGCACGAAGCGCGCCGTGGTCCGGCTGCGCTGTTCGATGAGCACCTCACGGCCCTCGCAAAGTCGTTCCAGCGTGGCATCATCGTAGTGCCGCACCGTGACCAGCTCGCACTCCTCGTTGTAGCGCACCTCATAGTCGCGGCGCAGCTCCTCGATCAAGGAGCGGCTGCGCGGCGTGTCATCGACCACCACGCTGAAGGCCAGTGCGCTGTTCTGCATGAGGTCGATGCGCACGTTGGCCCGCGCGAACAGTCCGAAGATGTGGTGCAGGTTCTCCTCCACCACGAAGCTGAGGTCGCGCGGGGTGATGCTGACCAGCAGCTGCTTCGGCTTCACGATGAACGAGGGGATCAGTGAATCGCTCTCGCTCACATCGTTGATGATGCTGCCCGGCGCGGCCATGTCCATGAAGGAGCGCACATAGAGGGGGATGTGCTTCTGCTGCAACGGCTGAAGGGTGCGCGGGTGAATCACGCTGGCACCGAAGTAGCTCAGCTCGATGGCCTCGCGGTAGCTGATGTGGCTGAGCAGCTTGGTGTCCGGGAAGCGCTTGGGGTCGGCGTTGAACATGCCGGGCACGTCCTTCCAGATGGTAACGCTCTCCGCATCCAGCAGGTAGGCGAAGATGGCGGCGGAGAAGTCAGAGCCCTCCCGGCCCAGCGTTGTGGTGAGGCCCCCATCGGTGGCACCGATGAATCCTTGCGTGATCACAGGGAACTGCACCGGCTCCTGGCCATCGCCGCTGGAGAACTGCTCCTTCACGAGTTGAGCGCTGGTCTCCCAGTCCACGCGTGCCGATCGGTGCAGGGCATCCGTCCGCACCAGGTCACGGGCATCCATCCAGGAGCAGACCTCCAGCTCCTCGCTCAGGTAGGCGCTCACGATCTGCGTGCTCCACAATTCACCGTAGCTCACGATCTGGTCGTAATCCTGGTCGGGGCGGTCGGTGGGTGTGCCACTGAGCAGCTCCTCCAGTTCCTCGAACGACTCCAGCAGCCAGGCCTCGGCCTCGTCGAACCCGGGCACCACCTCATGCAGCACGGACACGTGCTGTTGGCGGAGCACTTCCACCTGGTCACGCACCGACTTGCCGTCCCGCCAGTCCCATACCACGCGTTCCAGCGCATTGGTGGTCTTGCCCATGGCGCTCAACACCACCAGGATGTCCTCCCCGGGGAAATGCGTCAGCACCCGCGCCACGTTGCGCACACCGGCCGCGTCCTTCACGCTGGCCCCGCCGAACTTGAAGACCTTCATGCCTCGATCAATTTCTTCATGGTATCGCGTGTCATCCGGCCATTCACCCACTGGGGATCGAACTCCGCGCCCAGCCGGGCATAGAACCGCATAGCATCCTTGTTCCAATCCAGCACCTGCCAGGTGAGGTGATGGTAGCCACGGAGCAGAGCGTCCTGCACACAGGCGCGGAACAGCTTCTCACCGACCCGCTGCCCGCGCGCTGCTTCCGTCACCACGATGTCCTCCAAGTAGCCCACCCTGCCGCGCCAGGTGGAGTAGCGCTCATAACACACCGCGATCCCCACCAACTGGCCGCTTGCAGCTCCCACCTCCGCCACCCAGCCCCACCATACGGGCTTCTCCCCGAACCCGGCATCGCGCATCTGCTCCTCCGTCACGGTCACGGCCTCCGGTTCCTTCTCGAAGGTGGCGAGCTCCCGGACCAGGGCCAGCATCTGCGGCACATCGCGGGCCTCCGCCCTGCGGATGACAACGTTCATGCAGACAAAGAAAGCAGCGCCGCATCTTTGCAGTGCATCCAGGCGGCAGCGGTCTTCTGATCATCTGATCGTCTGATCATCCGATCGACATGTCCGACATCAAGACCCTCTCCGAGTTCATCGTTGAACGCCAGGCCGATTTCCCCGGCGCATCGGGCGACCTGAGCAGCCTGCTCACCGCCTTCCGCCTCGCCGCCAAGATCGTGAACCGCGAGGTGAACAAGGCCGGACTGATGGCCGATATCCTCGGCGCGGAAGGCACCGAGAACGTGCAGGGCGAGGCCCAGCAGAAGCTCGACGTCTACGCCAACAACCTCTTCATCCGCATGATGAAGACCCAGGGTGCGGTGTGCGCGGTGGCCAGCGAGGAGAACGACGACATCGTGCACTTCGACAACGGCGGCAAGTACGTGGTGACCATGGACCCGCTCGATGGCAGCAGCAACATCGACGTGAACGTGAGCATCGGCACCATCTTCAGCATCTACAAGCGCATCAGCACCGGCCCAAAGGCCACGCTGGAGGATTTCCTGCAGCCCGGCAACGCGCAGGTGGCGGCAGGCTATATCGTGTACGGCAGCAGCACCATGCTCGTGTACAGCACCGGCCACGGCGTCAACGGCTTCACCCTCGACCCCAGCATCGGCACCTTCTGCCTAAGCTACCCGGACATGAAGACGCCCGCCGATGGGAAGATCTACTCCATCAACGAGGGCAACTGGTACGAGTTCAGCGATGGCGTGCGCAACTACATCGATGCCTGCAAGCAGAAGAAGATGAGCGCCCGCTACATCGGCAGCCTGGTGGCCGACTTCCACCGCAACCTGCTCAAGGGCGGCATCTACCTCTACCCAGGCACGCAGAAAGCCCCGAAAGGCAAGCTCCGCCTGCTGTACGAGGCGAACCCGCTCGCCTTCTTGGTGGAACAAGCCGGCGGCATGGCCACCGATGGCACCACCCGCATCCTGGACCTGCAGCCGACCGAGCTGCACCAGCGCTGCCCGCTGTACATCGGCAGCAGGAACATGGTGGAGGCGGCGATGAAGAGTTAGACCGATCGATCAGCCGCTGCCCTTCACCTGGCGCTTGTGCTCGGATCAGTGACGGTCAATTCGTGCTCCGGTACCCGGCAAGCAAGAACGCCATGACCGACCCCAAGACCCTGCTGACCTTGGTGGATGACTGGTTCCATGATCAAGGCTTCACGCAGGTGGACTTCAAGGGCCCGACCGAACGCATCACCACGTTCAACAGGGGTCACACGTTGGTGTTCAAGCTTCATCAGCGGCAAGGCCATGCCACCTACTACAAGGAAGCCTCAGGTGGTTCGCTCATCGTTTTCGAGGTATCCGCAAGGGAAGGCAGAGTGAGTTACACAGGCTATTGCCCGCTCCTGCTCTTCGGCATCTGGATGCGGAAACTGTCCTTCAGGCCGGATGCTGGAAAGCTGGCGAGCTACCGGAAGGAGGGGTTTCTTCTTGCGCTGCGTTTCAAGCGGATGCTCCAGGAGCATACACTCTGATTGAGCACGCATGCAGGGATACTACTGTCCATCACGGGCACGGAAACGTCAGTCCTGAGGAGGCCGCGATGAAAGCCTGCTCAGGTGGCCGACCCGTGCGAGGCACACCCTTGAGCCGGGCAGGTGAGGCCGGCAACGACAATGGATCAGATCAACTCGACCAGCTCACCCAAATGGCCCTGCATCGCCTTCCGGGCCCGGTACAGATAGACCTTCACTTTCGTCATGTCCAGTCCCGTCATCTCCACGATATCGCCGTAGGAGCGGCCTTCCAGGTCACGAAGGAGCACCAGAGAGCGCTGCAAAGGGCTCAGCTTGGCCAATGCGCCATCGATGCGGTCCTTGAGCCCGGCAGCGGGCTGATGAGCGGTCCGCACGTCATCATGCCAATTCTCGTAACGGGTCAGGTACTTCCGCCTGCGCGATCGGTCGACGAGCAGGTTGTGCGCCGTGGCGTAGAGATAGCTCCGCGCTCCCGCGACAGCAACACGGTCCAACCGCATCCACAGCCGCAGGAAGCACTCCTGGACGATGTCCTTGGCCTCGTCCCGGTCGCGCAGGTGCTTCACCACGTAGCGGTACAGAGCATCCGAATGATCGTCCACGGCGCGGTTGTAGGCTTGGATGTCCATGACGACGGGGGCGCTTGTTCCATGCCCCTCCATGCGGGTGGCCGCGACCACGCCCATGCAGGCGGGCTTGGCCGGCTCGGCGATCCCGGTCCTCACATCGCTGTGGGTGACCCGGAGATGCGGGGCGGGGGCGACTTGGCCTTGCCGCATTTGCAGCGAGGTGCAGCGTGCGTGATGGAGGGAAGTGTTCATGGCCGTTGGTTCCTGGGCCAAAGGGACACCGGTCGCCTTCATTATCCATGGTGAAATGACATGAACTGGAAGGAATGGTGCATGGACCGGAGAAGGCGCCAAGGCGGCCATCCCCCAGGACCAGCCCTAACTTTGCGACCTTCCCGGACCCGATGCCCGCACCATGCGGCACCGGGTTTCGGGCTTTTCACCGTTCATGTCCATCACCTCCCTCCCCGACCTCCTCTCCCTCTACCGCTCAGACGCCCGCGTCTCTCGCGTGGCCGATGCCCTGCGCGAGAAGGCCGCCCGCGTGCAGATCGCCGGCACCATCGGTTCGTCGCAAGCCTTCAATGCCAACGCCGTGATCGAACAGCGCGGCGGCGTGCATGTGTTCGTGCTCACCGACCGCGAGGAGGCTGCGTACTTCCTCAATGACCTCGAAGCGCTGCGCGGGAAGGACAAGGACGGGCGCCATGCGAAGAAGGAGGAGGACCTGTTCTTCTACCCCGCACCCTCACGCTCGGCCTACGATCCCGAAGGACACCATGACGGCGAGCGGGTGACTCGCACGGAGGTGCTCGAGGCATTGATGAAGGTGAATAGTGAATGGCGAATGGCGAATGGCGCGGATGCGCATTCCCCATTCACCAACTCCCATTCACCATTCACCAACAAACTCATCATCGTCACCTACCCCGATGCCCTCATCCCCCTCGTGATCGGCAAGGAGGAGATGGCGAAGAACACGCTCACCGTCAAGCGCAATGAGGAGTTGCCCATCGACACGCTCCAGGAATGGCTAGAGGAGACCGGCTTCGCCCGCGTGGAGTTCGTGTACGAGCCGGGGCAGTACAGCATCCGCGGCGGCATCGTGGACGTGTTCAGCTACGGCAGCGACAAGCCCTACCGCATCGAGCTCTATGGCGACACCGTGGAGAGCGTGCGCCGATTCGACCCGCAGGACCAGCTTACCGTGGAGCGCCTGTCCGAGGCCGTGATCGTACCCGACCTGCAGGACGAGGATGCCGCACGCCAGCAGACCTTCTTCGCCCAATTGCCCGAAGACACCGTGCTCTGGCTACGCGACCTCCAGGCCATCGGCGATGCGGCCAAGAAGCAGCTGAAGCTCCTCGCCGAGTCCTACGAGCGACTTCCCGACAAGGACAAGCACCCCACCCCGGAAGAACTGCTCGCCACCGACACGGAGCTGATCAAGGGGACGCTGGGGTTCAGGAAGGTTTTCTGGGCTGCGGGCCATGGGCTGCGGGCCTCGGGCTCAAGCACGGTCGAGCCCGAGGCCCGTGGCCCACAGCCCGGGGCCATGAACTCGCAGCCCGGGGCCGAGCTCATCGACTTCCAACAACGCCCCCAACCCAGCTTCGCCAAGGAGTTCAAGGTGCTCAGCGGTGACCTGCACAACAAGCAGAACGCGGGCTACACCAACCTCATCGCCTGCAACAGCGCGAAGCAGAGCGAACGCCTCTACGCCATCTTCAACGACATGGAGCACGAGGTGGCCTTCACGCCTCTTGTTCTGGATCTGCACGAGGGCTTCATCGACCCCGAGCTGAAGCTGGCGCTCTACACCGACCATCAGATCTTCGAACGCTACCACCGGTTCCGGCTGAAGGAGGGCTTCCGCAAGAACGCGCAGGCCCTCACGCTGAAGGAGCTTACCCAGCTCAAGCCCGGCGACCTGGTGGTGCACATCGACCACGGCATCGGCGTGTTCAGCGGCCTGGAGACCATCGACGCCGGCGGCAGCAAGCAGGAGGCCATCCGCCTGAAGTACCGCGATAACGACATCCTCTACGTGGGCATCCACAGCCTGCACCGCGTGAGCAAGTACAGCGGCGAGGAGGGCGGCAAGGCGCCCAACATCAGCAAGCTCGGCACACCCGCGTGGAAGAACCTGAAGGAGAAGACCAAGGCCAAGGTGAAGGCCCTCGCCTTCGACCTGATCAAGCTCTACGCGCAGCGCAAGAGCAAGCCGGGCTTCGCGTACCAGCCTGACAACTACCTGCAGCACGAGCTGGAGGCCAGCTTCATCTACGAGGACACGCCCGACCAGCTGAAGGCCACGCAGGACGTGAAGCGCGACATGGAGAAGCCCACGCCCATGGACCGACTGGTCTGCGGCGATGTGGGCTTCGGCAAGACGGAAGTGGCGATCCGCGCGGCGTTCAAGGCGGCGTGCGACGGCAAGCAGGTGGCGGTGCTCGTGCCCACCACCATCCTCGCGCTGCAGCACTGGAAGAGCTTCTCGGCGCGCATGAAGGGCCTGCCCGTGCGCGTGGACTACATCAACCGCTTCCGCAGCAGCGCGCAGCAGACACAGATCCTCAAGGACCTCAAGGAAGGGAAGATCGACATCCTCATCGGCACGCACCGGCTGGTGAGCAAGGACGTGGTGTGGAAGGACCTCGGGCTGATGATCATCGATGAGGAACAGAAGTTCGGCGTGAACGTGAAGGACAAGCTGAAGACCCTGCGCGCCACGGTGGACACGCTCACGCTCACCGCCACACCGATCCCGCGCACGCTGCAGTTCAGCCTCATGGGCGCACGCGACCTCAGCATCATCA
>DDRC01000090.1 GCA_002342985.1 Flavobacteriales bacterium UBA2426
CGATGGCCACGTCGCCCGACATGGTATCATCGCCCGTGGGGCCGGGGGTGACAGGCCCTGCGGGGCTGAGCGGCGCGTAGGCGATGGGTGCGCCGGCGTAGCCGACGAACGCGTTCACATTGAGCTGCACATCACCCGTGCCGGCGCAGACCGGGTTGGGGGTGGCGGTCACCGACGAGATGATGGGGGCGGGCTGCGGGCTCACGGCCACCGTGGCCGGTGCGCTGGAGCAATCGCCCAGGGTGGCCACGAAGCTGTAGGTGCCTGCGCTGGCCGGCACCACGGGGTTCACCGTGGGGTTCTGGCTGATGCTGGCGAAGCTGTTGGGGCCGGTCCAGGCGAAGCTGGTGCCGATGTCGGTGGTGCCTGTCAGCTGCAGGGTCTGGCCCAGGCAGGCGAGGCCTGCGCTGGCCGAGGCCGTGGGGGTGGGGTTCTCCACCACCGTGATGCTCGCCGTGGCGGTGCCGCCGCAGGCATCGTCGATCTGCACGGTCCACAGGCCGGGGATGTTCACCACCTGGGTGGCCGAGCTGGAGGGCGCGCCCGTCACGTTGTTCGGGTCGGTCCACGTGTAGGTGTAGGGGGCGCCGCCACCCAGGGGGCTGGCGGTGAGCTCCACATCGCCGCCCGTGCAGAACTCCGCCGGGTCGGGGTTGATCTCGGCCTCGCCCGCCTGGATGGCCGGGTTGGCCTCGATGGTGACCTGTGCCGGGGCCGACACGCAGCCGTTGCTCGCGGTCGCCGTCACCGTGTAGGTGATGTCGGCCAGCACGCCCTGGGCCTCCGGATCGGCCACGTTGGTGGCCGTGAGGTAGGTGGCCGGGCTCCAGGAGAATGAGGCCTGGTTCGGCGTGAAGCTGATCACCTGGCCGTCGGTAAGGCTGGCCTGGTCGAAGCTGTACTGGATGGCGCTGCCCGCGGCGTTGGCCCATTGGATGCCCACCGTGGCGTTGAGGCCATTGTCATTGGCGGCGGCCTGCGAGCCACCGAAGATGACATCGGGGTATACGAAGAAGATCTGCCCGGTCACCTGGTCCAGTTGCACCTGGAAGGTGATGACCTGACCGGCCACGGCTGCGGAACGGCCCCAGTTGTTCCACTGGGCGATGAGCAGGTTGCCGCTCTGGCCGATGAAGATCTGCCCGCCGCCGGCGTCGTTGTCGATGTCGTCCCACCACGGCGCCAGGAAGGCGTTGCCTGCGGCCACCGTACCGGTGGGCAGCGCAGCGTTGCTGAACGTGATCTCACCGGTGGTGGCGCCGAACACGATGACGCCGTTGGCGCCGACGCGCGCATCGGTGTAGCTCACGCCATTGAAGGTGAAGCCGCCGGGGATCGTGATGTTGTGCTCGGTGTCATCACCCACGCTGGGGATCGCGACACCCGTGCCGCTGATGTCGATGAAGGTGGTGCCACCGCTGCCCAGGGAATAGCCGGAGACCGGTGCCACCGCATTCAGCTGGCTGTTGGCGCCGATGCACACCGGGTTGGGGTCGGCGGTGAGGCTGGTGATCACCGGCGTGGTGTTCACCGATACCGCCACCGTGCCCTGGGTGGAGCAGCCGTTGGCCGTGGCCGTGAAGGTGTAGGTGCCCTGGGCCGCCGTGGTGATGGCAGGGATCAGCGGGTTCTGGTCGGTGCTGGCGAAGCTGTTCGGGCCCGTCCACCCGAAGGTGGTGCCGAAGTCCGTGGTGCCGGTCAGCTGCAGGTCCTGGCCCGTGCAGGCGGGGCCGGCGCTGGCGCTGGCGCTCGGGGTGGGCGTCACCTGGATGCTCACCTGGTTGCTCAGGGTGCTGTCGTTGGTGGCCAGGCACTTCACCGAGGCCACGAAGTAGGTGGTGGCGGTGAGGCCGCTGGCGGTCACCGTAGCGCCGCTGCCCGCGTTGGTGGTGTAGGGGCCGCCGTTCACGGTGGAGCTCCACCAGGTGATGGCCACGCCGGCATCGGTGCTCTGGCCGGTGAGGCTCAGGTTCGTGCTGGCGGGTGCGCACACCGGGCCGGGCTGCGAGCTGGCGGCCGTTCCGGCCACCGGCGCGCCGGCGCACACGGCGATGTTGGTGATGTTGATGTCATCCAGGTGGAAGTCGTAGTCCGGGGTGTTGTCCACCGGGCCGTCCTGCGCCAGGAAGGCGACGATCACCGGCTGGCCGGCATAGGTGCTCAGATCCACCTGCTGCTGCACCAGGCTGTTGGTGATGCCCACGGTGTTGGCGGCGTTGTGCACGAAGAGCTCATTGAAGCTTGCGCCGCAGTCGGTGCTGATCATCACGCGCACACGGTCGTCCGTGCCCTGCATGCCGGCGGGGTCGGCCGTGCCCGAGGCGAAGTCGGTGATGGCGATCCTGTACTGCAGCACGGTGCCCAGCACGGGGATGAACTTCGGACCCACGATCCACGCGTTGGCGCTGGTGCCGAACAGGTTGATGCGTGCCGTGGTCTGTCCCAGCGCATTGGAACTGCCCCAAGAGCTGGTGGTGCCGGCCGGCAGGGCGGGGCCCGTGCCTTCGCGGAAGTTCGGGAACACCGTGGTGAGGTTGGCCCCGGTGAAGCCGGTGAAGCTGCAGGTCTGCGGGATGGCCGCGGTGGCCGCGTTGGTGCGGGTGGCGGCGGTCATGGCATCGTTGGTGGTGATGCCGTCACCGGCCACCACGGCGCTGCCGTTGAAGGTGTAGGTGCCGGCGGCCGTCATGTCGAGCGTGGCGCTCATGGGCACGTCGATGGTGGCGGCGGGGGCCACGATGCCGGTGTTCACCGTGCCGCTCAGGTTGGCGGTGGCGGCGCCGGTCACGGCCACGTTCACCGTCAGCGGGTTCACGCTCAGGTCGAGCGGGTAGATGGCGTTGTTCAGCACGCGCACGATCACATCCTCCGCGGCGGTGTAGCAGCCGGTGGCCAGGGGCTCCACCAGCACGGTGGCGTCCGCATCGATCAGCGGCGGGGCGCTCACGCACACGGTGAAGGCGTTGGTGCCCACGGTGGTGCGGCTCACGCGCACCCAGTAGATCTCGCCGATGGTGAGGTTGGCCGGGTTGCTGGCCGTGGCACCGGTCACGCAGGCCGTGCCGGGCACCAGGGTGAGGGCATTGCAGGTGCCGGTGTAGATGGCATGCGAAAGGCCCGTGGTGGTGCCGCCCAGCTGCACGCGGTGCGTGGCGGCGGTGGCCGTGAAGCGGAACCACAGGTCCTGCACCACGCCCGTGCAGCCGCCGGTGATGCCGGCCGTCAGCGTGGCGCCGGTCATGTTGCCGGCGGTGGTGGCCGTGCAGGTGTAGTTCGGGTTCATCGTCAGGATCCACGAGGAGCAGGGCTCGTCGTTGGGGCAGGCGGACTGCTCCTGGGTGAAGGTGCCCAGGTTCAGGTCGCACGAGGCGTCGAATTCGTGGCGCAGGAAGATCTGCACGTCATCGCCGAAGGCGAAGGGCCCGATGTTCTGCACATCGAAGTCGACGAGTCCGGGGATGGTGACGGGCGAGCCGCCGTTCAGGATGTACTCCAGGTCAACCGAGGCGCCGTCGCCCACGAAGTCGACCTGCACATCGTACCCGAATTCCTGCTCGAAGCAGTCGAGCACGACGCTGGCGGAGCCGGCGGGGTCCACGCACCCGGGGTTGCACTGCACCTCCCACACCCAGGGGGCGGCGAGGGGGTCGTTGTCGGCGCAGCTGCCGCTGCCGTCGCTGGCCACCACCATGTAGATGTTCTGGCCGGTGGAGACCACGGTGAGGTTCGCCAGGGTGGCGAAGGAGCCGGCCGCCAGCGAGGGCGCGCTGTCGTCCACGCCGTCGTAGATGTTGATGATGTCATTGGGCTCCATGGCGCCGCTCACGAAGCGCAGGCGGATGGTCTCGCCCAAGGGCACCTCGAAGAGCCAGCTGCGGGTGTCGTTGTTCGTGTAGCAGTAGTTCTTGGTGAGGATGTTGGGGCAGACCACCAGCTCGGGGCAGCCGCTGCGGAACACCGGCAGGGTGGTGTTGCAGCCTGCGGCGGGGTCCACGATGGTCACCACCACATCGTCGGTGCCCAGGAAGGGGCCGAGCGGGGTCTGCGGGCCGGCGGCCAGGCCGCTCACCACGATGGGCGTGCCGCCGTTCACCGTGTAGCTGAGGTCGACCGTGGGGCCGTTGCCGGTGCTGTTCACCAGCACGCTGATGGAGAAGGCCGAGTTGATGCAGTCCTGCACCACGGCCAGGTCCACATCGGGGCTCTGGTTCACCGTCATCGTCACGTTGCCGGTGGATTCGCAGCCGTTGGTGGACGACACCAGGACGCTGTAGGCGGTGGTGGCCGTGGGGGCCTCCGCCACGGGGTTGGCGATCACATCGGAGGTGAGGAAGGTGCTGGGCGTCCACAGGTAGTCAGCCTGGGGCAGCGAGAAGCGGTAGCCGTCGTTGGTGATGCTGTACTCGGCTGCGTTCCGGCCCGGGACGGTGATGGCCTCGGTGCCGGCGGCGTTCTCCAGGCCCTGGGTGATGATGTCGCCGCCCGTGGTGTTGGAGTTGGCGATGTGCATCTCCACCGTGCCGTCCTCGAAGAGCACGATCTGGCCGTCGAGCGCGCCGGTGCTGCCGAAGCGGATCACGTTGTTGTAGCGAACCACGAAGCGGTTCGGGGCGGTGAGCGTGAAGTAGTCGATGGTGCCGCCGAGGCCCGTGTTGTAGTCCTCCCAGGCCAGCGCGATCACGTTGTTGGGCTGGTTCACATCGTTGGTGGGCAGCAGCTCACCGGAGCAGCAGCCCGCATCGGTGGTGTTGGCGAAGGTGATGAAGCCGTTGGTGCTGATGCGCAGCGTGGTGTAGTTCACGCCGAAGAAGGGGAAGGTGAAGCCGATGGCCACGTCGCCCGACATGG
>DDRC01000069.1 GCA_002342985.1 Flavobacteriales bacterium UBA2426
GTGTTGCAGCCCGATGGAAAGCTCTTGGTCAGTGGGTCGTTCCAGACGGTGAACGGGTCCAATGCCCGGGGCGTGGTGCGCCTGCTGGCCACAGGCGCCGTCGATAACACGTTCAGCACGGGCAGCGGTCCCACGTTCAGCAACGTCGTGACCACCATGGCCTTGCAGCCCGATGGCAAGATCATCATTGGCGGCAGCTTCACTCAGTTCAATGGCGCCAACCGCAGGCGCATCGCGCGCCTCAATGCCACCGGCAGCGTGGACACCTCCTTCCAGCCCGGCACTGGCGCGGAGAATGACGTTATCGCCGTGGCGCTGCAGCCCGATGGCAAAGTGCTGGTGACCGGTGTCTTCACCAGCTTCAACAACCAGCCCTGGCAGCGCTTGGTGCGGCTCCAGGCGAACGGTGTGGTGGACAACACCTTCGTGCCGGTGGATGGGTTGAACAACACGGGTTTCGCCTTCCACGTGGCCCCGGATGGGCACTTCCTGCTGGGTGGTGATCACATCATGTACAACGGGCACTTTCAACTGCGGATCATCAAGGCGTTCGCGGATGGTGCGGTGGATACCTCGTTCATGCCCAACACCGGCTTGAACGGGGTCGCCTATGCCTTGGCCCGGCTGCCCGATGGCCGCATCCTGGTGGGCGGTGAGTTCGCCAAGTACAACGGGGTGACCCGGCGCGGGCTGTGCCGCGTGTGGCCCGATGGCACCATCGATCCGAGCTTCGATACGGGCGAAGGCTTCAACGAAGATGTGCGGGCCGTGGCCATCCAGCCGGACGGCCGCGTTGTGGTGGCCGGGTTCTTCACCCGCTTCAACGGTGTGCCGCGCAACCGCATCGCCCGGCTTATGCCCGATGGCAGCCTGGACGTGAGCTTCGATCCTGGTGCCGGCCTCTCGGACAATGCACACATCCTCTTGCTACAGCCCGATGGGAAGATCCTGGTGGGCGGGTTCTTCCAACAGGTGGCCGGTGTGAACAAGCGCGGTATTGCCCGCTTGAACAGCGATGGCAGCCTGGATGCCACCTTCGCCGGATCGGGTGTGAACGGTGATGTGCAGGCACTGACCTTCGACTACGATGGCCGGCTGCTGGTGGGCGGCAACTTCACCAGCATCAATAGCGTGAACCGCACGGACATCGCGCGCCTCTTGCTCGACGGCACGGTGGACCTGAGCTTCCAAGCGCCGGCTTCCAACTCCACCATCCACGATGTGATCGTTCAGCCGGACAGTACGATCCTGGTCTGCGGCGGTTTCTCTCAAATGGGTGCCACCACCCGCCGGTGCATGGCCCGGCTCGGCATCAATGGGGCACTCGATACGGGGTTCGACATTTCCAATCCGAACCAGGGGATCATTTATCGGATGGAGCTGCAACCCGATGGTCGGATCATCGCCGGAGGCGATTTCAATAGCGTTGGCGGTAGTCAGCAAACTGCCTTCGTGCGGTTGCTCCCGAATGGAGCGTTCGATGGGAGCTATCAGGTGGGCCTTGCGGCCAACAACGTCATTTTCGCGCTCCTGCTCCAGGAGGATGGCAGCGTGTACATCGCCGGCAGCTTCTACAGGTACGATGGCATTGGCCGCAACAGGGTGGCGCGCGTCAACGGCGACTTCAGCACGTCCATCACCGATCTGGGCGTCGAAGCGCAGCATGCCTGGCCGAACCCCTGCACGGATGTCCTGTACCTGACGCAGCCGTTCCAGGGGGATCTGTACGACAGCCGTGGTGCTTGGCTGCGCACCTACAGCAATACCAGCACGTTGTCCCTTCAGGACTTGAAGCCCGGCGTGTACCTGTTGCGCGGCAGCAACGGTGAAGTCACGCGGTTCATCAAGGAGTGATCCTCGCGTGCCGGGAGCCGTGGCCGCATGGCCTGCGGCCGTCGGTGCACCCGGTTACCTTCACCGCATGCTCCACATCGCTGTCTTCTGCGGGGCCAGCACCGGCCATGATGCCGTGTACATGGAATCTGCGCGCACCGTGGGCCGCACCTTGGCCCAGCGCGGCATGGGCATCGTATATGGAGGAGGGCACGTGGGCCTGATGGGAGCGGTGGCCGATGCGGCAATGGAGGCCGGCGGCGAGGTGGTGGGCGTCATTCCCGGCTTCATGGCCGGGCGTGAGCTGGCGCACGACCGCGTGACCGAGCTGATCACCGTGGCCGACATGCACGAGCGGAAGATGGTGATGCACCGCCGCAGCCAGGCGGTGATCGCCCTGCCCGGCGGTTTCGGCACCATGGATGAGCTCTTCGAGCTGCTTACGTGGCGGCAGCTGGGCCTGCACGCCAAGCCTATGGGGCTGCTCAACGTGAACGGCTTCTACGATGGGCTCCTGCAGCAGATGCACCGCATGGAGCGGGATGGCTTCCTGCACGGCGCCACCCGGGTCATCGCCGCCAGCGATGTGGATGTGCTGGTGAACGCCTTGCTGGCGAACCTCGTGCGGGTGGGGCCGGACGGCTGAGGCCTCAGTCCTTCGTCACGCGGGCCGTGTGCACCCCGCGGTCCGTTTCCACCTGAAGCAGGTATGCGCCGCGCGCCACGCCGGTGAGATCGATTGCCAGTCGCCCGTCAGACGGCGTTGACAGGAGCTGACGCACGCTTCGGCCATCTGCCGCCACCAGGTGCGCGCGCACCGCGCGGCTGCCGTCGGGGAGCCGCACATCGAGGCGGTCCGTGGCCGGGTTGGGCGCCACCTTCAAGGGCAGGGCGTGCGCGGCGGCCATGCCCGAAGAGCCCGTTACCACCACGGTGAAGTCATTGAAGTTGCCGTACTGGAAGGTGCCGCAGGGGCCGAAGCCGTTCGCGCTTCCCTCGGTGAAGCCGTCGCTCCCCCAGCCGGCGATCACCCGCACGCGGTGGCTGCCTGCCGGGGCGGATTCAGGCACGGTGAGGTTGAAGCTGTAGGTATAGCCGGGGTCCCCGCCCACGTAGGCGTGGTAGAGGTTCTCATCGGCGGAGAAGGCCAGGTCGTCGTTCAGGTCGATCCACACCGCGCAGCCGGTCCAATTGCCGCTGGTGACGGTCATGGGCTCGGGCACGCCGGGGGTGACAGCTGTGCTCAACGCGGTGAAGTCGCTCACGTAGCAGTCGCTGCCCGCGGTCCAGTTGATGGTGCCCAGGGTCACGGCCAGGTTGCGCCAGTTGAAGCACCCATTGGCGAAGGTCGGGGAGCAGTACTGGGCAGGGCTGCTGCCCAAGGTCAACAGGCAGGCAGTCAGCAGCAAGGATCGGATCATGGCGGTCGGTTTGGGAGGGTGAAGTTAGCCGGTGCGCTTCGTCAGTCCATGCAGGTCCGTTCCGGGATACTTTTCGGTCGTAAGCGCCTTGAAGCATGCGACAGACCGTACGGAAGCTGCTATTGGGAAGGGGTCACCCGCAGGTGGAGGACCGGCACAGCACCTTGGGGCGGCGCTGGGAGAACGTAGTGGCCATCTGGGACAATGCCTATGAACTGGATGCGGGCCTGGAGAAAGCCGTGCGGCTCATGCTGGCGGCATCGCAGTTCCTGTTCCCCGGCGCCTACATCAAGCACCTCTTCTGGCGGAGAGGGGCCTTGGTGCAGGACCTGGCCATCGAGTGCTATGTGCTGCTGAAGACCGCTTTCCCGCTGGCGGTCCTTTGGCAGGGCTGGTGGTCGCATGCGGCGGTCCTGTGGGCGGTGGTCTGGCTGATGACGGAGACCCTCCTCTACATCCCCACCATGATCTTCGCCTCCGATGCGTTGCCCTCCCCGCGGTCCTACCGGCGTTCCAAGCTGCTCATCTTCATCAACTACATGGAGGTGGTCTTCGGCTTCGCTGTGATCCATATGGCCGGCAATCACTTCAATCAGCCGATGGCCGCATGGACCGATGCGGTCTACCTGAGCTTCGTCATTACCAGTACCATCGGCTTCGGCGAGTACTATCCGGTCACAGGCCTGGGCAAGCTGGTGGTGTCCATCCAATCGTTGTTCTACCTGAGCTACATCGCGCTGTTCATCAGCGTGTTCAATCAGACGCTCGGCCGGGGCTACTTCGGCCGGGCTGAGCAATAGGGGCTGAACAGTGCAGCGTCTCAGGCGTTCAGGTGGGAATACATGCGCAAGCTCATGTACATCGTCATCGGTGCCTTGGTCCTCTTCGCCGGCCTGCAGGCCTGGACCGTGGCCGGCACCAAGCGCACGCCGCAGCAGCCCTACACCGTGCTGCGGACCATCGGAGCGCTGGAAGTGAGGCATTACCCCGCCGCCTTGGCGGCAGAGACGGTAAGGCCGGGCGGCACCTACAAGCAGGTCGCCAATCCCTCCTTCCGCACCTTGGCGGGTTACATCTTCGGCGGCAATGCGGACGGCGCGAGCATCGCGATGACGGCCCCGGTGCACATGCAGCTGGATCCCGACAGCGCCCGCATGCGCTTCATCATGCCCGAAGGCCTCAGCATGGACAGTCTGCCGGCACCCAATGACCGGGCCGTGCAGCTGCGGAACGTCCCTGAGGAGGTGGTGGCCGTGCTCCGTTTCGGCGGCTTCGCCGATGAGGCGCGGATCACTGGGATGACCGGGGAGCTGCTCAGGTCCACGGCGGCCGCCGGCCTCGTGCCGATCGGCCCGGCCCGTTTCCTGGGCTACGATCCGCCCTGGCAGCTGGTGGCACGGCGCAACGAGGTGGCGGTGCCGGTCAGTTGGCCGTGAGGCCTGTGGCGGTGCATCTTCGCGGGGGCCGTTCCCATGCATCCCTGGATCGCTCCCCTGCACGGCGCGTTCGCCCGCCACGCGAATCCGGTCGACGCCCTGCCGATGGAGGCCTACATGAAGGGCATCGCCCCCTTCTTCGGCATCAAGGCCCCGGCACGCCGGGCAATCCTGAAGGCGCATATCGCCAAGCTGGGCCCTCCGCCGCTGGGTGAGCTGCCGGCCATCGTCCGCTCGGCCTTCGACTGCCCGCAGCGCGAGCTGCATCAGACCGCCGTTGACCTGCTGATGCGCGATGCCAAGCGCCTCGGCTTGGAGCACCTGCCGCTGGTGGAGGAGCTGGTGACCACCAAGAGCTGGTGGGACACGGTGGATGGGCTCGCGATCCATGTGGCGGGCGCCATCCTCAAGCGGCATCCGGAGGCGCGCGCGGAATGGTGCGCGCGCTGGGCCGCGAGCGACAACCGGTGGCTCATCCGCACGGCCATCATCTTCCAGAACCGCTGGAAGGGCGGAACGGACCAGGCGCTGCTCTTCGGATGCATCGGCCGCCATGCCGCCCACCCGGACTTCTTCATCCGCAAAGCCATCGGGTCGACGCGCCGCGAACTGGCGGCCACCGACCCGGATGCGGTGCGCCGGTTCGTGGCGCACCACCGGCTCTCGGCCCTGAGCGTCCGCGAGGCGCTCAAGCACCTGTGAGGCGCGGGATGGCGACCTTCGCGCCATGCCCGGTGCGCTGCTCGCCGTCGCTTATGCCTCGCTGCTGCTCTTCGCCATGCGGCGCATGCCGTTCTATGCCCGTGTGCCGGGCCTGTCCATGCGGGGGGTGGCGGCGCTCTTCCTGCTGAAGGTGGCCGCCGGCACGGCCCTCTGGGCGGTCTACACCTATGTCTACACCGACCGCGCCACGGCCGATGTCTTCAAGTATTTCGACGACAGCGCCGTGCTCTTCAGCGCACTGCCCGAGCGCCCCGGCGACTACCTGCGCATGCTCTTCAGCGTGGACAACGATACCCCGTGGTTCGATGAGCAGTACTACCAGCGCATGAACAACTGGTACCGGCAGTGGGAGAGCAACCTGCACAACGATGCCCACACAGTGATCCGCTTCAACGCCGTGGTGCGGCTGTTCAGCTTCGGCCACTTCCATGTGCACACGGTGGCGGCGGCCTTCCTTTCGCTCACCGGAACCCTGGGCCTCTACCGCGCCTTCGTAGGGCGCCTCGCGGGCCGTGAGCGCGCGCTGGCCATCGCCCTGTTCGGGCTGCCTTCCGTCCTCTTCTGGGCCAGCGGCGTCATCAAGGAGAGCCTCCTCTTCTTCGGCCTTGGCATTCTGGTGTGGCAGGTGCTGCGCATGCTGGATGGCCGTGCCACGGTGGCCGGGGCGCTGATGCTCGGTGCCGCCATGGCGCTGCTCTACCACCTGAAGTTCTACGTGCTGCTCAGCATGGTGCCAGCGCTGGCCTTCCTGGCCTGGGCCCGCCTGACCGGTGGTCGGCGGCCCCTGCTGAAGATGGCCGTCGTCTACGCCGCCTTCATCGCCGCCGGCCTCAATGCGCAGCGCTTCATCCCCGGCTTCGACATCCTTGAGGTGATCACCTGGAAGCAGCGCGACTTCATCGGCCTTGCGCTCGAGACGCGCTCGGGCAGCTTCGTGATGCCGCCGCTGCTGCAGCCTGATGCGCTTTCCTTCGTGCGCACCATCCCGTATGCCCTGTGGATCACGCTCGCCGGGCCGGTCGCCCATGGCGGCGGCGGGGCGCTCGGCCTTGCGTCCGCAGCCGAGAACATCGTGGTACTGGCCGTGCTTGCGGCGCTGCTGCAGTACCGGCTTCCCTGGAGCGGCATCGACCGGCCCCTCCTGCTCGCGCTGGCCGGATACGGCTTCGTGCTGGCCTGCGTCATCGGCTGGACCACGCCCATCATGGGCGCTCTGGTGCGCTACCGGGCGCCGCTGCTGCCCTTCCTGCTGGTGGCCGCCCTGCTCGCCTTCGACCATCGCCGCGCGCTGGCCCGCTGGCCGCGGCTCAAACCCCTGCTCTCCGCATGACCCCTGCACGGCTCTTCGCCCCCTTGCTCGCTGCATTCCTCGCCACCGCCTGCGCGCACAAGGACCGTGAGGCCGACCTCGTGGTGCACAACGCGGTCATCCATGCGCTCGACGAGGCCGGAAGCGTGCACCAGGCCATGGCCGTGAAGGACGGGCGCATCATCGAGCTCGGTCCGGAGCACCAGATCCGCAACCGCTACCGCGCCAAGGAGATCTTCAATGCAGGGGGGCAGCATGTCTATCCCGGATTCATCGATGGGCATTGCCACTTCTATGGCTACGGCCTCAACAAGCAGAAGGTGGACCTCCAGGGGGTGGGCGATTGGCAGGAGGCCGTGGCGCGGATCGAGGCCTATGCGAAAGCCCATCCCGGAGCGGGATGGATCCTGGGCCGCGGCTGGGACCAGAACGACTGGCCGGTGAAGGAGTACCCGGACAACGCCGCGTTGAACGCGCTCTTCCCCGACAGGCCCGTGCTCATGCAGCGCATCGATGGCCACGCCGCCGTGGTGAACGATGCGGCCCTGCGCGCCGTGGGCGTCGACCCGGCGAATAGCGTGGAGGGAGGGTTGATGGTGAAGCGCGACGGCCGATTCACCGGCGTGCTCATCGACAATGCGGTGAACGTGTTCCAGCCCATCATGGAACAGGCCGATGAGGCCATCAAGCGCGCGGCGCTGCTCGATGCCCAGCGCGATTGCTTCAGCCTCGGCCTGACCATGGTTTGTGATGCGGGCCTCGATCCCGGCACGATCCGCCTGATCCAGCGCATGCAGGAGGAGGGCGCGCTGAAGATGCGCGTCTACGCCATGGTCTCCGATTCGGCCCCGTGGCTTGAGGCGTTCGCGCGCAGCGGGCCGATCCTCACCGACCGCCTTGCCGTGCGCAGCGTGAAGGTGTATGCCGATGGCGCCCTGGGCTCGCGCGGCGCCCTGCTCAAGGAGCCCTACCATGACCAGCCCGGCCACCATGGCCTGCAGCTGGCCTCCCGCGACCACTTCCTGCACGTGGCCCGGTGGTGCAAGGAGCATGGCTTCCAGATGAACACGCACTGCATCGGCGACAGCGCCAACAAGCTGCTCCTCGATGTGTACGCCGAGGTGCTGGGCGGCACCAACGACCTGCGCTGGCGAATCGAGCATGCCCAGGTGGTGAGCGCGGCCGACCGTCCGCTCTTCGCCCGCTACAGCATCATCCCCAGCGTTCAGCCCACGCACGCCACCAGCGACGGCCCCTGGGCCATCGAGCGACTCGGGCCTCAGCGCATCGCTGATGCCTACGCCTACGAGGACCTCCGCAGGACGATGGGGCTGCTGGCGCTAGGCACCGATTTCCCGGTGGAGGGCATCGATCCGCTGCAGACATTCCGCAGCGCGGTGCTGCGCCAGGGCGCCGATGGCTGGCCGGAGGGCGGCTACCGCACCGAGCAGGCGCTCTCGCGGCTGGATGCGTTGCGCGGCATGACCATCTGGAATGCGATCGCTGCCATGCAGGAGGGCGATCTGGGCACCCTGGAGGTCGGCAAACGGGCCGACATCACCGTGGTGAATGCCGACCTGGAGCGGGCCCCAGCGGATGCGCTGCGCTTGGCCAGGGTGACGGCCACCTTCGTGGATGGCGAGCGCGTGCATTGACAGCGGCAGGCATCCCTGTTGCCCGCCTCGCGTCATCAGTGCATGCGGCACGGACCGATGCGCAAGCCCCTGCACGGGATGAAGGTGACCTGCTCCCAGCCCTGGGAGGAGATGGAGCCGCTCGGCCGCGATCGGTTCTGCGCCATTTGCGCCAAGCCGGTGATCGACTTCACCGAGCGCAGCGATGCCGAACTCAAGGCGTGGTTCTCCGACAGCCCCGATGGCTGCGGCCGGTTCCGGATCGAGCAGGTGCAGGGCGACCTGATGCCGTTGAACGAGGTGCCGCGCGAGCTGTTGCGCGGTGCCATGGCGGTGCTGGCCGCCCTCACGCTCTCCACGGCGGCGGCCCAGCCCATCCCTGTGACGCCTGTGCCCACGGAGCAGGCACCGGGCGGGGAGGGGAGCGGGTCGCGCATGCGTCCAACGGAGATGGCCCCCTCAGCGGATCGCTGCTGGATGGAGAAGGACGGCGCCGTGCCAGCGCCTCCGCGCCGAAGGGCGCGGTACCAGGTCTCCAGCCGCTTCCCGTTCATCCATCGCGCACGTACCGTGCGCGGCCGGGTGATCGGCTGCCCCTCGTTCTGATGCCTAGGGCAAGCGCACGATGCGCGAGGTCCAACGCGCGTCGCCACGGGTCACCACAAGGGTGTATGCGCCGGCAGGGAGCGAAGTGGCCTCCACCAGCATCTGCGCGGTGCCCGTGAAGCCCTCCCGCACGCGCAGGCGCCCATCGGCGTCGTAGAGCTCCACCGTTGCTGCCCCGCCGGGTGAACCCGGGACCTGCACGGTGATGGTACCCGTGGTGGGCGAAGGCCAGGCCGCGAATCCACCGCTTGCTGCGCGGTCCTCCATGCCTACGGTGACGATGGTGACCGGCGCGCTCATCGCGCTGCAGCCGTTCGCTGCCACATGCTCCACGGTGTAGTCGCCGGGCTGGGTGGCCCACCAGGTGGCGCCCACGGCCCCGCCGAGCGGAGCGCCGTTGAGGTACCATTGGTAACCGGGCCCGGCGCTGCTGGTGAGCAGCGAGCCATCCGCCGTGATCACCGGGGTTGGCGGCGCCGGCAGCACGGTGAAGGCGAGGGCATTGCTCTGCGCGCAGCCCGGAGATGCCGTGGCCGTGACGGTGAGGGGCCCGTTGCCGGTGTAGCTGGTGGGATTGTCGGTGGAACCGTTGCTCCAGAGGTAGGCCTCATAGCCGGCGGGAGCGCTCACCTGCACGCTGGCGTTCGAGCACATCTCATTCGCGGTGGCGGTGATCGTCACCGGCGGAAGGTTGGATCCGATGAGTGCGTTGAAGGCATGCACGCGTCCGTGCCCGAAGGTGACGTTGGGCAGCGGGCCGGTGAGCGCATCGCCCCACGCGGTTCCGAGGATGGCTTCGCGGATCTGCTGCCAATCGGCATTGGGGCATTTCTGCAGGTAGAGCGCCGCCACGCCGGCCACCACGGGCGAGGCCATGCTGGTGCCGCCGTTGCGCACATGCATGCAGAACTCATCCATCTTGTCGGCATTGGTCACGGACCAATCGTTGATGATGGCCATGGGCGCGGCCGCCAGGGTCACATCGCCCGGCGCGCTGATGTCCGGCTTGTACCGGTCGTCGCGCGTGGGCCCCAGGCTGCTGTTGCTGCTGATGGTGTAGGGCAGGATGGGCGCATTGATGTAGTCGCCCGCGCAAGGCTGGTACTCGTTCTGGTTCCAGTAATTGGCGGTGGTGAGGGTGCGGGGCGAGCAGGCCCAGCTGTCCACGATGTGATAGAGGCTGTCCGGCCTCACGTAGTGCGCCATGGCAGGATACTCCGCAGGCGTTGGGAAGGGGAGGCCGAGCGGCGCTGCGAGTACGGGGCCGATGACGTTGCTCGTGGCGGTCACCGTGGTGAGGGACCAGATGTCGCAGCGGCCGCTGCCGGTGGTCATGAAGCGCCACAGGTAGCCGGCGGAATCGGGCGAGGCGATGCGCACCTGCAGCTGCACTTGTTCGCCGCGCGGCAGGGCGAGGAACTCCACGATCCCGAGCGTGCTTCCGCTCTGGCTCACCAGCGGCTCGGTGATCACCTGCCCCAGGTTCTCCGCCAGGTCGTGGAAGGCGGTGCGCCCCCGGAACTGCAGGCTCGGGACCACGCGGTCGGCACCGATGGCGTACCGCGCGCCCTGGAAGTCGGCGATGTCGGCCCAGGCCTCGAAGAACAGGTTGGGGTAGGGGAAGAGGTTGTAGGGGGCGCCGTTCGCGTTGGTGGTGAACCAGGTGAAGCCGGTGTCGGCATCCGCCGTGTGCCGCAGGTGGAAGGGGAACTGGCTCCCCGCGTTGCCGCCAGCGCACACCAGGAATCGGCCGCGCCGCGCTGCGATGAGGCTGTCGATGAGCTGAGCCGCGGCATCCCGGCCGTCGTGCGAGCCGCTGTAGGTGCCGAGGCTGGCATTCACCACCGCGGGCATGCCCGTGGCGTCGGCACGGTCGAAGATGTACTTCACCGCATCGGCCACGCGTGCGCGGAATTCGCCGCCGCCCGCGGTGCTGTATTTCACGACGATCAGGTCGGCGCCCGGCGCCACGCCCTTATGGCGGCCGTTGGCGCTGCCATCGCCTGCGCCGTTGCTGGCCACGGTGCTCCCGTGCACCGAGCCGCTGAAGTTGCTGAGGAGCTGCCCGGCATCGATCTGCGCCTTGCTCCATTCGCTGCCATAGCCGAATTCCGGCGGCGCTCCGGCACCGGCATAGCCCTGGTCCCAGTAATGCAGCACGCGCGTGGTGCCGTCAGGCCGCTGGAAATCGGGGTGGTCGATGCCCAGGCCGTCGTCGATGAAGCCCATCACCACCCCCGTGCCGTCATAGCCCTGGGGAAGCGGCGCCAGGCCGGCATGCACCTGATTCACGCGCGCTTTCACCCGCATGCTGTCGCTGAGCAGTCGGCCCGGGTCGGCGCTCCATTCGAACCGCTCAATGGAAGGGCTGGCGGACAGGGCGCGCACGCTGACCGCCGGAACGCGGGCGCTGGTGATGCGGCCCGTGCTCATCTTCACCGATCCGCCGTGCGCGCGCACGGCGGCCTCCACGGCGCCCGGGCTCCCGTGGATGAAGAGGTCCATCATGGCGCCGGCCTCGTCGGCCTGACTCAGGCGGTGTTCGAGGACAAGGTCCATCTTCACCCGCTGCTGGGCAGTGGCGATGGAGGCGGAGGCCAGGGCGATGAGCAGGACGTAACGGGGCGGCATGGCACGAAGGTACTGGCCCTCAGGAGGCGCAAAGCCCGGTATGGTCGGGGATATCCACGACGAATTCCACGCCACCCTTGGAACGGTCGATGCGGCAGCAGTAGTGCCGCAGCCCGTTGGTGACGATGAGCCAGGGCACCTGCAGCACCTGGTTGTAGCGCGCGGCCTGCTCGAAGACGGCCTGGGTGATGCGCACGCCGGGGGCCTTGCACTCCACCAGCGCCACCGGCCGGCCATCGGCGGCATGCACCAGGATATCGGCGCGCTTGGCCAGCTCATTGAGCACCAGCGGCCGCTCCACGCTCACCAGCGAGGCCGGGCAGCCCTTGTCGCGCAGCAGGAAGTTGATGAAGTGCTGGCGCACCCATTCCTCGGGCAGCAGGGCCACCCATCGCCGACGGATGGGGTCGAAGGCCTGCCACCCTTCGGCGACATGCCTAGTTTTGACCCCGTGGTCGGGCAGTGCCAATGCCGGCAGTCCCGTATCGCCCATCCCGCAAAAGTGCGTACCAAGCAAGAGATCGTCGGCAACTGGCTGCCCCGCTACACCGGACTGGAGCTGGTCGACTTCAAGCCCCACATCCTGCTCACCAACTTCGACAACTACCTCGACCTCTTCTGCCAGCTCACCGGGGCCGTGGTCCCGGTGAAGGACAAGGCCATGAAGGTGGCCGTGTCGGAGGACATGGTGATGATCAACTTCGGCATGGGCAGCCCCAATGCGGCCACGCTCATGGACCTGCTGAGCGCAATCGACCCGAAGGCGGTGCTCTTTCTGGGCAAGTGCGGCGGTCTGAAGAAGAAGAACCAGCTGGGCGACCTCATCCTGCCCATCGCGGCCATCCGGGGCGAGGGCACCAGCAACGACTACTTCCCCCCGGAGGTGCCGGCGCTGCCCAGCTTCATGATCCATCGCGCGGTGAGCCACGTGATCCGCGACATGGAGCTGGACTACTGGAGCGGGACGGTGTACACCACCAACCGGCGCGTGTGGGAGCACGACGAGGCCTTCAAGGAGCACCTGCGCGCACTGCGCTGCATGGCGATCGACATGGAGACGGCCACCCTCTTCATGACCGGCTTCGCCAACAGCATCCCCACCGGAGCGCTGCTGCTGGTGAGCGACCAGCCCATGGTGCCTTGGGGCGTGAAGACCAGCGCAAGCGACGCCAAGGTGACCGGCTCCTTCGTGGAGACCCATGTGCGCGTGGGCGTGGAGAGCCTGCGCGAGATCATCAACAAGGGGGCATCCGTGAAGCACCTGCGCTTCGAATGAGCAGCGTGGATGAATACAAGAAGCTGATGCTCGACGTGCGCGCCGGGAAGTTCCGTCCGGTGTACGTGCTGCACGGCGAGGAGGCCTTCTTCATCGACCGCGTGGCGGAGGAGATCGAACGGCTGGCGCTGCAGGACCACGAGCGGGACTTCAACCAGAGCATCCTCTACGCCCGCGACGTGGACCCCGACCAGGTGAAGGACACCTGCCTGCGCTACCCCATGATGGCCGAGCGCCAGCTGGTGGTGGTGCGCGAGCTCCAGGCCTGGCGCATCGACCAGGTGGAGAAGCTGGAGCCCTACCTGGCCAAGCCCACGCCCACCACGGTGCTCGTGCTCTGCTACAAGCACAAGAAGATCGACGGGCGCAAGGGCATCCTGAAGGCGGCGCAGAAAGGCGGCGGAGCGGTGCTCACCAGCGACAAGGTGCGCGATGACAAGGTCCCCGAGGTGCTCGTGAGCTTCGCCAAGAACCACAAGCGCCGCCTGGGCGCGAACGAGGCGCAGCTGCTGGCCAGCCACCTGGGCAGCGACCTGGCCAAGGCCGTGAAGGAAGTGGAGAAGCTCTGCCTGGTGACCGAGGAGGGCGGCGCCATCACCAGCGAGGTAATCCAGCGCTTCGTGGGCATCAGCAAGGAGTACAACGTCTTCGAGCTGCAGAATGCCATCGGTACGCGGAACACGGCGAAGGCCCTGCGCATCGCCCAGCACTTCGCATCGGACCCGAAGGATTATCCGCTGGTGGTCACGCTCGGCATCCTCAACGGCTACTTCAGCAAGCTGGCGGTGGTGCATGCCGCACAGGGCGGCACCCAGCAGGAGCTGGCCGCCGCGCTGAAGGTGAACCCCTACTTCGTGAAGGACTACGTGGCACAGGCGCGCAACTACCCGCTGCCCAAGCTCGCCGAGATCCAGCGGCACCTGCGCCAGTGCGACCTGCGCAGCAAGGGCGTGGGCGGCGACGGCGCCGACCAGGGCGAGCTGCTGCGCGAGCTGCTCGCCAAGGTGATGAGCTGAGCTCCGCCGCGGTGGCCGGCCGGCAGCCACCGGTGCTGACCGCCCATCCAACGGCCGCTCCCCCTTGCGGGCAACTTCTACCTTAGCCGCCTTGCAAGGAACCATTTCCATGATGCGCTCACCGCTGAAGCTGGCCGCCCTCCTGGCCGTGCTGCTCGTCCTTCCCGCCGCCATGGCTCAGACCGGCACCATCCGGGGCTTCGTCTATGACAAGGACAGCGGCGAGCCGGTCATCTTCACCAACGTGGTGCTCAAGGGCACCACCATCGGGGCCGCCACCGATGTGAACGGCTACTTCTCCATCAGCAAGGCGCCCGTGGGCCAGAGCACGCTGCAGGTCACCTACCTGGGCTATGAGCCCTTGGAGAAGCAGGTGACGCTGAACCAAGGCCAGATCCTCACCGAGAAGCTCTATCTGGTGAAGGCCTCCATCCGCATCGGCGAGGTGGAGGTGAGCGCCGAGAAGCAGGAGGCCCAGTCGCAGGTGCGCATGAGCGTCACCAAGCTCACCCCCAAGCAGATCGAGCGCATGCCGGCCGTGGGGGGCGAGGCCGACCTGGCCCAGTACCTGCAGGTGGTGCCGGGCGTCATCTTCACGGGCGATCAGGGCGGCCAGCTCTATGTGCGCGGCGGCTCGCCCATCATGAACAAGGTGATGCTGGACGGCATGGTCCTGTACAACCCCTTCCACAGCATCGGCCTCTTCAGCGTATTCGACAACGACATCATCCGCAACGCCGACATCTACACTGCCGGCTACAACGCCGAGTTCGGCGGGCGCATCAGCTCGGTGATGGACATCACCACGCGCGACGGCAACCGCAATCGGCTCAGCGGCAAGGTCAGCGCCAGCACCTTCGCCGCCAAGGCGCTGCTCGAGGGGCCCATCAAGAAGCAGAAGGAGCCCGGCGATGGGTCCAGCAGCTACCTGCTCAACCTGCGCCACAGCTACCTGGACCAGACCAGCAAGACCCTCTACCGCAACGTGAACGACACCCTGGGCCTGCCCTTCCGCTTCACCGATGCCTATGGCAAGCTCTCCTTCAATGGCGCCAACGGCAGCAAATTCAACCTCTTCGGCTTCAACTTCACCGATGGCGTCAACTACCGCGGCGTCAGCGACCTGGAGTGGCAGAACTGGGGCGCAGGCACCAACTTCGTGCTGGTGCCCGCCGGGTCGGCGGTGCTCATCGACGGGGTCTTCTCGTACAGCCGCTACGGCATCGAGCTCACCGAGGCCGAGCTGCAGCCTCGCTCCAGCGAGATCACCGGCTTCAACGGCGCGCTCAACTTCAAGTACTTCATGGGCGATGACGAGGCGCGCTACGGCGTGGAGGTGCTCGGCTTCCGCACCAACTTCACCTTCTTCAACGAACTGGGCCGCTCCTTCATCCAGGAGGAGAACACCTCGGAGATCGCCGGCTACTTCAACTACCGCAAGAAGCTGGGCAAGCTCATCGTGGACCCCGGCGTGCGGCTGCACTACTACGCTTCGCTCAGCGTGGCCAACATCGAGCCCCGCCTGGGGGTCAAGTGGAACATCAGCGAGAACTGGCGCTTCAAGGCCGCTGCCGGCCGCTACAGCCAGAACCTCGTGGCCGCCAACAACGACCGCGACGTGGTGAACCTCTTCTACGGCTTCCTCTCCTCGCCGGAGAACCTGCCGCGCGACATCAGCCTGCGCGATGGCACCAAGCGCGAGCTGAAGGACCCCCTGCAGCGCGCCAACCATTACGTGGCCGGCATCGAGCACGACCTCTCGCGTGAGCTCACACTCAACTTCGAGGTCTACTTCAAGGATTTCCGCCAGGTCACCAACATCAACCGCAACAAGTACTTCGAGGACACCCCCGAATTCGCCGACAAGCCCGAGGAGCTCAAGAAGGACTTCATCGTGGAGACCGGCCAGGCCTATGGCGCCGACCTGCAGTTGAAGTACGAGAAGGGCCAGCTCTACCTCTGGGGCGTGTACAGCTACACCTTCGTGGACCGCTACGACGGCGTGCAGGAATACAACCCCGTCTGGGACCGCCGGCACAACCTCAACCTGGTGGCCAGCTACGCCTTCGGCAAGTTCGACGCCTGGAAGGTGAACGTGCGCTGGAACTATGGATCGGGCTTCCCCTTCACGCGCACCCAGGGCTTCTACGGCTCGGTGCCCTTCAACGGCGACATCAACACCGACTACGCCACCAGCAACGCGGACCTCGCCATCATCTTCGGCAAGCTCAACGACGGGCGGCTGCCGGCCTACGCGCGCGTGGACGTGGGCGTGACCAAGACCTGGCGCTTCGATGAGCACACCAGCCTGGAGCTCGACCTGGGGGTGACCAACGCGCTGGACCGCGAGAACATCTTCTACTTCGACCGGGTGCGCTACGAGCGCGTGAACCAGCTGCCCCTGCTGCCCAGCGCGGGCGTCAGCTTCAGGTTCTAGCGCCGCCGGGGATCCCACGATCGCCGCCAGTTATCCACAAGGGGTACAAGCGTCACGGGCGTCCCGCCGCCGCGGCCTATCTTTACGCCCCGTGATCGCGGCTCGTCCAGGAGCCCTCTCACCAGCGATGACGGGCTCCACCAAGTACATCTTCGTCACCGGCGGGGTGACCTCCAGCCTCGGCAAGGGCATCATCTCGGCCTCCCTGGCCAAGCTCCTGCAGGCACGCGGCTTCACGGTCACCATCCAGAAGCTCGACCCCTACATCAACGTC
>DDRC01000204.1:0-2440 GCA_002342985.1 Flavobacteriales bacterium UBA2426
TATCAACACCTGTTCGTGGGGTGCTGAGAGGACCGCCCAGGTACCTTCGGCGCCGGCCCCGCAAGGGCATATGCCAAGCCTCCCCATGCCCAAACGCCGCTCAGCCCCCTCCCCCACCAACCTCGCCCAGGACGTGCTGTCCGCCATCCGCAAGGCTGGCCATGCTGGCATCACCAGCCAGCAGCTCGCCTTGCAACTGGGCTTCAAGGACAAAGGCCATCGCTACCTGCTCTTCGATGCCATTGAACTGCTGCTGGACGAGGGGCGCATTGAGTCGGGCAAGAAAGGGCGCTACACCGCCCAGGGGGGGCGTGACACCCTGGAGGGCACCATCGACATCATCGCCAGCGGAGCAGGCTACGTTCGTGTGAGCGGCGGCGAGGAGGATATCTACGTGCACGGCCGCAACGTGGGCGTGGCCCTGCACGGCGACCGCGTGCTGGTGAAGGTGATGGGCGGGCGCGGGACACGTGCCGAGGGCAAGGTGCTCCAGGTGCTCGAGCGCCGCCGCACCGAATTCGTGGGCACGATCCACAAGCAGGCCGGGCGCCTGCTGCTGGTGGCTGATGACCAGCGCGTGAAGCAACCCTTCTTCATCCCGCCCCATGAGAGCCTGAATGCACAGGAGGGGGACAAGGCGATCATCACGCTCGGCGAGTGGAAGGACACCCGCGACATTCCCCGCGGGAAGGTGACCCGCGTGCTGGGCCGCGCCGGAGAGCATCATGTGGAGATGCATGCCATCCTCGCGGAGTTCGGCCTTCCGCTGGATTTCCCCGAGAGCGTTCAGCTGGCCAGCGAGGGGATCGGCAATGGCGTGACGGAAGAGGAGATCGCCAAACGCCGCGATGTGCGCGCGATCCCCACGATCACGATCGACCCGGATGATGCCAAGGACCTGGATGACGCGCTGAGCCTTCGCCGCCTGGAGAACGGCCACTGGGAGGTTGGCATCCACATCGCCGATGTGAGCCATTACGTGACGCCGCGCAGCGTGATTGACATGGAGGCCGCGAACCGCGCCACCAGCGTATATCTCGTGGACCGCGTGGTGCCCATGCTTCCCGAGAGGCTCAGCAACGACCTCTGCTCGCTCAATCCCCACACCGACAAGCTCAGCTTCAGCGCCATCTTCGAGCTCGACGAGCAAGCGCGCATCAGGGGCGAGTGGTTCGGCCGCACGGTGATGCGCTCGCACCGCCGCTTCGCCTATGCCGAGGCCCAAGCGATCATCGACGGCGGCGATGGGGACTTCAAGGATGAGGTGCTCGCGCTGCATCGGCTCGCGCAGGTCATGCGCAGGGAGCGGATGGAGAACGGCGCGCTGGAGATCGGGGGCAATGAGGTGAAGTTCAAGCTGGATGAGCAGGGCCGGCCGCTCGGCGTGTACGAGAAGGTGATGGGGCCCGCCAACTGGCTGATCGAGGAATTCATGCTGCTGGCCAACAAGCGTGTGGCGGCTTGGGTGAACAGGCGCAAGGGGGGGGCGGCCCCGCCCTTCGTCTACCGGGTGCACGACCTGCCGGACCCCGAGAAAGTAGAGCAGCTGCGCTCCCTCGCCAAGAGCTTCGGCCACACCCTTTCCGTGGGCGGGGACGAGGACCTGCCGCATGCGATCAACCGGCTGCTGCAGGAGGTGCGCGGGAAGGAAGAGGAGAACATCATCAAGCAGGTGGCCATCCGCAGCATGGCCAAGGCCATCTATAGCACGGAGAACATCGGGCACTACGGCCTGGCCTTCGAGCACTACACGCATTTCACCTCCCCCATACGCCGCTATCCGGACCTGCTTGTGCATCGCGCCTTGGCGCACTACCTCGCCGGCGGCAAGCACTTGGACCGCGAGGCGCTCGACGTGTCCTGCAAGCACAGTTCGCGCATGGAGAAACAGGCGGCCGATGCGGAGCGCGCGAGCATCAAGTACAAACAGGCCGAGTACCTGCTGGCCCGTATCGGTCAATCGTTCGAGGGCATCATCAGCGGCCTCACCGGCTGGGGGGTATACGTGGAGCTGCGCGAGAACAGATGCGAGGGGATGATCGCCCTGCGCGAGCTGCCTGGCGATGTCTACCGCTTCGACCAGGAGCGCTACGAGGTGACCGGGCACCGCACCGGCCGTAAGTTCAGGCTGGGCGATGAGCTCACCGTGACCATCAAGGCCGTGGACATGGACCGGCGCACCGTGGACTTCGCGCTGACCGGCGAGGCGGGGCCCGTGACGACGAGCGGCAAGTTCGTCCGCAGGAGCGGACAGGGGAAACGGGCAAACAAGCGCTGAGCCGTCAGCCGGGCAGGTGGTCAGACCAGGTTGAGGCGTTTCTGCAACTCCTCCTTGTAGCTGCCGCCGATGGGGATCACCTTCTTGTCGTTCTCAAGGATCAGGTTCGATTGCTCAATCGCGGTGATCTTGTCGACTCGGACGATGAAGCTCCTGTGCACG
>DDRC01000204.1:2587-5120 GCA_002342985.1 Flavobacteriales bacterium UBA2426
CGGACGATGAAGCTCCTGTGCACGCGGATGAACTCGGCATCGGACAGCTTGGCCTCGATGTCCTTCATGGTGCTGTGCACCGTGTAGCGCGTATTGAGCAGGTTGATGACCACGTAGTCCTTCAGCGCTTCAATGAAGTAGATGTCGCTGGTCTTGAGCTTCACCAAGCGGCTGTTGCTCTTCACGAACAGGATGTCCTTGTTGCTGTCCTTGTTCTCCACCAGCGCGTAGAGCATATCGCGCTCCTTCAGCACCTCGGTCTCCTTCTTGTGCTTGTAAAGGGCCATCTCGATCGACGTGTGGATGTCGATCTCCTTGAAGGGCTTGATGATGTAGCCGTAGGGCTGCGTCACCTTCGCCTTGGCCAAGGTGCTCTCATCCGCATAGGCCGTGAGGAAGATCACGGGTATGTTGGCGGTCTTCCGGATGGCCTCCGCCGCCTCGATGCCGCTCATCTCCCCCTTGAGCATGATGTCCATGAGGATGATGTCGGGCATGTGCTCCGTGGCGAGCGCCACGGCCTGCTCTCCGGTGCTGGCTGCGCCGACGACGCTGTAGCCCAGCTTCTTGAGGCTGTGCTGGATGTCCTTGCTCACAATGCTCTCATCCTCCACCACGAGAACGTTCGTCTGCGCCATTTGCGTAATTCTTGAGACGTTCAAAAGTAAGCAAATAGGACACCCCTTGAACGGAGGTACGCTCGAGCCTTCCATCCAGCTGGTCCACGAGCATCCGTATCAATTCCAGCCCCAGCCGCCCGTCACGCTCTTCCGCGAAACCCGGGGAGAGCCCCACGCCGTCGTCGCTGATCCGGATGGAGACCCTGTCGCCCTCGACCCCGATGGCGATGCGCACGGTGCCCATGCGGCCATCCGGATACCCATGCTTCAGGGCATTGCTGATGACTTCGTTGAGGATCAGCCCGCAGGGCATGGCCTGGTCGATGTTCAGGTACACGGGCTTGAGGCTCATCTCCAGGTCGATCCGGCCCGTCAGGCTGTAGCTGAGCATGAGGTTGCGCGCCAGGCCATCGACGTACTCGGCCAGGTCGATCCTGCTGAACTGCTTGTTCTGATAGAGGCTCTCATGGATGAGGGCCATGCTCCTGATCCGGTCCCGGCTGTGGTGCAGCATCTCTTGGACCTTGGGGTCGAGGCCGGCGTGCTCGCTTTGGAGCTTGGTGATGCTGCTGATGACCTGCAGGTTGTTCTTGACCCGATGGTGCACCTCCTTGAGCAGCGACTCCTTCTCCGCCAGGCTCCGCAGCAATTCACGCTGGGCCTCCTTCCGCTCCGTGATGTGGTGAGCCTGGCACGACAGCTCCTGCACCTCGCCATCGACGATGATCGGATTGATGAAGTTCTCCACCCAGATCGTGCGGCCCTCTCGGTCCACGAGCTCCGCCTCGAATTGCTGGGGCCGGCCCTTGAAGGCAGCGAGGTAGTGATCGGTGTAGCGCTCATGATTCGAACCCGCCGCCGCTTCAGAGGCCGCGCCCAGGAAGAGGTCGCCGGCATCGAGCTCGATGCCGAAGTCCGACCGGACCGCATGACGGAATCTGTGATTGCAGGAGGTGATCCGGAAATCCTTGTCCAGCGTCCAGATCATCATGTTCGCCGAACTGTCGAAAATGGCCTGGAGACGAGCGGCCTGGTCCCTCACTTTCTCCTCGGCAAGCTTCTGTTCGGTGATCTCATGGCCGACTCCGAACACCTCCTTTACCGTTCCATCCGCAGCGAAGACAGGGCTCAGGAAGACCTCGTTGCAGACCCTGTTGCCCTGGCGGTCCACGATATCGGTGTTGAAGCGGATCGCCATTCCGGAGAAGGCCTCGGCATACTTGCCCTCCCAGAAATCATGGTATCCTCGGGGAGCGAAGAGCTTTCGGGGGCGGTCGGGGTCTTGGTTGATTTCAGGCCGATGCCCGTAGAGCCGCTCAATGGCATCGCCATAGGCCTTATTGTGGGAGGTGAGCTTGATCTCGCGATCCACTGTCCAGAACAGGTGCTCGCTGCTCTCGAAGAGGGCCCTCCACTTGGCCTCGTGCTCCTGGATCCGCTGGCTGGCCTCCAAGGCCCCGGTGATGTCCCTGAAGATGCTGCGCGTGGCCATGGGCATGCCGTCGGTCCGGCGAACGGTGGATGATCCCTCCACCGTCACAGGCCGGCCGTCCTTGGCGCGGAATACGGTGCGGATGACCCCTGCGGCATCGCCGCTCAGGATGCCCTCCAGATAGGCCCGGAACGCCGCATGGTGCACAGGGTCGACGATGTCCCAGATGGTGCGCTGCAGGAGGTCTTCATCGGAGTATCCCAGCGTCTTCCTCCACGCGGCGTTGACGTACTCGAACCGTCCATCGGGACGCACGCTCTGGATCAGGTCGGTCGCATTCTCGAACAGGTCACGATAGCGCTCCTCGCTCACCCGCAGGGCCTCCTGGTCGCGCTTCATGTGCGTGATGTCCCTCGATACGCCCATGGCCCCGATCACCTGGCCATCCTCATCGAACAGCCGCGAGGCCGCGAGGTAGCTG
>DDRC01000126.1:0-644 GCA_002342985.1 Flavobacteriales bacterium UBA2426
AGTCTCCGGCATCGCGGCGATGTTCATTTTCGTCACCTCCGTCGCGGGGCTCATCGGCCAGTACAGCGCGGAGCTGGTGCTGGAGCCCTTCCTGCCGTGGTGGCTGCTTGCGGTGGTGGCCGGCGGCCTCGTCGGTTCCCAGCTGGGCGCCACGCGCTTCGGTGCACGGGCCATCCTCTTCTGCCTCTTCCTGGTGCTGCTCACCGCAGGGCTGAAGATGCTTTTCGCCAGTTGAAATGAGCTCGCCCGCAGCCCACCGCGGGTGAGAACGATGAGAGAGGTGCGCGTGGTGAGAGCGTGCCGCCCCTCAGACCCTCGCATCTTTTTCACGCTCCCAACCTCTCACTGGCCGCTTCAGATCGTGCGCCCATCGTGCCTGCTACTGAGGTCGGTTCCCTCTGGGCGGACGTGCAATGGGACGTTGTTGCGACTTTAGCACCTGCATGGAGTTCCTCATTCTGCTGCTGCTGATCCTGTTGAACGGTCTGTTCTCCATGAGCGAGATCGCCCTGGTGAGCGCGCGCAAGCGGCGGCTGGAGGCCGAGCAGCAGCGCGGTGACGCCCGTGCCCGCGCCGCCCTGCAACTGGCCAACGACCCCAACCGCTTTCTCAGCACGGTGCAGATCGGCATCACGCTGATCGGC
>DDRC01000126.1:741-6408 GCA_002342985.1 Flavobacteriales bacterium UBA2426
CAGATCGGCATCACGCTGATCGGCATCCTCACCGGTATCTACAGCGGGGAGAACATCACCGCCGATGTGAGAGCCGTCGTGCAGGGCGTGCCCCTGCTGGCGCCCTATGCCCACAGCATCGCGGTCACCATCGTGGTGGTGCTGGTCACCTTCTTCACGCTGGTGCTGGGCGAACTGGTGCCCAAGCGCCTGGGGCTCGCCATGCCCGAGCCCATTGCCAAGGCCGTGGCCGTGCCCATGCGGTTCCTTTCCCTCGTTGCGGCCCCCTTCATCTGGCTGCTCACCACCAGCAGCGATCTGCTGCTGCGCCTGCTGGGGGTGAAGGCGCAGCTGGGTGGAGGGGTGACCGAGGAGGAGATCCGCGCCATGGTGCAGGAGGGCGCCGAGGGAGGCGCGGTGCAGGCCATCGAGCAGGATATCGTGGAGCGCGTGTTCACCCTGGGCGATCGCCGCATCAGCTCGCTGATGACCCACCGCACCGACCTGGTGAGCCTCAAGGTGGACATGGACAGGGATGCCGTGCGTGCCATTGTGTACGATACCCTGCACAGCATCTATCCCGTGCTTGAAGCGGAGCGCGAGGAGGTCATTGGCCTGGTGCGGATGAAGGACATCATGGTGCGCTTGGATAAGGCCGATTTCCAGCTGTCCGCCCTGCTGCAGGAGCCCCGGTACCTCTTCGAGCATTTGCCCGCCTACCGCGCACTGGAGCTTTTCAAGGAGACCGGAGTGCACCACGCCATGGTCACCGATGAGCACGGGGGCGTGGTGGGGCTGCTCACCCTCAGCGACATCCTGCAGGCACTGGTGGGTGATGTGAGCGATTTCCACCGCGAGGAGTACACCCTTGTTCAGCGCGAGGACGGATCATGGCTGGTGGATGGTCAGTATCCGTTGCACGACCTGTTGGTGCGCTTCGGCCGTTCGCAATTGATGCGCGATGTGGAGGTGGATACCCTGGGTGGCCTGATCATCTATCAGCTCGGTCGCATCCCGCGCACCGGCGATCGCCTCAACTGGATGGGCGTGCAGATGGAGGTGATCGACATGGATGGCGCGCGGGTGGACAAGGTGCTCGTGATTCCCTGAGGAAGGATCGGATGGATCCGCTTTCCGTTACGCTCAACAGGCTCAACAACTTCGCTTCATGACCCACCCCTGGCACGGCATCGCCCCCGGCGCGCACGCCCCGCAGCGCGTCAACGCCATCATCGAGATCCCCAAGGGCAGTTCCGGCAAGTACGAGCTGCACAAGGAAAGCGGCCTCCTCATGCTCGACCGCGCCCTCTTCAGCGCCGTGCACTACCCGGCCAACTACGGCTTCATCCCGCAGACCTATTGCGACGACAAGGACCCGCTGGACATCCTGGTGCTCAGCAGCCTCGCCCTGCCGCACCGCTGCCTGGTGGATGCCACGGTGATCGGCGTGATGCGCATGGTGGACCGCGGCGAGGCCGACGACAAGATCATCGCCGTGGCGACGAAGGACGAGAGCGTGAACCACATCACCGACATCGCGCAGCTGGCGCCGCACACCGAGAAGCAGATCCGGCGCTTCTTCATGGACTACACCGTGCTGGAAGGGAAGGAGGTGAAGGTGGAGGCATTCCAAGGGCGCGCGGAGGCGCTGCGGATCGTGCAGGAGGGCATAGCGCTCTATGCGTCCACCTTCGGCGGCAAGGGCTGAGCGGCGCGGGCGGAGTTGCTCCCCGCAGGGGTCACGCGGCCATCGCCGCCGGAGCCTTGGCCCTCACTCGAAGTAGGTGGCGTAGGCGGCCAGGTGGCTGCGGAGGTCCGCGCGCTGCGCCTCGGTGCCCGCGAAGTCGCGCAGCTGGTGGTGGATGGGCAGCAGGTAGTTGTGCAGCTGCTCATGCGCCTCGCCCGTCATGGTGCAGCGCTCGAAGATGAGGCCGAACTCCTCCTCCAGCGCGGCCTTCAGCGCCTTGGGGTCGCCGCCGGCGGGGTCGTAGGCGCCCAGGATGCGCTGCATGCTGGCGATGCCGGCGGTGGTCTCCGGGTTGGCCTTCCAGCGCTGTCCGTTGTCCAGCGTCACGGCGGGCAGGGCCTCCTGGTCGGCGGTAGTGGCGCTGTCCTGCGCCGCCGGGGCGTGATCGGCATGGTCGTGGCCCGGCCCGCCGCAGCTGAGCAGGAACGCGGCCGTGACCGGCAGGAGCAGATGGAGGCGGTGGTGCATGGCGGGGATGGTTGATGGCGCAGCAGCGCCCGCACGATGGCTGCGGAAAGCCTGCTGCGCACCGCAAAGCACGGCACGGCACATGCCGCTGGGGCTGATGGGCGTCATGCCGGAGCGGTCCTCGGCGGGCGGTGCACCCCGTGGGCGCCACCGGGCCATCGCCATAGCTTCACCCGGTGAAGCCGCTCACCCGCACCGTCTGGGTCCTCTCGCTCGTCAGCCTCTTCACCGACCTGGCCAGCGAGATGCTCTACCCGGTGATGCCGCTCTACCTGCAGCACATCGGCTTCAGCATGCTGCTGATCGGCATCCTGGAAGGCGTGGCCGAAGCCACCGCCGGGCTGAGCAAGGGCTGGTTCGGGCTGCGGAGCGACCAGCTGCAGCGCCGCCTGCCCTTTGTGCAATGGGGCTACCTCCTCAGCGCGCTCAGCAAGCCGATGCTCGCGCTCTCGGGCGCCGTGTGGTGGGTCTTCGCCGCCCGCACCACCGACCGCCTGGGCAAGGGCCTGCGCACCGGCGCACGCGATGCCCTGCTCAATGCCGCGTGCACGCCGGCCAACAAGGGGCGCGTCTTCGGCTTTCACCGCAGCATGGACACGCTGGGCGCGGTGTTCGGTCCGGCGCTGGCACTGGCCTACCTGCATTTCCACCCGGAGGATTATGTGACGCTCTTCCTCATCGCCTTCGCACCGGGGCTGCTGGCCATCGCGCTCACCCGCCTGCTGAAGGAGCCACGGACCACCGCGAACAAGGCCGCCTGGCCCGGCTTCTTCGCATTCCTGCGCTATTGGAAGGAAGCCCCGCGCGGCTACCGCCGCCTCACCACTGGCCTGCTGCTCTTCGCGCTCTTCAACAGCAGCGATGTCTTCCTGCTGCTCGGCGCCAAACAGGCGGGCCTTAGCGACAGCCACACCATCGGGGTCTACATCTTCTACAACCTCATCTACGCGCTCTTCGCCTTTCCGCTGGGCGCCCTGGCGGACCGCATCGGGGTGAAGCGCGTGTTCCTCATCGGCCTCCTCCTCTTCGCCGGGGTGTACTTCGGCATGGCCACCGCCAACGGCGTGGTGATGGTGGCCGTGCTCTTCTTCGGCTATGGCCTCTATGCCGCCGCCACCGAGGGCGTGGCCAAGGCCTGGATCGGCCAGTTGGTGCCGAAGGAACAGATGGCCTCGGCCGCTGGCACCTATGCCGGCCTGCAAAGCCTGTGCGCGCTGGCGGCCAGCAGCCTGGCGGGCGCGCTGTGGATGGCCTTCGGTGCGGCGGTCACCTTCGCGGTAACAGCCGTGATGGCGCTGGCCGTGATGGGCTACCTGCTGGCGGTGACGGGCGAGCCTGGCGCAGCGTCCCGTGCTTGAGCCGATGGACAGCGGGCGCAGGGCCCATCCGCGTGCACCTGGGCTGCGCGCGATGCTGCACCTTCGCAGGAAAGCCGCCGCATGAGGCCCGTCGACAAGCACTTCGACCTGCGGGAGGACCTGATCCTGCGGGACCACCTGGCCCTGGTGCGCACGCGCCTGGCCAACGAGCGCACCCTGCTCAGCTACATCCGCAGCACCCTCTACCTGCTCATCGGCGGCCTGGCGCTGCTGCAGATGGAAGGCCTCGGCCGGCTGCACTGGCTGGGCATCGTGGCGCTCTGCCTCAGCGCGGTCTTCATCCTCTTCGGCACCTACCGCTACGTCACCCTGCGCCGGCAGCTCAACAACTATTACCCGGAGGACGGGCGCGGGGAGGGGGGATAGCCGGCGCAGGCCCCGGCTGCCCGCCGCCGGGGGCAGGCGCGGCCAAGCCGGAGCGGATTGCTAGTTTTAGGAGCGCCCGCCACGGGCGGCCTGTCAACGGAGTCCGCAACCGATCATCCCTGGGTGCATGCTCAAGCCATCGCTGGAGGAGTACAAGCTGCTGCGTGTGGACCTGGCCGAGATCCGCGCGCAGATCACCAAGTACATGGGCTTCATCATCAGCATCCTCGGCGGTGCGGGCATCCTCTCCAGGGTCTTCTTCGGCGAGGTGGGCAGTGCCGTGGGGGTGCTGCTGGTGATGCTCTTCACCATGATGGTGACCACGCTGCTCTTCGAGATCATCTGGTACAAGTTCAGGTCGCACAACCGGCATGCCGGCTACATCCAGATGCTCTCCCACGAGATCGCCTATGCGCCCCTGCCGCCCCCCCACCAGGAGCAGGAGGGCCAGTACAAGGCCTACCTGGACACGATCGTGGAGGGCTACTACCGCAACCAGGCCGGGCAGGCGATGGACAGCGGGCCCGACTTCGTATCGCGGCTCAGCGAGGTGCACTCCTGGGAGTTCGTGCTCTCGCGCTACCGGCGCACCACGGGCGCCAGCGGCAACCGGTGGCTGCGGCCGCTGGAGAAGTCGAAGTATGCCTATGCGCTGGGCGCCTCGCTCCGCTACAGCGACTTCCGCGATGCGAACGGCGAGTTCTTCAACAGAGCGGCGACCGGCAAGGTGAAGGACTACGACCTCTCCTTCTACGAGGAGGTGGTGATGCACATGACGGGCCGCCGCCGCGTGGGCCTGCTCACCCGCCTGCGCCACGGCTTCGCCAACATCATCAGCCAGCAGGCCAACCCCGCGCACCTCTACGACACCAAGCAGATGAAGATCATGGACAGCTACCGCTTCCATGGCTGGCGCTACCCCCGCAAGCTCACCCAGATGGGCGGCATCGGCATGGCCATCATGTTCATCTTCTCGGCCTATGAGGCGGCCAAGCACCACGCCGTGGGCTTCGGCGCAGTGCAATTCGATTGGTTGAAGACCTTCGAGATCGGCAGCGTGCTGCTGGCCATGGCCTTCATGCTGCTGCTCTGGCTGGGGCGCTACTGCTACGGGGTGCTCGACCTGGAGTCGCGCTACGAGTCCATCGACTACTACTGCTGGTCCTTCCTGCCCTTCCGCATCCAGTTCCTCAACGGCCGGGGCATCATGCCCCTCTACTTCTCGCGCGACTTCATCCGCTTCATGAAGTCGCGGCGGCTGCTGCACGCCCTTGATGCCATGGAGCGGCAGCGGGGCGACCATCGCTGCGCAGCCTGCCAGAATTCGGTCACCGTGGAGGATGCCTTTCTGCACAAGGACATCGCCCTGTGCGCGGGCTGCCGCGACGGCATGTCCGCGCATTACCGCCGGCACACGCGCTTCGAGGCCAAACACCTCATGCGCGGGCATGCGGAGCTGGTGGACGCCGTGCTGCGCTAGCGGGCGCCCCCAACGGCAAAGGCCCTTGGGCGCTTCCCAAGGGCCTCTTGTGCCTTGGCAGGGTCTCTCGAAGAGGACCGGGCCACCGTTGGCATCAACCGCAGGCATCCCGTTGGGCCTTGGAGAGACGCCGGATAACCGCCGCACCCGCGCGTCCTTCCCGCGCGGTTTCCGGCGTGACGGACCTGCGTGCGTGGTGCGCAGCGATATGACAAGCTGACCTGCCCACATAGCAACATGCGCTAACC
>DDRC01000126.1:6559-6754 GCA_002342985.1 Flavobacteriales bacterium UBA2426
CCGGGCGTGTGAAGGCCTTGCGCGGTAGGGGACCCGGCGTCTCTCCCAAGGCCATTCGCTGTGCATCGGAGAGACGCCGGATAACCGCTTCCCGCGCGCATGCTTCCCGCGCGGTTTCCGGCGTGACGGACTTAGCGGTGTTGTGCGTTGCGACGAGGGCACCGGGACCTACCCACATAGCAACATGCGCTAACC
>DDRC01000126.1:6909-8161 GCA_002342985.1 Flavobacteriales bacterium UBA2426
CCGGGCGTGTGAAGGCCTTGCGCGTGGATGACCCGGCGTCTCTCCCAAGGCCTTCCGCCATTGCTCCCCCCCGAACGTGAAAAGCCCCGGCTGGACACCGGGGCTTTTCACACACGGAAGGACCTGCTGTGCGCGGGGCGGCTGCGGCCCGTGGCGCTCGGTGGCCCTAGGCGGCGCGGCCCATGGCCGGATCGCACTGGCGGCCCTCGCCGGCCACGCCGATGGCGCTCACGCAGAACCAGTAGGCTTTCAGGCTCTCCAGGTCGGCTACCACATGGCTGGCACGGGTGGTGTAGCCGATGGGCTGCCAGTTGGCCTCCACGTTGGGGTCGCTCTCGGTCTTCCACACCCGGTAGCCATGGGCCCCATGCACGCGGCGCCAGCGCAGTTCAAGGGTGCGGGCGCTGTTGCTGCCGCGCACCGTCAGGTTGCGCGTGGTGCCGGGCACGCCCACCGGTTCGGGCCGCTTGGCCATCTCGAACCCGGTGGTGAGCAGCTTCGCCTCGTCCCCCTGCGCCACCATCCGCACATAATCCGCCACACTCGTCAACATCACCTTCGCCTCCGCCATCCGTGCATTGCGCGCCGCCTTGCTGGCCTTGCTGCCCTCGGTGGCCAGCGCAATGGCCGCCTCCAGCTCATCCCCCTTCGCGGTCAGTTCCGCCATCGTCACCGGAGGGGTCGGGAACAAGGCGTTGCCGGTCAGCTTGGCCACCACATTGCGGAGCAACGCCAGCAGGCGTACAGCGGTGAGCGCGTACAGGGACAGTTTGATCTTCGCCTTCATCTTCTACCGCTCCGTGGACCCGGTGGAGCGAAGCCGTGGTTGTTAGCGGTCCTGGGCCTGTAACGGGGGCCTTCGCGAAGAGGGCCTCCAAGCCCCTGCATTATGCCATATGGCATATCGCACCCGTGCCAGCTTCCGCATCCATGCCGCCGTGCAGGGCATCCATGCCATATGGCATATTCCACGCGTTTCGTAACCCCTTGGTGCAGCACCGCACCCGAAGGGGGGCTGAAGGGGGCCTGCGCCGGCCGGCCATCACCGCCCGGAGGCCAGGCGACCACGGTCCGCGTGCAGGGCGACTACGATCGAAGTGGAGGAGGACTTCGGCCCAAGCGGACGGCGACCGCGATCGATGTGAAAGGCGACCAGGATCCGAGTGGCAGGCAACTGCGATCGAAGTGGAGGGCGACTGCGAGTGAAGTGGAGGGCGACTGCGATCGAAGTGGCAGGCAACTGCGATCGAAG
>DDRC01000126.1:8293-8634 GCA_002342985.1 Flavobacteriales bacterium UBA2426
TGGCAGGCAACTGCGATCGAAGTGAAGGGCGACCAGGATCCGCGTGGAAGGCGACTGCGATTGAAGTGGAGGGCGACCAGGATCGAAGTGGAGAGCGACCAGGGTTGAAGTGGAAGGCGACCAGGATTCGGGTGGAGGGCGATTCCGATCGACGTGGCGGGTGACTTGGGGCCAGGTGGCGGGTGACTGGGATCGAAGTGGAGGGCAAAGGCGATCGCAGTGGAAGGCCGGTACGGATCGAATGGGGTATGGCTCCGACCCCCATGGAAGGCAAGTCCGCTCGTGGTGGAGGGCAACGCGCGTCACGATGGAGCAGGGTCGTTGAGCGATTGGCGGGGCCT
>DDRC01000126.1:8947-9505 GCA_002342985.1 Flavobacteriales bacterium UBA2426
TCACCCTGAGCTTGTCGAAGGGTGTCGAAGGGTGTCGAAGGGGCCGCTGGCTGACTGGCTACTTGCCCACGCACCCACCTGCCCGCTACGTCACGTTCTGACCAATTGTGTGTGCTATTTTACCCCCGAGATGGACGAACGTGAACACGAATTGGTGCGCCTGCTGGCCGAACATGCCTCCTTGGGCAACGGCAAGGCCCGCCAACTGCTGGGTTGGGATGGAGCCACCTACGAGCAGGTGAAACAGGCCTTGGTGGCTAAAGGCCAAGTGGTCCTCGGCCGGGGCCGTGGGGGGAGTATTTCCTTGGTGGCCGGAGGCCATGAGGCCAGTGGTGCGCAAGTGGCCGGAGGCCAAGAGGCCCACAAGCCTGAAGCCGGTAACCTCCTGACCACTGGACCTATTAACCCAGTGACCAAGGACCTCGAAGCCACAGGCCAGCAGGCCCATAGGCCCCTAGGCCAAGAGGCCATTAAGCCTGAGGCCACTAAGCCTTTAAGCCCACAGGCCACTGAGCCCATTGCCGAGCAGCCCTCCGCCTACGCTAAAGCTTCGGCGGA
>DDRC01000223.1 GCA_002342985.1 Flavobacteriales bacterium UBA2426
GCTGATAGGCGGGTTCCTTGAACCAATCGGGTTGCGCCCACGGGTCGAATGGGGCATGCACATAGTGGACCTTGCTCAGCGCTTCATCGGAGTATGCGTGCTCTTCCAGTTCCTGGGGTGCGCGCAGATCGATGATGGTGTGAATGGTGTTCCTGTCGAGCAGCTCCTTCAACTTTTCCGGTTCCATGAGCGCAGGCAAGCTGCTTCGCAACAGGTTCGGCCATCGGACCAAGGGGGAATGGGTACCTACGGCCCGCAGGTTCCAGTACCGATCCCTTTCGTACATCAGTTCCAGGACTTCGCGTACCTCTTCCGCGAAGGGATAGGCCAATTCGCTGAGGGTGTTGTGGAACATGTCCAGTAGCGCCCGCTTCTTCCTGTCCATATCGGGGAGGTACATGGAGCCATTGAGCTCGTAGATGCGCCTCCTCCGATCCCTGTCCGTGATGTTCACCAACAAGTTTCTGGGCAGGAACTGGAAGCAATCGCCGTTGGCCCGCATGTTCATGAGCTGTACCAGGCAATGCAGTGCGATCTGGTGGAAATAGAGTGCGCGGTATCCGTCGCTCCTGCGATGGAACGTGGACAGGTTGTCGAACTCATAGATGAACTTCTGCACCAACTCATCGATGGTATGCGGACGGTATCCCACCTGCTGCACCGCTCGGGCACCATCCAGCACGTTCCCCGTACGGTCCAACAAAATGGCGCCCGGCAGCCGCTCTTCAGGGATCGCCGACCCCGCCAGGTCCCGCCCGAAGGTGGCTAGGTCCCGATGGATGGCCATTTCCAGTTTGACGTGCATGCCGTGGAACCAGGCGACCACCTTGCCTCGCATGGCTACCGGCATGACATGGTCCGGTGAGGGCCGCACGTCCTTCAGGGTTGTGATGAGATCCTCCTGCCGGAAACGGTCGTTCACGAGCAGGCCCAGATCGATGTCCGAGTTCGGGGTTGCATCGCCTCGGGCAAAGGATCCATAGAGCACTGCGGCATCCAGGCCTTCCATGTCGGCGATAGTATGTTGCACTGCTTTGATGATCTGATGCTGCTTCATGTGGTGAGTTGAATTGCCATTCGTTCCAACAGTTCGTTCATGGATCTGTTATCGGAGCAATCGCCCTTGATGATGATGGATCCGGGTAGTAAGGACCAGATCGCCTCCACTTCCCCGGCGCGGATCAATTCATCGGTCCTTCGCGCCAGGTCGAAGGCCTGTTCGGGTGGTGCCGGGTAAGGAACCTCCCACTTGCGTTCCGATAGCCTTGCAAGACATACGCTCAAGGGTGTGGTCAACAGCACGACAAGCAGGGGTTCGCCGAACGTTTCCAATCGCTCCGCGAGGAGCAGGCCCGTTTCGCCAAGTCCGGTGGCTTCGATCAGTTGCTGCCTGCCTTGCACGACACCATGGAGGAATTGCTCCTTGGCCAAGCGCTCGGCCTCTTGGGTGCCATCGCCGTACTTCCTGCGGTAGACATCGATGGACACCAGCTCAAATGCCGGGAACCGATGAAGCGATCGTTCGGCCAGGTGGCTTTTGCCGGAACCGAGATTACCGAATAGCAGCACCTTCAGCATGGCTTCCTCATGTTGCAGGTGCGACAAAGCGGCCGGTCGCGGTAGTCGCGCATCAGCCCTTGGTATGCCCCATCGGCCACCACTTCGGAAAGACTCCGCTCGTTCACGTTCCCGAAGTCTCCCAACGACCGACGGAGATCATCGGGCGCGCAGCAGGGGGAGATATCACCCGTGGCGGACACCCAGAGCTCCTTGCCAAGAAAGGGGCACATGTGATCATGGGGAACCTCATGGCCGCTCTGTGGCGCCAAGAGAGTGATGTTCTCCAGCTGGACCGGTGTTCCATCAGGCCTCGGATATGCTGCGGCAGTGACCACGGCCTGGTCCACGATGTGGTTCCAGCGTTCAATGGCCTCGGGTGAGTTCTTGAAGCTCAGCTGCTCGATCTCCTCGAAATGGGCCCACAGATGGTGACCCTTCACGCGGTCCACCCCAAGCTTGGCAGCGAGCCGGATGATTTCCGGTAGCTCGTGCATGTTGTTCTGCATGAACGTGAGTTGGAAGGTCACGCGGCAGTAATGCCCACTCACTGCATGATGCGCATCGCGCACCCTGATGAAGCGCTCCGCGTTCGAGACGGCCTGTTCGAACTTGAGGCCCTTCATCACCGACTCGGCCGTGGACTTGGTCGCCCCGTTCCAAGAGATCTTCACATCCGATGTGACCGGGACGATGCGCGCCGCCCAGTCCTCGACGGTTCGCTTGGGGAATGTGCCGTTGGTCGTCAGGTTCACCTTCATGCCCAACTGGGCCGCGAGTTCGAGCAGCTCATCGAATTGGCGGTACAGCAGCGGCTCTCCCATGGTTGAAGGAATGATCTCGCGCACGCCCATCGCAGCGGCTTCCTCCATCACCTTGCGGACCATGTCGAACGGCATGCGGCGCCGCTTGATGCCGGTGCGCTCATACAGGCGCTTCATGAAGTCGCTGTGCTCGCTGTGCTCCTCGCACATGGTACAGCTCAGATTGCAGTCCTCTGGATTGGTGTCCAGGGTGATGCGCCAGAATGTGCTCATGGGGTCTTGATCAATTGGGCGTAGATGTCTTCTAGGGACTTGCAATGCTCCACGATGCCTGGTATTGCGCCATCGGCCGCATGGAGGTAGCCGCGTCGGCCAAAGTGCTCCATCCTGTCCGGGTGGTCGATGGCCCAGTGTATCCGATCGCGCAGGCTTTCTGCCGATCGATGCTCGAAAAGGAGGCCGTTCACCTGGTGCGCCACATACTCGGCCATTCCACCGGCATTCGCCGTGATTACCGGGATATGGCAGGCTTGGGCCTCGTGGATCACCAGCGGCGAATTCTCCATCCAGATCGATGGCACCACGATGCAATCCACCTGCGAGAAGACCTCGTTGGCCAGATTGTGGTTGACATAGGGCCCATGGAAGTGGATGCCAGACCGTGCTTCGGACATGCTCCTCAAGGCGCGGGTGCTCTGCTCGTCCTTGGCGCCCCAGATGTGCAACTCGGCCACTTCACCCAGCCCATCGAACGCTTCAATCAGCAGGTTCACCCCTTTGGCGGGGATGTGCGTACCGATGTACCCGAAGCGATACCGCGCTGATGGAACGCGATCCTTCGATGGCGTCAGGTAGTGCAGCGGGAAGCCATAGTCGAGTTGCACGACCTTGCCTGCCGGAAGGCCAAAGTCGCTGATGAAGCGGTTCCGGAGATACTTGGAAGGAGCGATGAACAGGTCCACGTGATCGCGGATCTCCCTGGTCTCGCTCATGCGCCGGGCTATCCACGATGTCCAATAGGCAACATCCTGCTCATTCGCTCCCTCTGCGCCGGACATCAGCGAGGTGTAGCATGCTGTGGCACACTTGCGGTCTTCCTGGCCTTCGCACAGGGCATGCACCACACCACCTCCGAAATTGCGGTGCAGGAACTGCCCGCGCGGGCACATCAGCCAGAAGTCGTGCAGGGTGAATACGATGGGGATGCCTGCCCCCCTGAGTACATCCACGATGCCGGTGGACAAATGGTTCAGGTGGCCGATGTGCGCGACATCCGGTCGGAACCGGTGCAATACCTCAGTGAAGCGATTATCCAACTCGGCGTGCCGATAGCCGTCCTTGCCGCGTGGTATGTTCACCAGGATGCGTTCGGGCCCCGTCCCGTTCGATGCCTGCCGTACAGAGAAGTCCGGCGCGAAGGGGTTCTCTTCCCGGGTGAAGACGAGCACCTTGTGCCGCTTGGCCAGCTCGTCACAGATGCTCTGGCTGTATACCTCCGATCCTGCGCTGTACAGGGGCGGATAGCCGTGGATGATCTTGAGGATCTTCATAGGAGTCTCTTGCTTTTGCGCTTGATGCGATAGAGAGCCTTGGGGTTGCGGTACACGGTTACGATGGTCTCATCCATGGCGATCACCACGGTCACGTTCACCAAGCGCTTCGCATAGCGCTCATCAAGGCCAGGCGGGATGCATCGTCTAAGCATGACATGGAACCGCATGCCTTGGCGATGTAGCTTTCTTCCCCACCGGAGTGTGTCCTGGATCATGGGTGTGGTGATGCCACGCTCGTAGGCTCGTTGCACGGCGTGCAGGCTGGGGACGATGATGCGGGGTTGCATGGACTCGGTAACTTGTGGTAACCCCTTTCGTGCAACTCCGTGCCATAGCTTCATGGCCAGCAATCCGACGCGACTATCAGCTTGTATTCCAGTCGATTATACAGTCTACAGGAAAATCAATGGAATGATATTATCATCGCATAGCGATATTATCATAACCGATGGACAGCGCCAAAACGGAGCTCGAAAGCTTCTTCAAGAACCCCGGCCGATTCTCAGTCCTCGTTCTCGGTGCTCGAGGCATTGGGAAGTCCAGGATGATCAACGAAATCGGTGGAAAGGTCCTTGAAGCGCCTCCCACCTACTTCAACTGCGCAAGTGTCGAAGGAGACACCATGGCGCTCAGCGAGCTATTTGGTCACATGAAAGGGGCGTTCACTGGAGCGGACACGGAAAAGTCCGGGGTCTTCCATGCTGCACAGCGAACACGCATGCTCTTCTTTGACGAGATACATAATCTCAACAAGCGCGTGCAAGAGAAGCTGATGACCGCACTACAAACAGTAGAGCATAAAGGCTCGCCAGGGTGGTATCGGTTCCGTAAGGTCGGACCCGATACTCGAGAAGAGTTCGTGCGCTTCCAACCGGTCTTTGCGTCGAACCGGAGCATCGAAGAGCTTGAGCAACTGCTCCTGCCGGATTTCTTCGACCGGATCAATCAACTCTCAATCTATCTCCCTTCGCTACAAGAGCAAGGGGTGAAGCCCTCTGCTGCCTTCACCACTGTCTGGGAGAACATGCTGTTCAAGCAGTCGATCCCAGCTGATGATTCAGCTTTCAACATTTGGCTCGACAGCCTGCCCCTGTCGGGCAACTATCGGGACCTTGAGAAGATCGCTATTCTCCTGCAGCATGCTTTGATCAACAAGGACAAGGACCCCTTCGGCTATGCAAGGCGCCGCTTCGAGAAGTTCCATCGAACAGCAGGATCAACACCTCCTGCTTCAGTATTCAACTTCAGGCGAGGGGTGAGCCTGGCCAAGATGGAATACGAGTACAGGGAAGCCCTGTACAAGTGGTCTCTTAGTCCAGATGGGTATGGCTCTGTACGGGCCGCCCAAGACGGACTGAACTTCAAAAAATTAGGTCAGCTTTTAACAGTGAAGAAGGAATGATAAACGCGACTGGCTTCGCCCTACGCGCTCACCCGCACCCCCTTCTTCACGCCCTTCTCCCCCAGCATCTCCTTCACCGCCTCCACCACCGCCACATCATCGATCCCACACTCCCGGTACAGCTCGGGTTGCGTGCCGTGCTCGATGAACTTGTCGGGGATGGCGAGGCGCTTCACGTGGGCGGCATAGCCATGGTCGCCCATGAACTCGAGCACCGCGCTGCCCATGCCGCCGTGCAGGGCGTGGTCCTCCACGGTGATCACGTGCTTGAACTTGCTGAAGACCTCGTGCAGCAGCAGCTCGTCGATCGGCTTCACGAAGCGCATGTCGTAATGCGCCACGCTGTAGCCTTCGGCCTCCAGGGCGTCGATGCCCTTGGCGGCCAGGTTGCCGATGTGGCCTATGGAGAGCACCGCGATGTCCGTGCCGGAGCGCAGCTTGCGGCCGGTGCCCACCTTGATGGCCTTGAAGGGCGTCTTCCACTCGGTCATCACGCCCTCGCCGCGCGGGTAACGGATGCTGAAGGGTCCCATGTCCGGCAGCTGGGCCGTGTACATCAGGTCGCGCAGCTCCTCCTCGTTCATCGGGGCGCTCACCACCATGTTGGGGATGCAGCGGAAGTAGGCGAGATCGAAGTTGCCGTGGTGCGTCGGGCCGTCGGCACCGGCCAGGCCGCCGCGGTCCAGGCAGAACACCACGTTCAGGTTCTGCAGCGCCACATCGTGCACCACCTGGTCGTAGGCGCGCTGCATGAAGGAGCTGTAGATGTTGCAGAAGGGCACCATACCCTGCGTGGCCATGCCTGCGCTGAAGGTCACCGCGTGCTGCTCGGCAATGCCCACGTCGAAGGCGCGGTCGGGCATGGCCTTCATCATGATGTTCAATGAACAGCCGGTGGGCATGGCCGGCGTGACGCCCACGATCTTCGGGTTCTTCTCGGCCAGTTCCACGATGCTGTGGCCGAACACGTCCTGGTACTTGGGCGGCTGCGGGCTCTTGGGCACCACCTTGATGATCTCGCCGGTCTCCTTGTTGAAGAGGCCCGGCGCGTGCCACACCGTGGGACTGCCCGCCTCTGCCGGTGCGTAGCCCTTGCCCTTCTTGGTGATCGTGTGCAGGATCTTCGGGCCGGGGATGTCGCGCAGGTCGCGCATCACCTTCACCAAGTGGTCCACATCGTGGCCGTCCACCGGACCGAAGTAGCGGAAGTTGAGGCTCTCGAACAGGTTGCTCTGCTTCAGCAGCGCGCTCTTCACGGCGTTCTCCACCTTCTGCACGATGCTCTGCGCGTTCGGACCGAACTTGCTCATCTTGCCGAGCAGGTTCCACACCTCGTCCTTCACCTTGTTGTAGGTGTGGCTGGTGGTGATGTCCGTGAGGTACTCCTTCAGCGCACCGACGTTCGGGTCGATGCTCATGCAGTTGTCGTTCAGGACCACCAGCATGTCGGTGCCCGCACCACCCGCGTGGTTCAGCGCCTCGAAGGCCTGTCCGGCGGTCATGGCCCCATCGCCGATCACGGCCACCATCTGGCGGTCCTTCTCACCCTTCAGCTTGCTGGCCACGGCCATGCCCAGCGCACCGCCGATGCTGGTGCTGCTGTGCCCCACGCCGAACGTGTCGTACTCGCTTTCGCTGCGCTTGGGGAAGCCGCTGAGGCCCTTGTAGATGCGATTGGTGTGGAACACCTCGCGCCGGCCGGTGAGGATCTTGTGCCCGTAGGCCTGGTGCCCCACGTCCCACACCAGCTGGTCGTAGGGCGTATTGAACACGTAGTGCAGCGCCACGGTCAGTTCCACCACGCCCAGGCTGGCGCCGAAGTGGCCGCCCTTCACGCTCACCACGTCGATGATGAAGTCGCGCAGCTCGGTGCACACCTGCTGCAGTTGCTCCTCGGGAAGGGCGCGCAGGTCGGCTGGGAACTGGATGCGCTCCAGAAGCGGGTACGAGGGGGTGGACATGGCTGGGCGGTCTGGTGACAGCAGATGGAACAAAGGTAACCGGCTGAAAGTTCGGGGGGAGCTGGAGCTCGAACGCCTGACCAGAGTTGGAATTACGGCCTTCGCACGTGTGAGCATCGCCCGAGGGACGACCTGGACTCCTTGTGTAAGGGACACAACAGCAAGGCCAGCAGCGGTCACTGGTGCATCCCGTGCCGCTCGAACCGCTCCCGATACGCTTTCTCCAGACCTTCCCGATGCTCCGGCGCCGCGATGCCGATCAGCGCTTTGGCGCGCTGCTGCAGGTTCTTGCCGTAGAGGTAGGCCACACCGTGCTCGGTGACCACGTAGTGCACGTGGGCCCGGGTGGTGACCACGCCGGCGCCCTGCTTCAGGAAGGGCACGATCTTGCTGGCGCCCTTGCCGGTGGTGCTGCACAGGGCGATGATGGGCTTGCCGCCCTCGCTCAACGCCGCCCCGCGCATGAAGTCCATCTGCCCGCCCACGCCGCTGAACTGGTAGGTGCCGATGCTGTCCGCGCACACCTGGCCGGTGAGGTCCACCTCGATGGCGCTATTGACGGCCACCACCTTGGGGTTCTCGCGGATCACCTTGGTATCGTTCACGTACTGCGCGTCGAGGAAGGTGAAGAAGGGGTTGTCGTCCACCAGGTCGTAGAGGCAGCGCATGCCGAAGGCGAAGGCGGTGGCCACCTTGCCGCGGTGCTTCTTCTTGAACTTGTTGGTGACCACGCCGCTGCGCACCAGGTCGATGATGCCGTTGGAGCACATCTCGGTGTGGATGCCCAGGTCCTTGTGGCCGCCCAATGCGCCCAGGATGGCGTCGGGGATGGCGCCGATGCCCAGCTGCAAGGTGCTGCCATCCTCCACCAAGGCGCTCACGAGCTCCGCCACGCGGCGCTCTTTGGGGCCGATCTGCGCGGCATAGTCCACCTCGGGCAGCGAGTCGTTCACCTCCACCAACGCGGCGAAGCGGCTGATGTGCACATGGCCGTCGCCGAGGGTGCGGGGCATGTTCGGGTTCACCTGCGCGATCACGGTGCGGGCGTTGCGCATGGCGCTGCGCGCCACGTCCACGCTCACGCCCAGGGAGCAGAAGCCGTGGCGATCGGGCGGCGACACATGCACCAATGCCACGTCGAGCGGCAGGATGCCCTTCTCGAAGAGGCGGGGAATCTCGCTCAGGAAGACGGGCACGTAATCGCCGTAAGGCCCATCCACCGTGCTGCGCATGTTGGCGCTGACGAAGAGCGCGTTCAGGTAGAAGGGTCCCTGTACCTCGGGGCGGTCGAAGCCGAGGTCGCCGAAGGTGCTGATGGCGGTGAGCTCCACATCGTGCAGCTCGGCATGGCGGTCCAACAGGGCATGCACCAGGCGCACGGGGGTGGCGGCGCTGCCGTGGATGAAGACGCGGTCGCCGTTGTTCACCAAGCGCACGGCCTCAGAGGCGGACATCCAGGGGAGGGACATGCCACGAAGGTCGGGCCCAGGGCGGCAAGGCCATAGGGCCACCAGCAACAATCCCGAGGCGTGCCCGGGTACCGAACCGGCCATTCAGGCTTTTTGGCGAGGGAGTCGCGCCGAAATATTTTCCATGGAATATATTTGCGCCATCAAGGTTGATCCCATTCACCTAGGCGAAGCCGCCATGACCAACACCGTCCTGCACAAAGCCACCACCCGCGGGCATGCGAACCACGGCTGGCTGGACACCTACCACACCTTCAGCTTCGGCCACTACTACGATCCGGAGCGCATGCACTTCGGAGCCCTGCGCGTGCTGAATGATGATACCGTAGCGCCGGGCATGGGCTTCGGCACGCACCCGCACGACAACATGGAGATCATCTCCATCCCGTTGGAGGGCGATCTGGAGCACAAGGACAGCATGGGCAACACGCAGGTGATCCGCCACGGCGACATCCAGGTGATGAGCGCCGGCAGCGGCATCACGCACAGCGAGAAGAACCTGAACCGCGACCGGCTCACGCGCTTTTTGCAGATCTGGGTCTTCCCCAACAAGCGCAACGTGGCGCCGCGCTACGACCAGATCACCCTCGACCCGGAGGCGCGCCGCAACCGCTTCCAGCAGATCGTCTCGCCCAACGCGGACGATGCCGGCGTATGGATCCACCAGGATGCCTGGTTCCACCTGGGGCGGTTCGACGCGGGACAAGGCGCGTCCTATGCGTTGAAGCGGCCCGGCAACGGCGTCTATGCCTTCGTGATCGAGGGCAGCGCCACGGTGAATGGCCAGGAACTGGAGCGCCGCGACGGCTTCGGCCTCTGGGATGCGGCCGGTTTCGATGTGAAGGCCGGGAACAACGGAGTCGAGCTGTTGTTGATGGAAGTGCCGATGCAACTGAACTGAACCCAACCCATCGCCATGGACCGCAAGGATTTCCTCCGCAAGAGCCTTCTGGGCACAGGCATGCTCGTGAGCGGCACGGCTGCCGCCCAGCTGATGCAGAACGACATCGACGAGATCAAACCGCTGGAGCCGGTGGGCTTCGACCACCTCCCGCCAACACCCCCTGAACGCATGGGCAACATGGTATTGCACCGCGCCAGCGAGCGCGGCACCGCCGACCACGGCTGGCTGAAGGCCAACTTCAGCTTCAGCTTCGCCAACTGGTACGACCCCACCCGCATGCACTTCGGCGTGCTGCGCGTGATGAATGACGACATCATCGCCGCCGGGAAGGGCTTCGGCACGCACCCGCACGACAACATGGAGATCATCACGATCCCCCTGAAGGGCGCGCTGCAGCACAAGGACAGCATGGGCAACACCAGCATCATCCACGCGGGCGATGTGCAGGTGATGAGCGCCGGCACGGGCATCCTGCACAGCGAGTTCAACCCGTACAACGACCGCGACGCGAACACCCTGCAGATCTGGCTCTTCCCCAAGAAGCGGCAGGTGACGCCCCGCTACCAGCAGCTGACGCTGGACCCGAAGGACCGCGTGAACAAATGGCAGCAGGTGCTCTCGCCGAGCCCCGATGACGCCGGCGTGTGGATCCACCAGGACGCCTGGTTCCACATCGGGAAGTTCGACGCGAACAAGAAGACCAGCTACGCCGTGAAGCGCACCGGCAACGGGGTGTACGCATTCGTGATCGAGGGCAGCACCACCATCAACGGGCAGCCCCTCGGCAAGCGTGACGCGCTGGGCGTTTGGGACACCGATGCGCTGAGCGTGGAGGCGGGCCCGAACGGAGCGGAGATCCTGCTCCAGGATGTCCCGATGCAACTGTAGCGGCAAGGCATGCCTCGCCAATACGGTTGCAATGAACCTGAGCAAACCCTATGAACCCCACCCTCGAACTCAAGGAAGCGCGCACCGAGCACGATGTGCTTCCGCTGATCCGTCGGCGTTTCAGCCCGCGCGCCTTCACCAGTGAGCCGCTCACGGACGATGAGCTGCTCACCCTGGTCGAGGCCGCCCATTGGGCGCCGAGCAGCATGAATGAGCAGCCCTGGCGCTTCCGTTACGCGCATCGCGGTTCGGTAGCTTTCGATGCCTTGCGCGCCACGCTCTCCACGGGCAACCAGCCTTGGGCCCCGAATGCCGCGGCAGTGATCGCCATCAGTGGCATGAAGCTCCACGCGCGGAACCAGGCGCCCAACGCCACTTGGGCCTTTGACACCGGCATGGCCGTGGGCAACCTCCTGGCGCAGGCCACCGCCATGGGCATCTACGGCCATCTGCTGGGCGGCTTCAACCACGCGGCCGCGAACGAGGCGCTGGGCATCAACACCGCGGAGGAGGGCCTCATCTGCCTGCTGGTGCTGGGTCGCCTGGGAGATGCGGACAGCCTGCCCGAGCCATTCCTCACGCGGGAGCGCACGCCGCGCTCGCGCAAGCCGCTCAGCGAGATCGCCCAGCGCATCTGAACCGAACCATCGGGCCGCATGCGCCCGGCATCACGAACCGAAACAACCAACAGAACATGGAAACCGCCACCGCGACCACCACCAAATGGGGCATCGATGCCTCGCACAGCGAAGTGCTTTTCAAGGTGAAGCACCTCATGATCAGCACCGTCACCGGGAGCTTCAAGGAATTCGGTGCCGATGCCGAGCTGGAGGGCGACGACCTGGCCAACGCCAAGGTGAGCTTCTGGGCCAATACCGCCAGCATCTTCACCAACGACGAGAAGCGGGATGGCCACCTGCGCAGCGCCGACTTCTTCGATAGCGAGCAATTCCCGAAGCTCACCTTCAAGAGCACCCGCATCGAAGGCAGCGGCAGCAGCTGGAAGGTGACCGGCGAGCTCACCATCAAGGATGTGACCAAGCCCGTTACGCTCGACGTGGAGTGGAGCGGCATGGCCAAGGATCCCTGGGGCAATACCAAGGCCGGTCTGCAGCTCAGCGGCCGGATCGATCGCAAGGAGTGGGGCCTCACCTGGAACGCGGCCCTGGAAGCGGGTGGCGTGCTGGTGAGCGACGAGGTGCGCATCCAGTGCGAGGTGCAGCTGGCCAAGCAGGGCTGAGCCGCAGCGGACGCTGATGAGCAGGGAAGGCCCCGGCGACTGCCGGGGCCTTCCGTTTTGCGCGGCCTTCTGCTCCGCTCGGCTCAGGCGTCCGGAGTCAAGATGCTGGCAATCGTGAAACTGGTGCGCTCGTTTCGCGCAGCCTGGTGCCAGGGTTCAACCCGGTCCGTAGGATTGCAGTGGGAGTTGCCGTGCATGAGCCCTTGCGCGCATCTTTGACTCAGCGCAATTGCGCCCCCCGCATGAGCCGACACCTTTTGCTGAACCTCATCCTGGGCGCGGCCCTGCTCTTCAGCCTGGCCATCGACTTCTCATTGACGCGCAAATACGGCGGCGTTGACCTGCGCGACAAGGTCGTCGGCGCCCGTAGCCTGATCGCCGGCCGTTCCATGTACTTCAGCCCATGGCGACCGGGTGAACCCGAGCGATTCGCCGATCCCATGGTGCCGCCCGGGGCGACGATGACGCGCTATACCGGCACGCCGTTTCAATCGCTCGTGATGGCCCCGCTGGGCGCTCTCCCGTTCGGGGCGGCGCGCCTGCCTTGGCTGGTGCTGCAGTACGCGCTGCTGCTTCTGACCGTCGTCCTGGCCCGCAGCGCCTTCGCCGGAACCGGATGGCCCGGCGCCTTGGTGGCCGGCATCGTGCTGGTGGCGCTGCTGGCATCCACTTCATGGCGCCTGCACGTGGAGCGGGGCCAGGTGTACGTGATCTTCGCCGCCCTGATCGCCGGGCTGTTCTGGAGCTTGGCGAAGGCACGGCATCTGCTCACCGGCGCGCTGGCCGCGGCCCTCGTGCTCTTCAAGCCCACCTACGCGTTCCTGCTGCTGCCGCTGGTGCTTCGTGTGAATGCGCGCATGCTTATCGGCGCAGTGGCGATGGTTGGCGCCAGCGCCGCCGTCTTCGCGATCATCCCGAATGGCCTGCTCGCCTGGTCGGAGTATCTGGAGGCCATGCGCATCTGGAGCACCATGCCAGGCCTCGGCGCGCCCCCCAGCACCGACCCCGGGGCCTTCGCCTATCCTTCGCTGATTGAGGGCCTCGCCAACCTGCGGGAGCATCATGCCATGGAGTTCGAGAACGGCTCCATCGCTGCTGTGCTGCTCGCTGTGGTCGGGCTATCGCTGTCCGGCTGGCTGCCATGGGTGGCGTACGGCACGGTGCTCCTGACGGGGCTGCTGCTGCTGCGCCGGAATGCGGCACGGGCCTCGGCTGAGCACCTGCTCCTCCTAGGCTTCATCGCGTGGACCGTGCTCATGATGCTGCTGCCGACACCGCGTTTCGACTACCAGCTGGTGCATTGGGTGGCGCCGGCGCTCCTGGTGGTGCTCGGCGGCCAGCGCAGGCCTTTCATGCTGGATGCAATGCTCCTCGTGGCGGCAGGGCTGGTCGTCGGCGCCTGGTCCATCCTGCCGGTGGACATCCTGCTGGCGGAGGGCCTTCTGCTCGTGGTCTGCGCCTGGGTGCTGGTGGCATCGGGCCGTCAGGTGGCACCAAAGGCCGCAAGTTGAGCCATGGCCCGCACGAGGACGCTCACGCGCGATGAGGTGCTTCGCCTGCGGCGCGCGGCCGTTTCACGCGCGGATGGTGCCGATCAAGCGGTGCGCGGCGCGCTGGAGCGGCCCCTGGGAAGCACGGCAGCCATCAAGGAGCTGCATGATCTGCTGCTGTTCCTTGAGGCATATCCCACGAGCGCCGAGCAGCATCGCATCGCCGTGACCGGCATGCGGCGCTTCCGGCAGCGCCTGCACGAGCGGATTACCGATGATGCCCGCCTGCGCGAAGCCCTGCAGGACAGCGGGCTCGCAGGCGGTGATGTGGTTGGATCCTATTCCTACACGATGGTCCGCTGGCTGTTGAAGCATTGGCCGGCACCGGTGCTCCTGAATGACCTGGATGCGTCGGCGGAGCAGCTATCCCTGCTCGTGCGGCCGCAGCTCACCCCGCCTGAGCAGGAAGCCTTGGATCAGTGCGGCGGTGATGCGGCCGAACTGCTGGCCGCGCTCTTCGGCGCTGGCGGACAGGCCCAGCTAAAGGGCCTGGTGCAGGCGCTGGCCGGCGGCGACATGGGCCAAGGACAGCGCGAGGCCCTGTTCAATGCCCTGTCCTGTTACGTGCGCATCGTTGGGAGCCCGAAGGCCCCCTCGCTGTCCACCTTGCGGTTCGTGGCGGAAGCGCCAAGCTTCCATCCGGGTCCGTTGCAGCGGTCGGTGGATGTGCCGGCCCTGCTGGCACGGCCGGTGGAGCCGCCATTGCCGCTGACGGCCGGCGCCCATCGGCGATTGATCGCCACCGCCCGGCAGGTGCTCGCGCTCATGCAGCGCGAGACCGATCCGGTGACGTATGCGCAACGCGCTGAGCTGCATGCCATGGGGCGGGGTCTCACCATCGCGCTCTTCCACATGGATCCTGCGCATCGCCTCTCGCTGGAGAGCTACGTGGGCTTCATGGCCTTCAAGAATGGTGTGCCGATGGCCTATGGTGGCGCCTGGGTCTTCCCCGGCCGCACCAAGGTGGGCATCAACGTGTTCCCGGCGCTCCGCGGAGGGGAGAGCGCATGGTTCTTCGCGCAGCTGCTGCGGCTGTACCATCAGCGCTTCAGCGTGCCGCTCTTCGAGGCGGAGAATTACCAGCTGGGCCATGGCAATCCGGACGGCCTGAGGAGTGGCGCCTACTGGTTCTACTACCGGCTCGGATTCAGGCCATGGAACGAGCGGCTCGCGCGCATCGCGGCCCGTGAGGCGAAGCGCTTGGGCAGCCAGCCCGGCTATGAGGTTCCGCTGCCACTGCTCAAGGAGCTGGTGGCCGATGGGCTGGTCCTGCGCATCCGGGACGATGAGGGTCAGCCGATGGTGGATACCGCCGCTCTGGTGCACGCGGCCGGGGCATTGGCCGGGGCCGCAGGCGACCGGCCCCGCGCCTTGAGGGATGCCCGTGCGAGGGCCCGACGCATGCTCGGAGTTCCGGATGCGGCAGCCAAGCGCGCGGCGCTTGAGGACTGGGCGCTGCCGCTGGCCCTGATCGATGACCTGGAGCGCTGGCCTGTTGCCGATCGGCGGTGCATCGCGCGGGCGTTGGCCTTGAGGTCCGCGGGTACCGAGCATGGCTATCAGGAGGCGCTTCGCCGTTGCACGCGGCTGCTGCACGCGTGGGCAGAGGCCGGTGGCCAAGGGTGATGAACGTCACGCGCCGCGCGCCGTGCCGGGCTCATCTTCGGGTTCCAATTCCTACTGACCATGGCAACCGTGCATCACGACGTGCTCATCATCGGCGGCGGCACAGGCGGCATCATGACCGCTGCCCAACTGCGCCGCAAGGACAAGAAGCTCAGCATTGCTGTGATGGACCCTGCCAAGGACCATTGGTACCAGCCGGCGTGGACGCTTGTGGCGGCCGGCGCCTTCGACATGAAGGTCACGCGCCGCGATGAGGCCGGTGTCATACCGCCCGGTGTGGTCCACATCAAGGAGCATGCGGCCGTATTCGAGCCGGAGGCGAATACCGTGCGCACGAAGGAGGGCAATGCCTACACGTACGGCCACCTGGTGGTGGCGCCGGGCATTCAGATGAACATCGATGACCTGCCCGGCCTCCGCGAGGCGCTGGCCACCGACAAGGTGTGCAGCAACTACCTGGATCCGGAGAAGACGAAGCGGGTGATGACCGCCTTCAAAGGGGGAGTGGCCGTGTTCACGCAGCCCAGCACGCCCATCAAATGCGGCGGGGCCCCGCAGAAGGCGGTATACCTGGCGGATGAGTTCTTCCGGCGCAGTGGCGTGCGCGACAAGACCAAGCTCGTCTTCGCCACGCCCGGCTCGGTGATCTTCGGCGTGCAGCCCTTCCGCGCGGCGCTGGAGGACGTGATCCGCAAGAAGGAGATCATCTTCAAGGCTTTCTACAACCCCGTGCGCATCGACCCGGTGAAGCAGGAGATCCACTTCAAGTGGAGCAAGCCCGGCGACAACCACTGCGTGATCACCGAGGAACAGGGCCTGCCGGAGAAGATCGAGGGGGAGAGCACGATTGTGATGAAGTACGACATGCTGCACCTGGCACCGCCGCAGAGCGCGCCCGACTTCGTGCGCGACTCGCCCTTGGCCTATGCCGACGGACCCAACAAGGGCTGGCTGGAGGTGGACATCAACACCCTGCAGCACAAGCGCTACGCCAACATCTTCGGGCTGGGCGATGCCGCCGCGCTGCCCACGGCCAAGACCGGCGCGGCCATCCGCAAGCAGGCCCCCGTGGTGGTGGCCAACATCCTGCAGCGCATCAAGGACGGTCTGCTCTCACCCGCCAAGTACGAGGGTTACAGCAGCTGTCCGCTGGTGACCGGCTATGGCAAGATGCTGCTGGCCGAGTTCAAGTACGACAACGTGCGCGACAGCGACCCCTTGCTCAGCAAGCTCTTCGATACCAGCAAGCCCTTGTGGAGCATGTGGGTGCTGAAGAAGCACGTGCTGCCCTGGCTGTACTGGAACCGGATGCTGAAGGGAACGATGTAGGCCTGCGCCCAGCACCTACCTTCACCGGGCATGAAGAAAATCAACGACACCACGATCGCCTTGCTGATCGATGGTGACAACGCGGCACCCAAGCGGCTGGCCGCGATCCTGGAGGAAGTAAGCAAGCAGGGCACCATCACCATCCGGCGCATCTACGGCGACTGGACCACGCAGGGGATGAGCGGGTGGAAGGAGCTGCTGAACAGCAACGCCATCCAGCCCGTACAGCAGTTCGCCTACACGAAGGGCAAGAACAGCACGGACAGCGCGCTGATCATCGACGCC
>DDRC01000079.1 GCA_002342985.1 Flavobacteriales bacterium UBA2426
CGTCAGGTAGCTGTCGTTGTGGGTGGGATCGCCCCTGATGGCCCCAGGCGCATAGTTGTTCGGATGGGGGAGCGTGGGGTCCAGCGCGTAGGCAAACGAAGTCTGGTTCGCCAGATTGATGGCGTCCTGATTGGGGAGCAGCGCCGGATCAGCGTAGGTCGTGCTCACATCGTCCAGATAGTCGGTGAAGGTCGTCCTCCAGCCCATATCCCAGCCGAAGCGATGGCGGCGGCGTTTGGTGAAGTGGAACCCGATTCCCGCAGGAATGCTCACCCCGAACCGCGAGTAATCCACCAGTTCCGTGGTCAGGGGCTGCAGCGCATAGAAATCGCCTTCCCGGTTGATCTGCCCTTTGGGATTGTGGTAGTAGAGCGCTGCGCCGACATAGCCGAAGAGGCGGAAGTCCGTGCGATATCGTCCGCGTCCGCCAAGGTCATTGTCCTGGTAGATGGTGAACTCGGGGCGGATGTACCACTCCAAGAGGTCGTTGCGGAAGTTGAGGTTCCGGCCGCGTCGGGGACGATAGCTCTCCGTCAATGCATCGGCGCCTTGCAGCCGCAGATACAGGAGGCCGGTATTCACTGAAATCAAGCGATTGATCTTCCTGCGGGCGAAGCCGCCGACGGCCCAACGGGTCTGGCTCAGCTTCATGTCCCAGATGAAGTCCCGGCGGGGCTGATCCTTGCCGCCCATCTCGCCGAGATAGTTGGCCCCGCCCAGATGGAAGCCGACATCCCAAGCGTATTGGGCATCAGCCGTTACCGCCACGCCCGCAAGAAGGGTGGCAATGGCAAACGGTCGAATCATGGTGAGGCGCATGCGCGTGATGAGGAGGCGTTCGGTTGACGGGCAAACATAACAAAGTTCCCCCGCCTTGGTACGGACCCGGCTGAGCCCGGTTATCAACGATCCCTGTCGCAGAATGCCAGCCCCGAAGCCGATAGCTTTGGCCCCTCGATATCCGGCATGAGAACCGCGGCCACCGAGTTGTTCGGAATCCAGTACCCCATTGTGCAGGCTGGCATGATTTGGTGCTCCGGCTGGCGTTTGGCCTCCGCTGTGAGCAATGCCGGTGGATTGGGCATCATCGGGGCCGGCAGCATGTATCCGGAGGTGCTCCGCGATCATGTGCGGAAGTGCAGGGCCGCCACGGACAGGCCGTTCGCCGTGAACCTGCCGATGCTCTATCCGGACATCGAGCAGCATATGGCCACCATCGCTGAAGAAAAGGTGCCCATCGTGTTCACCTCGGCGGGAAACCCCGCCGCATGGACCGGCTGGTTGAAGGAGCGTGGCGTGAAGGTGGTGCATGTGGTGAGCAGCGTAAGGTTCGCCAGAAAGGCAGAGACCGCTGGGGTTGACGCCGTGGTGGCGGAAGGCTTCGAGGCCGGAGGACATAATGGACGCGAGGAGACGACGACGCTCGTGCTCGTGCCCATGGTCAGGGATGCCGTCCGCATCCCGGTCATCGCAGCAGGCGGCATTTCCGATGGCCGGAGCATGCTGGCCGCAATGGCCTTGGGGGCCGATGCCGTGCAGGTAGGGAGCCGCTTCGTGTGTTCCGACGAGAGTTCCGCCCACCCTGCATTCAAGCAGCGCATCACCGATGCTGGCGAAGGGGATACGCTTCTGACGTTGAAGGAGTTGACCCCTGTACGGTTGCTGCGGAACGGATTCTTCGATCAGGTGCAGCAAGCATACTCCAAAGGCGCGAGCGTGGAGGAGCTGCGGAGCCTGCTGGGCCGGGGGAGGGCGAAGCGGGGCATGTTCGAAGGCGACTTGGTGGAAGGAGAGCTGGAAATTGGGCAGGTCAGCGGGCGCATCTCCAATGTGATGCCTGCCGCACGGATCGTGCAAGAGTTCATGCAGGAATACGAATCGGCCCGGCAGGGCCTCCCCAAGGCCTGAGTGCTTGCGCATGCGCCATCGGCAACATCCACCCTCCGGTAAGCGTCTATGCATGGCAATGGCTTCGTTCCTGCGCCCTTTGGCTTGGGGTTGGCTTTCAGCGGCATCGGTGCTGGTGGGCATGGCCCAGCCGCTCGACCCGCCCGCACTGCGCTGCGCCTCGGTGAACGTAGCCGGTGATGTCACCCTGACCTGGACGCCGCCCGTCGATCCGAATGGGGACTTCCAGGCGTACGAGATTTGGTCGGCCAACAACCCGCTGGGCCCGTTTTCTGTCATTTCGACCGTGGCTGTGTATGGGCAAACCACCTTCTTCCATGCGGGTGCAGGCGCCAACGCCGGCCCCCAGTTCTACTTCATGACGACCCTCTCCGGCGGGCCGCCTCCAGAGACCTCCCTGGCCAGCGACACGGTGGCCACCTTGTTCCTTCAGGTGTTCCAGAGCACGCCCTTGGGCAATGCGAATCTTTCCTGGAATGCTCCTGCCATATCCAGTTCATCATCAAATGTTTATTCCATTTGGCTTGAATATCCAGTAGGAGTTTGGAGCCAGGTGGCCTCTGTTCCCGTAACCACCTTCTCGTATCAATGGCCGGTATCCATCTGCGAGGATTCACTCACCTTCAGGGTAGGGCTGTCCGACCTCTCCGGCTGCGTCTCCTTCAGCAACCGCGACGGGGAGGTGTTCCAGGATGTGACCCCTCCATCGGTACCTGTCATTGTGGCCGCTTCTGTGGATAGCATCACCGGACTCTCAACGGTGAGTTGGACGGCGAGCCCCGAGCCGGATACGGATGGTTACATCATCGTGTACAACGGACCGGGGGGCGGCGTCATCATCGACACGGTCTTTGGCCAGTTCAACACCTCCTATGCCTGGCCGGATAGCTGGCCTTTCGGATCGTCGGAGTCCTTCACCATCGCGGCCTTCGATACCTGCGAGACCGGTACGCCGCCCAGCCCGAATACCAGCGCCACGGGTCCGCCGCATGCCACGATGCTGGCTGAAACCACCTACGACCGGTGCGGAGCCCGCATGCGCATCACCTGGTCGCCCTATGTCGGCTGGAGCCCCCAATCGCACCAGATCCTGGCGCAATACGATGGCGGGGCATGGGTCCTGTTGGCGAATCTGCCTGCTGCGGCGAACAGCTACGAGCACGACGTTCAGCCCGGGCATCAGTACTGCTACATCGTCAAGGCCATTCAGGCGCCGGGGCAGGCTTTCTCGCTCAGCAACGAGGCATGCCGGTTCACGGACTACCCGCCGTTGCCCGGCGGGAATTACCTTCGGACGGTAACGGTCACGAGCCCGTCGACCATTCTCATCGTCGATAGCGTGGATGTCACCGCGCAGGTCAGCGCTTATCGCCTTGAGCGGTCGGTGAACGGAGGGGCCTTCGAGATGCAAGCCACCTTCCCGGGTAGCGCAGGCCCGGTAATTACCTACGTTGACGAGGATGTTGCGCCTTCCCAGAATGGATACCGCTACCGGATGCTGGTTCAGGATAGCTGCGGGCGCCCCTCGGTGACGAGCAATCTGGGGGGCAACATCCTGCTGCGGGCCGTTCCAGGGCTCGATGGCATCAACCGGTTGGATTGGAACGGCTACCAGGCCTGGGCGGGAGCGGTGGCGGGCTATGGCATCCATCGTAGCATCGACCGGGGGGCCTTCGAGCTCATTGCCGTCGTGCCGCCCGACCCATGGACCTATGCCGACGATGTGAATGCGTTCGTGGGCCTGACGGGCGACTTCTGCTACCGGGTGGAGGCCATCGAGGCGGGCAACCCTTCCGGGGTCAATGCCACCTCCATGAGCAACGAGGCCTGCGCATTCCAGGAGGAGCTGGTCTACATCCCCAATGCCTTCATCATCGGAAGCGCCTATAACCCGGTGTTCAAGCCGGTGATCGGATTCGTGGACATCGCTGAGTACCGCTTGCTCATCATCAACCGCTGGGGGCAGGTGGTCTGGGAGACCGAGGATCCCGGTCAGGCCTGGGATGGCATCGTGGGGAGCCAGGTCATGCCCATCGGGGTCTACGGCTACTATTGCAGCGTTCGGAACGGTGCGGGAAAGCTGGTGGAGAAGCACGGCACTGTCACCCTCCTGCGGGCGGATTGATCCACCGAAGCGCCCCCATGCCTACTTTTGTGCATGGAACGATCCACTGCCGCGCAGCAGCGCGCCGCCGTGAAGGCCACCGCCAACGGCACGATCAATCACGACAAGTTCACCGGTGAAGGGCTCACGTACGACGACGTGCTGCTCGTTCCCGCCTACAGCGAGGTACTCCCTCGCGAAGTGGATGTCCGCTCGCATTTCTCGCGCAACATCCGCCTCAACGTCCCTATCGTCTCGGCCGCCATGGATACCGTGACGGGGGCCGAGCTCGCCATCGCCATCGCCCAGCAGGGGGGCATCGGGGTCATCCACAAGAACCAGGGCGTCACCGAGCAGGCTGCGGAGGTGCGCCGGGTGAAGCGAAGCGAGAGCGGGATGATCCTGGACCCCGTGAAGCTGGAGGAGCACGCTTTGGTCGGCGATGCCTTGCGGCTCATGGCGGAGAACCGCATCGGGGGGATCCCGGTGGTGGATGCGGCCAACAAGCTGGTGGGCATCGTCACCAATCGCGACCTCCGCTTCGAGAAGCGCATGTCGCGCCCTGTGGCCGAGGTGATGACCAAGGACCGGATCATCACCGCCAAGCCGGAGACCACGATGGCCCAGGCCGAGGAAATCCTGCAGGAGCACAAGATCGAGAAGCTTCCGGTCGTTTCCACGGATGGAACGCTCGTGGGGCTGATCACCTACAAGGACATCATCAAGCTCAAGCAGCGCCCCAATGCCTGCAAGGACAAGCTGGGGCGCCTGCGCGTGGCCGCGGCCATCGGGATCGCAGCCGACAGCATGGTCAGGGCCAAGGCCCTGGTGGAGGCCGGCGTCGACGCCCTGGTCATTGATACCGCGCATGGCCATACCAAGGGCGTGATGACCATGGTGAAGCAGGTGAAGGAGGCCTTTCCCGGAGTGGACGTGGTGGCCGGGAACATCGCCACAGCCGAAGCAGCGAAGGCCTTGGTGGAGGCGGGTGCCGATGCCGTCAAGGTGGGCATCGGGCCAGGCAGCATTTGCACCACGCGCGTCATCGCCGGGGTGGGAGTGCCGCAGCTCACGGCCGTGCTTGACTGTGCCCAGGCCATGGCAGGCACGGGTGTTCCGGTGATTGCCGACGGAGGCATCCGCTACACCGGTGACGTGGTGAAGGCCCTGGCGGCCGGCGCCGGCACCGTGATGATCGGCAGCATGTTCGCCGGCGTAGAGGAGAGTCCGGGAGAAACCATCATCTACGAGGGGCGCCGCTTCAAGGCCTACCGCGGCATGGGCAGCATCGAGGCCATGCAGCAGGGCAGCAAGGACCGCTACTTCCAGGACATGGAGGACGACATCAAGAAGCTGGTTCCCGAGGGCATAAGCGGCCGTGTGCCCTACAAGGGGCGCCTCGCCGAAGTGGTGCATCAGCTCGTCGGTGGCCTGCGTGCGGGCATGGGCTACTGCGGCGCGGCTGACATGGACGCCTTGAAGCTGGCCCGCTTCATCCGCATCACCTCCGCCGGGGTGAAGGAGAGCCATCCGCATGATGTCTACATCACCCGGGAGGCACCGAATTACAGCCACCTCTAGGGCCGCCGGCGCGGTTCAGCTTGGTTTTTTTAACGTCTGGCGGGTGCCGCCGGCGCCAAGCCGCAACGGTTACATTTGGCACCCTTTCATGGACCTTACCCTCAGCCGAATGATGCCGAAGAAGTTCCTCGCCACCGCGCTTTGCGGCCTATGCCTGCTGCCTGCATTCGCCCAGAACGGCGCATCGGACCCGGTGCTGATGACCGTTGACGGCCAGCCCGTGACCCGCGCGGAATTCGAAGCCATCTACAAGAAGAACAACAAGGAAGCCTCCGTTTCAAAGGAAGCGCTGGACGACTACCTCGAGCTCTTCATCAACTACAAGCTCAAGGTGCGCGAAGCCGAGAAGCTCGGCATGGATACCATCGGCAAGTTCCGGTCGGAGCTCGACGGCTATCGCAAGCAGCTCTCCAGGCCCTACCTCATCGACCGCGAGCTGAACGATGCGCTCATCCGCGAGGCCTATGACCGAAGCCAGCAGGAGGTCCGGGCGAGCCACATCCTGGTGCAGGTGGCGCCCGAGGCCACGCCCGAGGATACCATGGCCGCTTGGCGGAGGATCAGCGCCCTGCGCGACCGCGTGGTGCGCGGGGAGGACTTCGCCACGGTGGCGAAGGGCGTGGGCGGCAGCGAGGACCCCAGCGCCCAGAAGAATGGGGGGGACCTCGGCTGGTTCAGCGCGCTGCAGATGGTCTATCCCTTCGAGAATGCAGCTTACAGCACCCCGGTCGGCGAAGTGAGCAAGCCGGTGCGCACCCGGTTCGGCTACCACATCCTGAAGGTGGCCGGCAAGCGCCCTGCGCGCGGACAGGTGAAGGTGGCGCACATCATGCTCCGCAGCACGGAGCAGGACAGCCCTGAGAAGCAGCGGCAGGCCGATGAGCGGATCCACGAGATCCACAAGCAGATTGAGGCCGGCACCCTCACCTTCGCCGATGCAGCGCTGAAATTCAGCGAGGACGAGAGCACCAACACGAAAGGCGGGGAGCTGCCCCAGTTCGGCACCGGCAAGATGATCGAGGAGTTCGAGGACGCCGCCTTCGCGCTGAAGTCACCCGGTCAGATCAGCGCACCCATCAAGTCGCGCTTCGGCTGGCACATCATCAAGAGCATCGAGGTCATTCCCCCCGCGTCGTTCGAAACGGCCAAGGCGGAACTGAAGACCAAGATCGCGCGCGACAGCCGCGCCGAGATCACGCGCAAGGCCTTCCTCGAGCGCCTGCGGAAGGAATATGCATTCGTCAGCTATCCGCAGAACCTCAAAGCCGTTTACGCGATGGTGGATACCACCGTGTTCAAGAAAGGGACCGCGGTCACCGACACCATCCTGCGCAAGCAGTTCGTGGAGGGCCCGTTCGTGAAGGGCAAGGGCGCCAAGGCCATCCGCTACCGCCGCGAATTGGCCGGGGCCATCAGTGGCGGGCGCATGCTTGCCGTGCGCAGCAGGCCCTATGAGGAGATGACCCAGACCATGGACGATACCGTTGTGGTGCGCGAGGTCATGGAAGGGTGGGCCTACGACCGCAAGAAAGCCGCCAAGCTCACCAAGCCGGTCTTTTCCTTCGCAGGCGGCACGGTGACGCAGAAGGACCTGCTGGACCAGATCGAGAGCCGCCAGCGTCGCGAGCGCGTGGTGGCCATCCCGGCTTACGTCGATGCGCGCCTCAATGACTACGCGGAGGAGCGGATCCTGGCCTACGAGGATGCCAACCTCGAGACGAAGTACCCGGAGTTCCGGATGCTCATGAAGGAATACCGCGACGGCATCCTGCTCTTCGAACTCACCGACCAGAAGGTGTGGGGCAAGGCCGTGAAGGACAGCGCAGGCCTTGACGCCTTCCTCAAGGCGCATCCGGACAGGTTCATGTGGCCTACCCGCTACGAGTGCGACCTCTATGCCTGCACCGATGCCGCCACCGCCAAGCTGGTGCGCGCGCAGCTTCGCAAAGGCAAGCGTGGCAAGGAGCTCATGGATATCGCCAATAAAGCGAACGCGCTCGCGCTCAGCATCGACGGGGGCGTGTTCACGGCCGAGGACAAGCCCTACCTGACCGGCCTCACCGCCACCGGCCTCAGCAAGGACATCCCCCACGACGGCAAGGTGATGCTCGTGGACCTGAAGAAGCTGATGCCGCCCGCGCCGAAGGCCTTGGATGAGGCGCGCGGCCTCATCACTGCGGCCTACCAGGATCAGCTGGAGAAGGATTGGATCCAGGAGCTCCGCGCCAAGTATCCCGTTACGGTGGACAAATCCGTCCTCTACTCCATCAAGTGATCGGACGGGTATGCCGGACTTGGCGCGGGTGGGGAGCCGCCGGTCTGCTGGCAGTGGCTGTCGCAGGCTGCGCTGACGCCTCGGATGAGGAGGACCCGGTGGTGGCGCGGGCCTATGACCGCTACCTGCGGTGGAGCGACGTGCGCCAGCTGGTGCCGGTGGGTGCGAGCCCTGCGGATAGCAGCGCCATGGTGCAGGCCTACGTGGCCAATTGGGTCCGCCAGCAGGTGGAGCTCAGGCACGCCGAGCTGAACCTGGCCGAGGCGCGCAAGCAGTTCGAGGCCGAGCTGCGCGACTACCGGAACTCCCTGCTGCTGCATGCCTACGAGGAGGAGCTGGTCCGGCAGCGTCTGGACACGGCCATCGGTCCGGAGGAGGTGGAGGGCTTCTACGAGCGGAACACCGAGCGCTTCGACCTGCAGGACGATATCCTGCGCGTGCGGTGGTTCAAGGTCCCCGATGACGACAAGCGTGCGCTGAAGCGGATGGAGGAGCGATTCCGGAGCGGCGACCCCGCACAGATGCGGGAGGTGGAGCTGCAACTGGCCAGCCGCGGCATCACCATCCAGGACCGCAGCGCGGCATGGACCACCCTTGCCGAGCTGCGCAATGAGGTGCCGCTGGAGGCTGCAGCAGGGACGGGCCGCTCGGTGATCCGCTCTGATTCGGCGGCTTGGTTCCTCGATATCGTCGAACTTCGTCCCCGCCTTTCACCTGCCCCCATTGAACTGGTGCGGCAGGAGATCCGGTCCATACTGCTGAATGAGCGGAAGCTCCGGCTCATCGAGCGGATGCGTGATGACCTATACCGTGAAGCCCTTGCAGCCAACGAGATCGAGACGCATTGAGGCCTGGGCGCTCGCCCTGCTGCTACCGGCGCTCCACGTATGCGGGCAGCCCAAGCCGTTGCTTATCGACAAGGTGGCGGCTGTGGTCGGCCGGGAGCCCGTGCTGTTCTCCGAAGTGGTGACGAAGGCCGAGCAGGCGCGCCAATCCGGTGCGGCAGGCCCGGGCGTCGAATGCGAGTCACTGGAGGACCTGCTCTACGAGCGGCTGCTGGTGGAGCAGGGAAAGCTGGACAGCGTGCAGGTGGACGAGGGCCAGGTGAATGCGGAGCTCGATCGCCGTATCCGCTATTTCGCCCAGCAATTGGGCGGCGAGCGCAAGCTGGAGGAGTTCTATGGCAAGAGCGTCGCTGAGATCAAATCGGACTTCAAGCAGCAGGTGCATGATCAGCTGCTCACTCAGCAGATGCACCAGCGCATCACCGCGGATATGACCTTGACACCGAAGGAGGTGCGCCGCTTCTACGAGCGCATCCCAGAGGACAGTGTCCCGCTCATCGGCGCGGAGGTGGAGTACGCGCTCATCCTGCGGATCCCGAAGCCCACGGAGGAAGAGGACCGCCGCGTGAGGCGGAAGATGGAGGAGTTCCGCGAGGCCGTGGCGAAGGGAGAGAAGGACTTCTGCACCGTGGCCATCCTCTACTCCGAGGACCCCGGCTCCGCCAAGGATTGCGGGGAGTTGGGCCTCGTACCGCCGGGCGTGATGGTACCCGAATTCGATGCGGTGGCCATGAGCCTCAAGGAAGGGGAGGTGTCGCAGGTGTTCAAGACACAGTTCGGGTGGCACTTCATGCAGATGATCGAGCGGCGCGGAGAGCAATACAATGCCCGCCATGTGCTCATGCGCCCGCAGGTGTCCCCGTCCGACCTGCTGCGTCAGCGCGACTTCCTCGACAGCCTGCGCACCGCCATCCGGGACGGCCGCACCACATTCGGCCAGGCGGCACTCGAGCATAGCGATGATGAGGAGAGCCGAAGCACCAACGGCATTATGGTGGAACCCAACTCGAACGGTGTGCGCTGGGACCTGAAGGAGCTCGACCAGCAGACCTTCTTCGTCCTCGATAGGCTGAAGCCCGGCGAGGTGAGCGAGCCGCAGGTACTCGTCATGCCCGATGCCACCAAGGCCTACCGGCTCCTCCAGCTCATCGCACGCACCGACCCGCACCGTGCCAATCTGCGGGATGACTATCGGCTCATCCAGCAGGCTGCCGAGGGCAAGAAGCGCTCCGAGGCCGTTGACCGATGGGTGAATGAGCACATCGCCACCACCTACGTCCGCATCGACCCGGCCTATGCCGAATGTCCCTTCACCCACCCTTGGAACAAGGCCGCCAAGGGCCAATGAACACCGTACATGGCGACCAGTGACGTGCAATCCGTAGAACGTTTCGGCGAGCGGTACAGACTGCTGAAGAGCGAGGTGAACAAGGTCATCATCGGCCAGGACGCGGTGGTGGACCATGTCCTGCTCGGCATTTTCGGCCGCGGGCATTGCCTGCTGGTTGGGGTGCCCGGACTGGCCAAGACACTCCTGGTGAACACCGTGGCGCGCGCGCTTGGCCTATCGTTCAACCGCATCCAGTTCACGCCAGACCTCATGCCCAGTGACATCATTGGGTCCGAGATCCTCGGGGAGGACCGCCATTTCAGATTCATCAAGGGCCCCCTTTTCGCCAACCTGGTCCTCGCTGACGAGATCAACCGGACGCCGCCCAAGACCCAGGCCGCGCTCCTCGAGGCGATGCAGGAGCGCGCGGTCACCGCAGCCGGCCAGACGCACCGCCTGCCGGAACCCTTCTTCGTCCTGGCCACCCAGAATCCCATTGAGCAGGAGGGGACTTACCCCTTGCCCGAGGCGCAGCTGGACCGTTTCATGTTCGATATCCGGGTCGACTACCCGACGTTCGCTGAAGAGCTGGCTGTCGTCCGGGCAACGACGGGCGACGTGCAGCCCGCCATCCAGCCCGTACTCACCGCAGAGGAGATCGTGCACTTCCAAGGCCTCGTGCGCCGTGTGCCGGTGACGGACAATGTGCTCGAGTACGCGGTGCGGCTGGCTACGCGCACCCGGCCGGGCCTGCCCCAGGCTCCGGCCATCATCAACGACCATGTGGCGTGGGGCGCGGGCCCCCGGGCTTCGCAATACCTGGTGATCGCCGCCAAGGCCCATGCGCTCGCCCATGGGCGCTTCTCCCCGGATATCGCCGATGTGCAGGCCATCGCGCTGCCCATCCTGCGCCACCGCATCGTGCGGAACTACAAGGCCGAGGCCGAAGGCGTAACGGTGGACCGCATCGTGGAGGCCATCCTGTAGCGTGCCCGCTGGCCATCCGGTACGAACATCCGCATGCACGGATCCTGACGGGACTCCCTTGGGTGGCCCGCTTCATCGTAGTTTTGGAATCTAAGCTTGCCGCATGCGCGCAGATTCCTATCCGCTGCTCCTGTCCCTCGCCCTGCTTTGCCCGGCCATCCCTTCCATGGCCCAGCTGCCTGTGGTGGATATCCGCTTCGAGCATGACCAGGGGAATGACCAGATCCTGATCAGCCTGCGCGGCAATGACCACGATTTCGGCGGGGTGATCAGCAACCTGGTCTTCACCGTCCGCTGGCCCGAAAGCTCCCCGGCCACGCTCGGGTTCGGTACCAGCGCATGGTGCCCGCCGCCATCCGTGGCCTTCTCGCCGGTGCCATCGGCAGCCGTCAGCCCGGGCAATGGCTTCAAATACCGAACGTGGAATCACGTCGGGCTCTCGCTCATCTCGGACATCATTGATGATGGGGGCTGCGGCCAGACCTTGCTGGCGGATACCTGGACCCCTGTTTTCACCATCCCCGTGAACAACGATCCGGGAGGCACGGTCTTCGAATTGGCGGATGATCAGTTCGTGCTGGATGATAACCGGTCCTTCTTCGTATCACTCGGCGGGCAGGCCAGCACGGGAGGCATATTTTCCATTTCTACAGGTGTCGAGGGCGCGGGTGGTGCCCAGTTGGGCCCTCGGCTCATGCCCAATCCGGCCAGTACGGAGGTTACCGTACTTCTTGATGCGCCCGCCACGGGTGCATGGGCTGCGGAGGTGCTGGATGCAGCAGGCCGCATCGTGCTGGCTGAGCAGGGGACAGGCGCCGCTATGCGGATGCGGGTGGCCGCGTTGCCGGCTGGCGCTTATCGGGTGAGGGTGGTATCGGAGAATGGCACGGCGATCCTTCCCCTCATCGTGGAGCGCTGACCATGATTCGGATGAAGGCATTCCTTCCCCTGATGATGGCCATCCAAGTGGGCGGCGGGCTGCATGCGCAGTCATGGATCACCTATAACATGGCCAATGCCGGTTTCCCAAGCAATACCGTCGTCGATATCGCATTGGAGGCGGATGGCGATGCCTGGGTGGCCACCGACTGGGGGCTTTGCCGGCTCCAGGCCGGCGAATGGACCACCTTTCAGGTGTCCAACTCAGGCCTCCCGGACAACTACCTGCGCTGCCTGGCGTTGGATCACCAAGGTCGATTATGGGTGGGCACCTCGGTCGGTGGTGCGGCGGTGTTCGATGGGCAGGATTGGGAGGTGTATGACACCGGGAACTCTCCGCTGCCTGACGACCAGGTGAACCGAATCCATGTCGATCATCAAGGATCGGTCTGGTTGGGTACCGTGGGCGGACTGGCATGCTTCACGGGGAGCGAATGGCGCATCTACGACTCAAGCCCGGACAGCCACAACGGACGGATCCTCAATGGAGACCACATCCTTTCCATCGACACGCGGTCTGATGGGCTGGTGGCACTGGGCACCCTCAACGGAGGCTTCCACTTCCTTACGGACACCTCGGTTCAGTTCTTCACCACGTTCAACTTCGGATTCTTCGACAACACCCAGAACGCGGTGCTCTTGGACACCGTTGCCAATGAGCGCTGGGTGGCCTGCCCGGCCGGGGGACTGGTGCGCCAGATCGGGGATTGGTACGGGGGGAGCTGGTTCCAGTACACCGTCTTCAATTCGGACCTGCCCTCCAATGCACTGACGGATATCGCACGGGACGCGTCCGGGAGGCTGTGGCTCGGGACCCAGACGGCTGGTCTGGTGCGTAGGGACCCCAACGGCAGCTACACGGTCTACGATGAGAGCGGATCAGGCTTGCCGGCCAATGAGGTGAATGCGGTGACGGTGGCACCGGATGGTGCGGTGTGGGTCGGTCTCTTCGACGGCGGAGCGGCGCGGCTCGATCTCACCTCCTCGGTGGCACAGGCCACAGCCCCGCAATCCTTGCGCATTCTCCCCACCATCAACAACGGGTCGTTCAGGGTGGCTGGCCTTCCCGTTGGCCAAGCGCTGCCTTGGCGCATCATCGATGCAGCGGGGAGGACCGTGGCCAGCGGGGCCATTACCAGCGGTTCGGAAGCGCCTGAGATCATCACCAGCCTAGGCGCAGGAACCTACGTCATGCTGGTCCATGGCCTTGGGAACGCAATGATCGGCCGGTTTGTGGTCCATTGACGTTCACGGGCCGTTGGGGTATATTGCGCTTCACACGTCCCCAACCAATCGAACGCGTTCAGATGAAGGTCTATACCCCAGTGCTCGGCTGGGCGCTGCTCCTTTCGGCCTTTGCGCCCACCAGGTCAGCGGCCCAATGCACCACCACCAACGCGACCACCTGCCAGTGCAAGACTGCTGGCCAGACGAATTGCGAGCTGCTGCCTGACATCCAGATCAGCTGGTATGCGCTGGCCACATACGCAGGAGGCCCGAGCCAGTATGCGCAGAACGCCAGCAGCAATGCCGGTAGGCTTCGGGTAAGCGGCAGTACGCCGAACCAGGGCTTCGGCCCGCTCGAAGTGCGCGGCGTGAACAGCGCCGGCCAGCGGACCTTCATCTGCGGCAGCGACACCATCACGGTGAACAACCTGCCGAACGACAACAATGGGTTCACCTGCCCCAATGGATACGAGGCCCGTCAGCGGCTCTATCAGCGCGTGTACAGGAAGACGGGCAACACGATGACCTATACCGAGGAGCTTCGTGGGACCATGACCTATCACCCCACGCACAATCACTACCACGTGGACGATTGGACCACGATGACCCTGCGCATACAGCAGGCTGGGGTGTCTGATCCCCGGCAATGGCCGGTCGTGGCCACGGGAGCCAAGCTGGGCTTCTGCCTGATGGACTTGAGCACCTGCAGCAGCAGAAACGGGGATTGCCGCACGAGCCAGGTCTATAATCAGGGCACGCCGCTCACCAATTCCAGCTTCCCCAACTACGGACTGGGGCTTAGCTACACCTGCTCGGAGAACTATCAGGGCATCAGTTCCGGGAAGACGGATATCTACGATGAGAGCTTGGACGGCATGTGGATCAATCTGCTTCCCGGGGATCCCGGCCAAGCCGTGCTCTGCAACGGGAACTATTGGATCGTGGCCGAGGTGGATCCGAGGAATGCTTGGCGCGAGGAGAACGAGGACAACAACTTCACCGCGATTCCCGTGTCCATCACCACACAGAAAGCAGCCAACAGCGGCGGCACAGGCAGCGTGCTCGCCGATAAGCGCGCGCTGCTGGCTCCGGGCGAGAGCATCACGCTCACCGCCACACCGGGCTACAGCTACCTGTGGAACACGGGAGCAACGACCCGGTCGATCACGACCTCCACGCCGGGGACCTATTCCTGCACGGTGACGGCCCCGTGCGGCTCCATTTCCACACCGAGCATCACCGTGAGCGTGCTGCCCGCCCCGGCACCGCCGGTGGGCACGGACGCCACGGTGCTTGGGCCTTCGGCGGCGGTGCTGGGCGCCACCGGCACCAATGTGCGCTGGTATGATGCACCCGCCGGAGGGAACCTGGTGGGCACCGGCAATAGCTTCACCACGCCGGTTCTCGGTTCTACCGCGTCGTATTGGGCTTCCGCAGCCGCTGTATCCCCCGGCGTCACCGTCAATGCGGGAAAAGCGGACAACTCCGGCGGCGGTGGCTATTTCAACGGGAAGCACTGGCTCTACTTCGATGCCTTTGAGCCGTTCAAGCTCCGGTCCTTCAAGGTCTACGCCAACTCCTTCGGAAAGCGCCAGTTCGTGCTCCGCGACCAGCTCGGCAACCTCATCGCGGAGAAGTTCGTGGAACTCCCCAGCGGCATGAGTGTGGTTACGGTGGATTGGGACGTTCCTGCGGGCACCCAGCATGCCATCACCGCATTCGATGACAACAGCGATGTTTTCCAGGACCTGTACAGGAACAATGCCGGCGTTGCTTATCCCTACGCGATCGGCACCGTCGGCAGCATCACCGGCTCTTCGGGAGGTCCGGGCGTCTATTATTTCCTCTACGATTGGCAGGTGACCACGAATGAGGTGGTGGCGGAGAGCGCGCGCACCATGGTCACCGCCAACGTCACCGAGGGCGTGCTGCTGGATGCCAAGGCGATCCTAGACGGTCCCTTCGATGGCCTCTCCGGCCTGATGGGCGACGGACTCCGCGCCTCCGGTTTGATTCCGGGTACCGAGCCATACACAGGCATGGGTTTCGCACAAGCAGCGAGCGGGGGAGGGGAGACGGTGTCTCCGACCGTCCTTCAGCAGACCGGTGCGTCCGCCATCGTGGACTGGGTGCTGCTGGAATTGCGCAGCGCCGCGAACCCGGCCCAGCTGCTGGCCACCCGGGCCGCTCTGCTCACGCGCTCGGGCAATGTCGTCTCGGGCTCCGGTGGACCGGTGCGCTTCGCGGTGGCGGATGGGAACTATTACGTGGCCATCCGTCATCGGAACCACTTCTCAGCGATGACCGCGGCACCGGTAGCCCTGCATGCGGCATCAGCCGCCACCATCGATTTCCGCAGCGCGGCGATGTCCACTTGGGGTACGGAGGCGCGTCGGGCGAACGGAGGCGTCATGACCCTCTGGTCGGGGAACGTGGAGCGCAACACCGACCTCAAGTACGTGGGAGAGCTGAATGATCGCGACCCCATCCTTACCGCCATCGGTGGTGCCGTCCCCACCAACACCGTCACCGGCTACCGCAGGGAGGACATCAACCTCGACGGTGTGGTCAAGTATGTGGGTGAAGCCAATGACCGTGACCCGATCCTGCAGAACCTCGGCGGCTCCATCCCCACGAACGTGCGCCTCGAGCAGCTGCCCTGAGCACATACTCTAGTGCGCTTGCCGGTGCCGAATACTCTCTTACTTTTCCGCCCCCCAAACCACCAACCCCCTTGTTCATGTTCACACGTTTCAATTCGCTCCTGAGCCGGTACCTGGGCGCTTCCGCTCTTGCCCTCGGCATCACAGGGAGCGCGTGGGCCCAGGTGCCCTCCTCGGTCGATATCGATCTCGCTCCTGGCGCATCGGCCAACCAGCTCAACGTGCTCATGCGGGCCAACGGGAACCCGTTCAGCGAGGTGTTCTCCGGACTGACCTTCACCATCCGCTATGCGGAGGCCTCCACGGCCACGCTGAGTGCCGGTAGCTCCGCTTGGTGCCCCGGCCCGGCGTTCCCGATAGCCCCCACAGCTGTGGTGCAGCCAGGCAATGGGTTCAAGTACCGGACCTACAATAGCGTTTCGTTGCTGTCCATGGAGAACGTGGACGACGGCGGTTGCGGTGCTGTGCTCCCGGTTGGTGAGTGGGTGGTTGTTCACACCATCACGGTCAGCAACAACCCGAACTGCACGGAGTTCCAGATCGTGAACGATACATGGACCCAGCAGAACAACAGGAACTTCTTCGTTTCACTGAACGGTGTGCAGGGCCTGGCAGGTACCATCGAGCCCACACCCGTGCAGCGCGGCAACTGCACCGCCGATTGCGCAGGTGTGATCGGAGGCACCGCCACCATCGATGGATGCGGCGTGTGCTCCGGCGGCACTACGGGCATCACCCCTCAGCAGCCCGCATCGGCCTCTTTCAGCTATGCTGGAACCCCCTATTGCAGCAACGCGGGGACAGTGAACCCCACCTTCAGCGGGACTACCGGTGGGACCTTCAGCAGCACGGCCGGCTTGAGCATCGATTCCGGGACCGGTGCCGTGAACACGGGTTCGAGCACTGCAGGCAGCTACACCGTCACCTATACGGTGTCGGCGTACGGCACATGCCCGCAATTCCAGACCACGGCGCCGATCACGATCTCGGCACTGCCGGTGGCCGGCGCATTGAGCGGCAACCAGTCGATCTGCGTGGGCGGAGCCACCGCCTTCAGCAGCACGGTCAGCGGCGGTACATGGAGCAGCAGCAATGAAGCGGTGGCCTCGGTGGACCCTTCCACTGGCGCAATCACGGGCGTAAGCGCTGGCAGTGCGACGATGACCTACACTGTAACCGCTGCTGGCTGCCCGGATGCAACGGCGACACGCTCGGTGAC
>DDRC01000086.1:0-4462 GCA_002342985.1 Flavobacteriales bacterium UBA2426
ACACAAGCACCACCCGCTCATGCCCATCCTCCTCCGCACCGCCATCGCCGCCGCCGTCCTCCTGCTCGGCCAGGCCCACGCCATCGCCCAGCCGCAGTTCCAATCGGTGCGCGGCACCATCACCGATGCCGACACCAGACAGCCGCTCATCGGCGCCACCGTGCTGCTCGTGGGCAGCGACCCGCTCATCGGCGCCACCAGCGACTTCGATGGCCGCTTCACCCTCAGCCAGGTGCCCGTGGGCCGCATCGCCCTGCAGGTGCGCATGCTCGGCTACGAGGAGCAGGCCCTCGGCAACCTCCTGGTCAATTCCGCCAAGGAGCTTGTGCTGGACATCCGCCTGCAGGAGTCGCTCGTCAGGCTCCAAGAGGTGGAGGTCACCGCCGGCAAGGGCCGTGGCGAGGTGCGCAACGACATGGCCATGCTCAGCGCCCGCCGGATCAGCGTGGAGGAGACCTCGCGCATCGCCGGCGGCATCAACGATCCCGCCCGCATGGTCACCGTCTTCCCCGGCGTCGCCGGCGACCCCGTCGGCAACAACACGATCGTTGTGCGGGGCAACTCCCCCAAGGGCGTCCTCTGGCGCCTGGAGGGCATGGAGGTCCCCAATCCCAACCATTTCGCCGACGATGGCACCACCGGCGGGCCCATCAACGTGCTCAACAGCGACATGGTCGACAACAGCGACTTCTACACCGGAGCCTTCGCCGCCGAGTACGGCAACGTCACCAGCGCCGTCTTCGATATGAAGCTCCGCGACGGCAACGACCGCAAGCGCGAGTACACCCTCAAGGCCGGCGTCCTCGGCACCGACCTTACCGCCGAAGGGCCGCTGCCCGGCATCAAGGGCGGCTCCTTCATCGCCAATTACCGCTACAGCACCCTCGCACTCCTCGATGCCGCCGGCATCGTAGACTACCAGGGCGTGCCCAAGTACACCGATGCCGCATTCAAGCTCAAGCTCCCTGCGGCGAAGGCCGGCACCTTCTCCCTCTTCGGAATCGGCGGGCGCAGCAGCATCAGCCAGCAGGACCGCGGCGTGCAGGACGATACGCTATTCGCCACCAGCGAGTACGGCTCGCGCATGGGCGTGGCCGGCCTCACCCACACCCTCCTGCTCGGGTCCAGCAACTTCCTCTACAGCACGGTGAGCATCAGCGGTAACGGCAGCGGCAGCGAGTACTTCGAGTCGCCCGCGCCCGGCGAGGATCCCCTGGCCCTCCGTCATGAGGACGACAATGCCCGGTGGACCATTCGCGCCTCCACCACCCTCAACACCCGCATCAACGTCGCCCATAAGCTCCGCTCGGGCATCATCGTCTCCGCCGACCGCTTCCGCATCTACGCCAACACCTGGGACCCCGCCGATCAGCGCATGGAGCTCAACCTCCTCCAGAGCGGCAGCGCCACCACCGTCCAGGCCTTCACCAGCTGGAAATGGCGCATCAGCGAGCAGTGGTCGCTCACCAGCGGACTCCACTTGCTCCACTACGCCCTCAACGGCAGCACCAGCGTTGAGCCACGCGCCGCCATCCGCTACCAGCGCACCCAGGCCCGCGCCTTCACCCTCGGCGCAGGCCTCCACAGCCGCACCGAGAGCCTCATGAACTACCTAGCCCGCGCCACCGACGCCCAGGGCCGTGCCACCCAGCCGAATCGAAGCATGGGGCTCTCCAAGGCCCTGCACGCCGTGGCCGGCTACGAGCACATGCTCGCCGAGGACCTTCAGCTCAAGGCCGAGGCCTACTATCAGTACCTCTTCAATCAGCCCGTGGAAGATGCCGCCGGAAGCGCCTTCTGGCTCGGCAACATGCAGGAATGGTACACCACCAAGCCTCTCGTCAACCGCGGCATCGGCTACAACGCCGGCGTCGAGCTCAGCATCGAGAAGTTCTTCACCCGTGGCTGGCACGCCCTTGCCACTGCCTCCGTCTTCGAATCGCGCTATCGCGCCCTCGACGGCACCTGGTACAACGCCCGCTTCGGCCTCGGCACCGTCGCCAACGCGCTCGCCGGCAAGGAATGGAAGGTCGGTGCTGCCGATAAGAACAAGATCCTCACCACCGGCATCCGCTACAGCGTCCAGGGCGGCCAATGGCAAACGCCGCTCGATCTCCAAGCCAGCATCGCCGCTGGCTACCAGCAGGAGGGAAGCCCCCTTATGGGCCGCAAGGGCTTGCCCATCCACAAGGTCGACATGGTGCTCGCCTACCGCATCGGCCGCGCCAAGGCCAGCCACGAATTCAAGGTCGATGTGCAGAACGTCCTCAACGCCCAGACCCCCGTGTGGTACTGGTACAATGGCCGCCACCGGCGCATCGACCCTGTCAACCAGCTCGCCGTCCTTCCCGTCCTCCAGTACACGCTGCGCTTCTGAGCCCCGCGCAGGACTTCAAAGAGCAAAGAGAAAGGGCCCCGCAGGGCCCTTTCTCTTTGCTCGGTTGGACCGAGTGGCCTAAGCCGCGCCGGAAGAACATCCGCGTGATGAAGATGCCCTGGCCGTCCTTGTCCCCCGCATCGCTCTCCACACCGCTCGTCACGTGCACCAGCACCCAGCCATCTGCGGCCATCTTGTTGATCTTGTCGGAGATCATGGCATCGTTGCTGGCGATGTTCTGGAAGTTGATGCCGGCGCCGCTGAAGAAGTTCAGCAGTTTCGTCTCCTTGAAGCTGTCGATCTTCAGGTCGCTGCGGTCCACATCGCCCTGGTCGCTCTTCTTGCCGTCCGTCCGCACCGTGGTGGCGGCATCCACGTTCACTTCAGAGGTGCTCTCGATCATCCGGGATCGGCCGATTCCCATGGGGATGATGCTCTCGATGACGGTGAGGACCTTGTACTGCTGGGCGCTCAGGTCCAAGGTGAGGCCCAGGCCCAAGGCAAGGAGTAGGGGAGTGCGTTTCATGGTGTTCTGTTGCTTGTAGCGCAAAGCAAGCATGCTCCGCCGTTCAAAGCGGCGGGAATCCGCATGAACGGCAGTGCGAAGGGGGCGAGCGGCGATCCGCAGGCCTCAGAGCACCCGGCGGAGCATGCGCAGCTTGTGCGTGTAGCGCGCCTCTTCGGGATTGTAGATGCCCTGATGGTCCAGCTTGTCGATCCGCACGCGGCCGCTGCTGTGGATGATCCGCAGGTCGTCCTCCTCGTTGCGCGTGAGCACGATCCCCACATGCACGATGCGGCCCTCCTCATTATCGAAGAAGGCCAGGTCGCCGGGCTCACAGAGGTCCAGCAGCTCCACCACATCGCCCTCGGCCGCCTGCTGGCTGGCATCGCGCGGCAGGTAGATGCCCATCAGGATGAAGATCATCTGCACCAGCCCGCTGCAATCCACGCCCCATGGGGTGCGGCCGCCCCACAGGTAGGGCGCGCCCAGGAAAGGGTGCAGGTACAGCTCCAGCAGGTCGGCCCGTTCCAGGTCGGGGCGGTGGTTCGTCACCGCTTGTACCGGCACGCGGTGGTTCTGCCACAGGATGGTGCCATCCGCATAGAACGGGAGCACGGCGCCATAGGTGAGCGGCACCTGGCGCTCCCCCAGGTCCACGATGGTGCTCTGGTCGATCACCCGCAGGTCGGGGTCGAAGTTCGGCGTGGGGCAGGGGAGAATCTGCTTGTGGTCAACCCAGCCCTCGTAGCCGTCATGGTCGAACCGCAGGCGGCTCCATGCACCGCGTGTGTCCAGCACCTGCGCGGTCTCGCCGAAAAGCCATTGCGACACCATCTCGGAGCGGTCGCTCGGCTCGGCGCGCACAGGAACGATGGAGAGTGGGCAGATGACTGAATTCATGGGTAGGAGCGAGTTGAGGTGTTGGCGCTTTGCGGATGGTGATGGTGTGGGCCCGCCGTATGCCGTGCGGGATCATGCACCGCGTGCGGCCCCAAGGGCGCTTACATCGCCTCGATCACCATCGCGCTTGCGCCGCCGCCGCCGTTGCAGATACCCGCTGCGCCGTACCGGGCGCCGTTCTGCCGCAGCACGCCGATCAGCGTGACGATGATGCGCGCGCCGCTGCAGCCCAGCGGATGGCCCAGGCTCACCGCGCCGCCGTTCACGTTCACCTTGGCGGGGTCGAGCCCCATGAGCTTGGTGTTGGCGATGCCGACCACGCTGAAGGCCTCGTTCAGCTCAACGTACTGGATGTCGCTCAGCTTCAGGCCCGCCTTCTCCACCGCGCGGGGCAGCGCCTTCGCCGGGGTGGTGGTGAACCACTCGGGCGCCTGCTCGGCATCGGCGTAGCTCAGTACCCGGGCCAGCGGCTTCAGGCCGAGTTCCTTCGCCTTGTCCGCGCTCATCAGCACCAACGCGGCCGCGCCGTCGTTGATGGTGCTTGCGTTGGCGGCCGTCACCGTGCCGTCCTTCTGGAACACGGGCTTCAGGCCGGGGATCTTGTCGAAGCTCACGTTCTTGTATTCCTCGTCCTCGCTCACCACCACATCGCCCTTGCGGGTCTTCACGGTAACGGGCAC
>DDRC01000086.1:4683-5430 GCA_002342985.1 Flavobacteriales bacterium UBA2426
AAGCGTCCTGCTCCTCGCGGCTGATGCCGTGCTCCTTGGCGCAGAGCTCGGCGCTCACGCCCATGGCAGTCTGGTGGTACACGTCCGTGAGGCCGTCCTTCACGATGCCATCGATCAGCTGCCCATGGCCGTAGCGATAGCCGTAACGGGCCTTCTCCACATAGTAAGGGGTCTGGCTCATGCTCTCCATGCCGCCCGCCACCACCACATCGGCATCGCCAAGCAGGATGTCCTGGGCGGCCATCATGATGGCCTTCATGCCGCTGGCGCACACCTTGTTCACGGTGGTGCAGGCCACTTCGTTCGGCAGTCCGGCGAACCGGGCGGCCTGGCGCGCAGGTGCCTGCCCCAGGTTAGCCTGCAGCACACTGCCCATGATCACTTCGTTCACCTGGTCGGGGGCGATGCCGGCGCGCTCCACAGCGGCCTTCACGGCCGTGGCGCCCAATTGGGTGGCAGGGACTTCGGCCAGGCTGCCTCCGAAGGAGCCCATGGGCGTGCGTACGGCGGAAATGATGACGACTTCGCGGGCCATGTGATATCGGGTTGGGATTGAGGCGGCGAAGGTACCGAGCGCATCCATGCGATTGGCGAACCGAAGAGCCTCCTATATTTGCCCCCCGTTCGCGGGAGGAAGTTCTTTGGGGCAGAATCCACGGAGAGGTGGGTGAGTGGCTTAAACCAGTAGTTTGCTAAACTGCCGTACGGGTTAAACTGTACCGGGGGTTCGAATCCCCCCCTCTCCGC
>DDRC01000086.1:5540-7254 GCA_002342985.1 Flavobacteriales bacterium UBA2426
TACCGGGGGTTCGAATCCCCCCCTCTCCGCCAAGCTGAAGCCGTCCATCGCAAGATGGGCGGCTTTTCGCTTCATACCGTTCGGGTGGACCGTCTGCAAGGGTGTGCCTGGGAGTTCGCGCCATGCAGCGGCCGGCCGCATCGTCCAGGGAGGGCACCAACCTGTGAGCAAGGAGGAGGCGGCCCATGGAACTGGAGCCGGCCGATGCCGAGGCGCGGCCCGAGGCATCGACAGCCTGGTCCGTTCCTTTGGCTCCCCGGCGCCCTTGCGGCGCGCTCACGCTTGGTGTTTTATGTCCAGAGGATTAGACCAAGGCGCTTTTCCCCTTCCTTTGCGCCCCGCTCGGGGCGTAGCGTAGCCCGGTATCGCGCCTGGTTTGGGACCAGGAGGTCGTCAGTTCGAATCTGGCCGCCCCGACAGGATGAAGGGTCAACCGATGGTTGGCCCTTTGTCATGCGGAGCTGTCGCAGAGGCTTGGGTAAGGATGGCGCATCCAGAGGGCCGCTCTCGGCAGAATCCGCTCATCGTGGAGGTGTTTGCGCCCTACGGCCGAGCGCTCGTGCGCGATGCGCACCTTTGCAGGCTCCGGGTCCCGTAGCTCAGCTGGATAGAGCACCTGCCTTCTAAGCAGGCGGCCGTTGGTTCGAATCCAACCGGGATCGCATCGTGCGCGGATGGCGGCCGTTGAGACCTGACCGCGCAGCGGCCCCGTCGACAAGGTTATCAACACCCGTGCGCCGCCATTCAACAAGGGCGGCTTGAGCCTGCATGCCGGGAACCGGCCCGGGAACCGGAACTTCCATCGGATCCTCAGGGTGACTGGTCGAAATGTTGATTTCCAGCGGGTTCCACTCGCGTATGCCCCTTCGGCCCGGGCCAACTTCGCACCCCGGAATTCCAACGTGAACACCTGATGCCCATGCGCCATCCCATCCTCTTCCTCTTCTTGCTGCTCACGGCAGCGGCTCAGGCGGCTACCTACTACATCTCGCCGACCGGCAACGACGCCAACAACGGCACCAGCTCATCCACTCCATGGCGCACGATCGACCGCGTGAACCAGATCTCCTTCTCGCTGGTGGCTGGTGACCGGATCCTTTTCCAGCGCGGCGGCACCTACCGCGGAAAGCTCAACATCAACGGCAGCGGAACGGCCGCTTCCTACATCGAGGTGGGCGCCTACGGAACGGGCGACCAGCCCATCATCAGCGGCAGCGTGGCGGTGACCGGCTGGACCCAGCACAGCGGAAACATCTGGCGTGCACCCATGACCCAGCTAGTGCGGCACATCTACGTGGATGGCGCCCTGCAGACCATTGCGCGCTTCCCCAATACGGGCTGGCTCCGCGTGGACCAGGCCACCAGCACAAGCCTCACCGATGCCGAACTCACCCAGGCCACCGGCTACTGGAACGGCGCCACCGCCGTGATCCGGACGACCAATTGGAGCTACGATACCGCCCGCGTGTCCGCGTTCAGCAACGGGGTGCTCACGCATACGAGCACCGGGAACAACCTCCAGAGCCAGCAATGGGGCTATTTCCTGCGCAACAAGCTGGCGCTGCTCGATGCCCCTGGGGAATGGTTCCTGGATCGCGCGGCCGGGCAGCTCTACCTGTGGTGCCCGAACAACGCCAACCCCAACAACGTGCTGGTGGAGGCCAGCGTCACCGACTTCGGCGTGTACGTGAGCTGGCAGCGCCACCACATCAAG
>DDRC01000161.1 GCA_002342985.1 Flavobacteriales bacterium UBA2426
GTACTTCTCGCCGAACAGCGCCATGGCGCCCATGGCCTTCGCCTCCGCGATGGGCACATTGCGCTTGTCCTCGAACACGATGTCGTCGGTGATCATCGCGTTCACCTCGCGCTCGATGGTGGCCAGTTCCTCGGGCGTCACCTTGGCGAAGTGGCTGATGTCGAAGCGCAGGCGGTCGGGCGCCACGAGCGAACCCTTCTGCTCCACGTGCGTGCCCAGGTGCTTGCGCAGGGCGTGGTGCAGCAGGTGCGTGGCCGTGTGGTTGCGCGCGGTGAGGCCGCGGCGCTGGGTGTTCACCTGCGCGGTGAGCGGCTTGCTCACATCCTTCGGCAGCTCCTTGGTGAAATGGACGATCAGCTGGTTCTCGCGCTTGGTGTCGATCACCTCCACCTGGTCCGCGCCTTGGATCAGCCAGCCCTGGTCGCCTACTTGGCCGCCGCCTTCCGCGTAGAACGGCGTGCGGTCGAGCACGAGCTGGAACTGGTCGCCGCCCTTGCCGCTCACCTTTCGGTAGCGGAGGATGCGGGCCTCGGTGCTCAGCTCGTCGTAGCCGACGAAGGCCGTCTCGCCCTTGCCCAGCTCCTCCCAATCGCCGGTGGTGACCGCGGTGGCGGCGCGTGAGCGCTCCTTCTGCTTCTGCAGCTCGGCCTCGAAGCCCTTCATGTCCACGTCCATCTTCTGCTCCCGCGCCATGAGCTGCGTGAGGTCGATGGGGAAGCCGTAGGTATCGAAGAGCTCGAAGGCGCGGTCACCGGCCAAGACCCCCTTCGACTCGGCGAGGGCCTGCTCCAGGCGTTTCGTGCCCTGTTCCAGTGTGCGCAGGAAGGCCTTCTCCTCTTCTCCGATCACGCTCTCAATGAGCTGCAGCTGCTTGCGCAGCTCGGGGAACTGGTCGCCCATCTGCTCTGCCAGTGTCTTCACCAGCTCGTGCATGAAGGGCTCGTTGAAGCCGAGGAAGCTGTAGCCGTAGCGGACGGCACGGCGCAGGATGCGGCGGATCACATAGCCGGCGCCTGTGTTGCTGGGCAGTTGCCCGTCGGCGATGGCAAAGCTGATGGCACGCAGGTGGTCCGCGATCACGCGCATGGCGATGTCCGCCTTCTCGTCCTTGCCGTACACCTTGCCGCAGCGCTTCGCAATGGACTGGATCAGCGGCTGGAACACATCCGTGTCGTAGTTGCTGCGCTTGCCCTGCAGCACCATGCACAGGCGCTCGAAGCCCATGCCGGTGTCCACATGCTGCGCGGGCAGCGTCACGAGCGAGCCGTCGGCCTTGCGCTCGAACTGCATGAACACGTTGTTCCAGATCTCGATCACCTGCGGGTGGTCGTTGTTCACCAGCTCGCGGCCGGGCTTCTGCGCCTTTTCCTCGGCGGTACGCACGTCCACGTGGATCTCGGTGCACGGCCCGCACGGACCGGTGTCGCCCATCTCCCAGAAGTTGTCCTTGCGGCTGAAGGGCAGGATCCGCTCCACCGGCAGATATTGCTTCCAGAGCTCGCGGGTCTCCTCATCGGCGGGCAGCCCATCTGTCGTGTCGCCGCCGAAGTAGGTCACGTAGATGTCGGCCGTGTTGATCTTGTACTCGTCCACCAGCAGCTCCCACGCCCACTGGATGGCCTCCTTCTTGAAGTAGTCGCCGAAGCTCCAGTTGCCGAGCATCTCGAACATCGTGTGGTGGTAGGTGTCGATGCCCACCTCCTCCAGGTCGTTGTGCTTGCCGGAGACGCGCAGGCATTTCTGCGTGTCGGCGATGCGGGTGTGCTTGGCCTCGCGGTTGCCCAGGAAGAGGTCCTTGAACTGGTTCATGCCCGCGTTGGTGAACATGAGCGTGGGGTCGTCCTTCACCACCATGGGGGCGCTGGGCACGATCTGGTGGCCGCGCCGGGCGAAATGGTCGAGGAACTTCTGGCGGATCTGCTGGCTGGTGAGCATGGTCTGGGCGAAAACGCCCGCGAAGGTACCGAGGCGCGTCAACCGATGGAGGCGGGTGCCACAGGTCGGATCAACAGGGTTTAACACCCGGGCGGCCCGGCCGAGGCAGACGGGTGGGGAGGGGGGGCTATCTTCGGCAACCGCTTGCCGCCATGGCCGAGCACAAGTACCGCTTCAATCCCAAGACGCTCAATTTCGAGCGCATTCGCCTGAGCACCTGGCAGAAGGTGCGGCGCACGGCGCTGCTCCTGCTACCGGGCCTGGCCGTGGGGCTGCTGGGCATCTTCCTGGTCTACCAGTTCGTGGACAGCCCCAAGGAGGCGGAGCTCCGTCGCGAGAACAAGCAGCTGCTGGTGCAGTATGAGCTGCTGAACAAGCAGCTCGCAGAGCTGGAGGGGGTGATGGCCGATGTGCGCCGCCGGGACGACAATATCTACCGGGTGATCTTCGAGGCCGATCCGGTGCCCGAGAGCATGCGACAGGCAGGGGTGGGGGGCATCAACCGTTACCGCGAGCTGGCCGGATATGCCAGCAGCGACCTGGTGATGGATACGCGCAAGCGCCTTGACCTCCTTGCCCGCCAATTGGTGGTGCAATCGGAGTCGCTGGATGAGGTGGCCGAGCTGGTGCTGCGCAAGCAGGAGATGCTCGCCAGCATCCCGGCCATCCAGCCCATCCCCAACGAGGACCTCACCCAGACCGCCGGCGGCTTCGGCTGGCGCATCCACCCGATCCACAAGATCCAGAAGTTCCATGCCGGCATGGATTTCACCGCCAAGCTGGGCACCCCCATCCACACCACCGGCGATGGCAAGGTGGTCTACGCGGAGTACGGCACGAACGGCTACGGCATGCACGTGGTCATCGACCACGGCTTCGACTACCAGACGCTCTACGCCCACCTGAGCCGGATCGAGGTGCGCGTGGGCCAGCGGGTGAAGCGCGGCGATGTCATCGGGCTGGTGGGCAACACGGGGCTGAGCGTGGGGCCGCACCTGCACTACGAGGTGCACAAGGGCGGGCAGCCTGTCGATCCGGCCAATTACTATTTCAACGACCTGAGCCCGGAGGAGTACGCGCGGCTGGTGGAGCTGTCGCGCAGCTCTGGGCAGGCGCTCGACTGATCGATACATTCGCGCCGATGCCGCTCAAGCCCAAGACCATCGGCAAGCTCTATTGGACCATCGGCGAGGTAGCCGAGGAGCTGGGCGTGAATACGTCCTCCATCCGTTTCTGGGAGAAGGAGTTCGGTACCATCATACCCAAGCGCACCAACCGCGGGGACCGGCTCTATACCACCAAGGAGATCGACCAGTTGCGCACCATCCAGCGGTTGGTGAAGGAGGAGGGCTTCACACTCAATGGAGCGAAGAGCCAGCTGAAGCAGGGCGCCGTGACGAAGGAGCCGTTGCCGGCCGCCGACCATGAAGCCATCCGCGAGCGGCTCCTGGCCATCCGGCGGTCGTTGGTGGAGCTCCGGAACGCCCTGGGTGGGGAGCCAGCAGTGCCTCAGCAGTAGGCGCCCTTCGCGAGGTAATTCGTCACGTAGTCGGTGACGCCCTCTTCGAGCGAGGCGAAGGGCTTGTCGTACCCGATGGCCTTCAGCTTGGCCATCTCGGCCTCCGTGAAGTACTGGTACTTGTCGCGGATATCGGCCGGGGTATCGATGAAGGCGATCCGCTCCTCCTTGCCCATCGCCTTGAAAGTGGCCCGCGCAAGGTCGAGGAAGGTGCGCGCCTTGCCGCTGCCGAGGTTGTAGAGCCCGCTGTGGGTGCGGTGCTCCATCAGGAAGAGGCACACGCTGCAGACGTCCTTCACGTACACGAAGTCGCGCAGCTGCTCACCGTCCTTGTAATCCGGCCGGTGGCTGCGGAAGAGCTTCATGCCGCCGGTGTCGCGGATCTGGTTGAAGGCGTGGAAGACCACGCTGGCCATGCGGCCCTTGTGGTACTCATTGGGCCCGTAGACGTTGAAGAACTTGAGGCCCGCCCAGAAGAACGGCTTGCGCTCCTGGGCCAGCGCCCACTTGTCGAAGTCGTTCTTGCTCTCGCCGTAAGGGTTCAGCGGCTTCAGGCGCTGGGGCAGGCTGTCGTCCGCATCGCTGTAGCCGAGCTCTCCGCCGCCGTAGGTGGCTGCGCTGGAGGCATAGACCAGGGGGATGCCGTACTTCACGCAGGCTTCCCACATGCGCTGGCTGTAGTGCAGGTTCAGCTCGTCGAAGATCGCTGCATTGAACTCGGTGGTATCCGTGCGGGCGCCGAGGTGGAAGATGAACTGCACGAGCTTCTCGTTCCGGTCCAGCCAGCGGAAGAAGTCCTTGCGGTCGACCTTGGCTGAGAGTTCCTTGCCCGACAGGTTGGGGGCCTTGTCGGCGCGGCTGAAATCGTCCACGGCCACGATGTCCTGCCAGCCCTGGCGCAGCAGCTCGCCCACCAAGGCGCTGCCGATGAAGCCCGCGGCTCCGGTCACTACGATCATGCAGCGAAGGTAGGCGGGCGGTCAACGGATCGAACCATCCGCGGCCCGGCGTGTTCACCCCCGCGTCCCATCGCCCTGCCCGCTACCTTTGACCGCCATGCCCATCGTGCACATCACCCGCCGCGAGCGCTTCAGCGCCTCACACCGCCTGGCCCGTGCCGATTGGGACGATGCGAAGAACCTGGCCGTGTTCGGCAAGTGCTCCAATCCGAATGGCCATGGCCACAACTACGTGCTGTGGGTGACCGTGAGCGGTGAGCAGGACCCCGAGACGAGTTTCGTCACCGACCTCAGCCGGCTGAGCCGGATCATCAAGGAGCATGTGATCGATCACCTGGACCACAGGAACATCGATGCGGATGTGCCTTTCATGAAAGGGCGGCGCAGCAGCACGGAGAACCTGTGCGTGGCGATCTGGGAGCAGCTGGAGGGGCCGGTGAGGGCCTTGGGAGCCACCCTGCGCACCGTGAAGGTGGAGGAGACCGAGAACAATCATGCCGAGTACCATGGCGAGCGGTGAGCACGAGACCAGCGGTGAGGGCTATGAGCGGATCGACCAGTACGACCCCAAGCGGCTGGCCGAGATCAGCGGCCATTTCACGCCCATCCTGAAGGCCATCGGTGAGGACCCCGAGCGCGAGGGGCTGAAGAAGACCCCGGAGCGCGTGGCCAAGGCCCTGCAGTACCTCACCCATGGCTACGACCTCGACCCGGCCGCCATCCTGCGCAGCGCCATGTTCACCGAGGACTACAGCCAGATGGTGCTGGTGAAGGACATCGAAGTGTATTCCATGTGCGAGCACCACATGCTGCCCTTCTTCGGCAAGGCGCACGTGGCCTACATCCCCAACGGGCGCATCGTGGGGCTGAGCAAGGTGCCGCGCGTGGTTGATGCATTCGCCCGCCGCCTGCAGGTGCAGGAGCGCCTCACCGACCAGATCCGCGACTGCCTGCACGACACCCTTCAGCCCTTGGGGGTGGCGGTGGTGCTGGAGTGCTCTCACCTGTGCATGCAGATGCGGGGCATCCAGAAGCAGAACTCCGTGACCACCACGAGCGCCTTCACCGGCATCTTCCTTACCGACAACCGCACCCGGGAGGAGTTCATCCAATTGGTGAGCGCGAGGCTCCATTGACTAGGCCCTGGTCGCTGACCGCTTCCGGTGGCTACCTTGGCCGTGGCTGCGGTCGTGATGGCCGCAGCCCCCACTATCAATCCCAGAGCACGCATGGAGCAGCATCCCGCACCCGCCACCGGCCAGGTCGTCTATGGCCCCGAGACCAATGTGCGCACCTTCCTCAGCCACGTCTTCGCATACATGGCAGCCGCACTCATCATCAGCGGCGCCATGGCCTGGCTCTTCGCCAGCACGCCCGGGCTGCTCGCCTACCTCTACAGCGTTGATGGCGCGGGGCAGGTAACCGGCCGCAGCTTGCTGGGGTGGGGGGTGATGCTGGCGCCGCTCGGGCTGGTCTTCCTCATGGGCGGCATGGTCAATCGGCTCAGCGGAACCGCGCTGTTGCTGACCTTCCTGGCCTTCGCCACGCTCATGGGCATCAGCCTGTGCTACATCTTCATCCTCTATGCGCCGGCGGCCATCATCAAGGTCTTCTTCATGAGCGCAGCCATCTTCGGCATCATGGCGGTGGCGGGCTACACCACGCGGACGGACCTCACCCGGCTCGGCAGCCTACTCTTCATCGGCCTCATCGGCATCATCATCGCCTCCGTCGTGAACATGTTCCTGGGCAGCAGCAGCATGGATTACATCATCAGCATCCTCGGGGTCATCGTCTTCACGGGACTCACCGCCTACGATATGCAGAAGCTCAAGCGCATGGGGGAGGAGGTGGCCACGGGGACGGAGACCGCGCAGAAGATGGCCCTGATGGGCGCCTTGAGCCTCTACCTCGATTTCATCAACCTCTTCCTGATGCTGCTGCGCCTTTTCGGACGGCGCGACTGACCAGTTCCCAGGAGCGCACGCGGAGGTCGACCCGGAGGGTCGATGCAACAGGTGCGGTCCATCAGCCCACGAGCGAGCCCGAAACCCATCATTGACCAACGACCGCATGACCGCCTACGTATTCCCCGGACAGGGCAGCCAATTCCCCGGCATGGGCAAGGACCTGTACGATGCCGACAGCAATGCGCGCATCTGGTTCGAGCATGCCAACGACATCCTGGGCTTCAACCTCACCGGGGTGATGTTCAACGGGAGCGAGTCCGACCTGAAGCAGACCAATGTGACCCAGCCCGCCATCTTCCTGCACAGCGTGGTGAAAGCCAAGGTGCTGGGCGATGCGTTCGAGCCCAGCATGGTGGCCGGACACAGCCTGGGCGAATTCAGTGCACTGGTGGCCGCCGGCGCCATGGAGTTCAGCGATGGCCTGAAGCTGGTGGCCGCGCGTGCCAATGCCATGCAGAAGGCCTGCGAACTGCAGCCGAGCACCATGGCCGCGATCCTGGGCCTGGAGGACGAGAAGGTGGAGGAAGTGTGCAAGACCATTCCCGGCGTGGTGGTGCCCGCCAACTACAACTGCCCCGGCCAGCTGGTGATCAGCGGCACGGTGGAGGCCGTGAACGCCGCCTGCGAGGCCCTGAAGGCCGCCGGTGCGAAGCGTGCGCTGGTGCTGCAGGTGGGTGGTGCCTTCCACAGCCCGCTGATGGAGCCCGCCCGTGTGGAACTGGAGACCGCGATCGCCTATACGCCCATCGTGAACCCGCGCTGCCCGGTGTACCAGAACGTGGATGCCCGTCCGCATACCGATCCGGCCCGCATCAAGGCCAACCTGATCGCGCAGCTCACCGCCCCCGTGCGCTGGACCCAAACGATGCAGCACATGCTCGCCGACGGGTGCAGCAAAGTGGTGGAGGTGGGTCCCGGCAACGTGCTGCAGGGCCTATTCAAGAAGGTGAGCAGGGAGTTGGAGACGGCCGCGGCATGATCACCGCCTGAAGGCCGGTACCTTCGCGCCAGCTCCATGGGCCAGGCCGTGCCCGCCGTGACCGGCGCCTTCCGTCTCGCCGAGCGCACCGCCTACCCGGTGCTGATGGCCATCGCCTTCTCGCACTTGCTGAACGACACGGTGCAGGCGCTGGTGCCGGCGATCTATCCGCTGGTGAAGGCCTCCTTCCAACTCAGCTACGCGCAGATCGGCCTCATCACGCTCACCTTCCAGCTCACGGCGTCCATACTGCAGCCACTGGTGGGCCACTGGACGGACAAGCGCCCCCGGCCCTTCGCGCTGGTGGGTGGCATGGGTTCCACCCTCATCGGCCTCGTGCTGCTCTCGCAGGCGCACAGCTTCGCCATGATCCTGGCATCGGTGGCGCTCATCGGTGTGGGCTCCAGCATCTTCCACCCCGAGGCCTCGCGCATGGCCTACATGGCCTCCGGCGGCAAGCGCTCGCTCGCGCAATCGGTCTTCCAGCTCGGCGGGAACATGGGCTCCTCATTGGGCCCGCTGCTGGCGGCGGCGGTGGTGGTTCCCCTTGGTCAAGCCACGGTGGGCTGGTTCACGGTGCTGCCGCTCTTGGCCATGATGGTGCTATGGCGTGTAGGGCGGTGGTACATGCGCATCCTGGCCATTGGCCGCCGCGGGACGGCTCATCACGGGCCTGTGCGGCGCTCGGTGCTTCCCAGGAGCAAGGTGGCGCTCATCATCGCCACGCTCATGCTGCTGATCTTCTCCAAGCAGTTCTATGTGGCCAGCATGACGAGCTACTACACCTTCTACCTCATCGGCCGTTTCGGCCTCAGCGTGCAGGAGGCGCAGGTGCAGCTCTTCCTCTTCCTCTTCGCCGCCGCCATCGGCACCCTGCTCGGCGGCTTCCTGGGCGACCGCATCGGCTACAAGCGCATCGTGTGGGGCTCCATCCTCGGCGCGGCGCCCTTCACGCTGGCTCTGCCCCATGCCGATCTCTTCTGGACCGGCGTGCTGGCCTTCCTGGCGGGCCTCATCCTGGCCTCGGCCTTCTCGGCCATCCTGGTGTATGCCCAGTTGCTCATCCCGGGACGGGTGGGGCTCGTCTCGGGCCTTTTCTTCGGCTTCGCCTTCGGCATGGCCGGTCTGGGCAGCGCACTGCTCGGCCGCCTCGCCGACGCCACCGACATCGACACCGTGTTCCGCATCTGCTCCTTCCTGCCGCTGCTGGGCCTGCTGTGCTGGTACCTGCCGGACCAGAAGCGCTTCACCTGAGGCTCAGAGCCGCGCATTCAGCAGCTTGCCGCTGGCGATCAGCTTGTGCAGGTAGGGCCGCGCAAGCGTGTTCCGGATCGCTTCAACGTGGTTCATGTTGTGGCAATCCGTGCCCAGCAGCTCATAGGCGCCCGCATCGATGAGGCGCTCCGCCACCTCCTTGGCCTTGGGGCCGTAAGCGCCGGAAAGGGCCACCAGGTTGAGCTGGAACAGCACGCCGCGCTCCTTCAGCCGCTCGTACTTGCCGAAGTCGTTGTGCCAGAAGCCGTAGCGCTCGGGGTGCGCCAGCACCGGGCGGTAGCCCTGCGTCTGCATCAGGAAGACGACATTGAGCAGCATGGCCGGCTCGCTGATGAAGGGCAGCTCGAAGAGCAGCAGCCGGTCGCCGAAGGTGAGCACCTGCCCCTCGGTCACCTTGCGTTCCAGCTCGTGGTCCAGGTAGTACTCGGCCGCTGCGTCCACCTGGATGTCGATGCCCCGACGGCGCACCTCGGCCCGCAGCTTCTCCAATCCGCCGAGGATGATCTCGGGTGTGTTGCGGTAGCCGTCGGCCATGCTGTGCGGCGTGGTGATCACCTTGCGGTAACCGAGTTCGCGCATGGCGGCCAGCAGCTCCATGCTCTGCTCCAGGCTCTGCGCCCCATCGTCGATGCCCGGGATGAAATGGCTGTGCACATCGCAGCCCAGGACAGACAGGTCGGCCGGGCCGAGCGCCGGCTCCTTCTTACCGAACAGGCTGCCGAAGAGGCCCATCGTCAGCGCTCGGAGTAGTGCGCCTCGTAGTACTGCTGGTAGGCTCCGCTCGTCACGTGGTCCAGCCACTCGGTGTTGGCCAGGTACCAGTCCACCGTGCGCTCCAGCCCCTCCTCGAAGGTGATGCTCGGCCTCCACCCCAGATCACGCTCGATCTTGGAGGCGTCGATGGCGTAGCGCAGGTCGTGCCCGGCGCGGTCGGTGACATAGGTGATCAGCTTCGCGCTCTCCCCTTCGGCACGGCCCAGCTTGCGGTCCATGATGCTGCAGAGCAGGTGCACCAGGTCGATGTTCTTCCACTCGTTGTGGCCGCCGATGTTGTAGGTCTCGCCGTTCACGCCGGTGTGGAAGATGGTGTCGATGGCGGCGGCATGGTCCTCCACCCAGAGCCAGTCGCGCACGTTCTCGCCCTTGCCGTACACCGGCAGCGGCTTGTTGCTGCGGATGTTGTTGATCATCAGCGGGATCAACTTCTCCGGGAAGTGGTGGCTGCCGTAGTTGTTGCTGCAGTTGCTCACCACGAAGGGCAGCTTGTAGGTATTGCCGTAAGCCCGCACGAAATGGTCGCTGCTGGCCTTACTGGCGCTGTAGGGGCTCTGCGGATCGTAGGGCGTCTTCTCGGTGAAGAAGCCGTCATCGTGCAGGGAGCCGTACACTTCGTCAGTGCTCACATGGTAGAAGCGCTTGCCCTCAGAGTCGCCTTTCCATGTCTCCTTGGCGGCATTCAGCAAGGTCACGGTGCCGAACACGTTGGTGCGCACGAAGGCCAGCGGATCGGTGATGCTGCGATCCACGTGGCTCTCGGCTGCGAGGTGGATCACCCCGTCGATCGCGAAGTCCGTGAACACCTTCGCCACCGCTTCGGCATCGCAGATATCGGCCTTCACGAAGGTGTAGTTCGGCGCCTGCTCAACGTCGCGCAGGTTCTCCAGGTTGCCCGCGTAGGTGAGCGCATCCAGGTTGATGATGCGGTATTGCGGGTATTTGGTGACGAAGCGGCGCACCACATGGCTGCCGATGAACCCGGCACCGCCGGTGATGAGGATGTTGCGCTGCATGCTCACAGGCTCCAGTAGGTAAGGTCCTTGATCTTCTTCCGGAAGACGCCCTTCAGGTCCACCAGCACGCCCTTGGGCTTCAGCATGCCCTTGAACCAGGCCTCGTCCTTGCCGGCGTACTCGGCGTGGTTCACGGCCACGATGATGGCATCATAAGGGCCCTTCATCTCCTTCGCCAGCTCATAGCCGTACTCGTGCTTCACCTCGTCGCTGTCGGCGTGCGGGTCGGTCACGTCCACGTGGCAGCTGAAGCTCTTCAGCTCGTTCACCACGTCGGCCACTTTGCTGTTGCGGATGTCGGTGACGTTCTCCTTGAAGGTGGCGCCCATCACCAGCACCCGTGCATCGGCGGGATTGGTCCCGGCGGCGATGATCTTCTTCACCGTCTGCTTGGCGGTATAGCCGCCCATGCTGTCGTTCACGAAGCGGCCGGCATCGATGATCTGCGCATGGTAGCCCAGTTCCTTCGCTTTGTACACGAGGTAGTAGGGATCCACGCCGATGCAGTGGCCGCCGACCAGGCCCGGCTGGAACTTGAGGAAGTTCCACTTGGTGCCCGCAGCCTCCAGCACGTCGTAGGTGTTGATACCCATCCGGTTGAAGATGATCGAGAGCTCGTTGATCAGGGCGATGTTCACGTCGCGCTGCGTGTTCTCGATGATCTTGGCCGCCTCGGCCACCTTGATGCTGGCCGCGCGGTGCACGCCAGCCTTCACCACCAGCTCGTACACCTTGGCCACGGTCTCCGCGCTCTCGGCATCGCATCCGCTGGTCACCTTCACGATGCGCTCCAGGGTGTGCTCCTTGTCGCCGGGGTTGATGCGCTCGGGGCTGTAGCCCACCTTGAAGTCCTCCACGAACCTGAGGTTGCTGAGGCGCTCCAGCAGCGGCACGCAGTCCTCCTCGGTACAGCCGGGGTACACCGTGCTCTCGTACACCACGTAGTCGCCCTTCTTCAGCACTTGGCCCACGGTGCGCGTGGCTCCCAGCAGCGGGCCCAGGTCGGGGATGTTCTGGCTGTCGATGGGGGTGGGAACGGCCACGATGAAGAACTCCACGTCCTTCAGGTCGCTCAGGTCGGCGGTGAAGTGGATGTCGCAGCCCTCGAAGTCCTCAGCGGGCAGCTCGTTGCTCGGGTCCTCGCCGCGGCGCATCATGTCCACGCGCTTCTGGTTGATGTCGAAGCCCACCACCTTGATCCGGCGCGCGAAGGCCAGGGCGATGGGAAGGCCCACATAGCCCAGGCCGATCACGGCCAGCTTGGCCTCCTTCCTCAGCAGTCGGTCATACAGGTTGCTCATCCCTCTTCTCGTAGATGCGTTCGATGATCTCCACCACCTTCAGCCCTTCCAAGGCATTGGTGGTGAGGGTTGTCCTTCCCTTCAGGGTGTCCACCACGTTGTCGATGATGTACCCGTGGTTGTTGGCGCTGCCCTTGTAGGCGCCGTAGTCGTTGGCCGGATTGGTGGGCGCCAGCTCGGGCAAGGAGTAGCCCTCGATATGGCAGTGCTCCACCTGGTCCATGTACTGCCCGCCGATCTTCACGCTGCCCTTGGAGCCGATGATGGTCATGCTGCTCTCCAGGTTCCGGTCCCACACCGCGGTGCTGTAATTGATGCAGCCCATGCCTCCGTTGAGGAAGCGGAAGGTGACCAGGCCGCTGTCCTCGAAGGCCGTCAGGTCGCGATGGGCGAAGTCGGCGAATTTCCCTTGGATGTCCGTGATGTCGCCGAAGAGCCAGTACAGGATGTCGATGAAGTGGCTGAATTGCGTGAAGAGCGTGCCGCCATCGAGGTCGGCGGTGCCCTTCCAGCTTCCGGCCCGGTAGTACCGTGCATCGCGGTTCCAGTAGCAGTTCACCTGCACCAGGTGGATATCGCCCAGCAGCCCGCGGTCCACCACGCCCTTGATCCACTGGCTGGGCGGGCTGTAGCGGTTCTGCATCACGCCGAACACGGTGCGGTGCACCTGCAGGGCCTTGTAGAGCACGGCTTCGCAGCTGGCCTTGGTGAGCGCCATGGGCTTCTCGCACACCACGTGCTTCCGGGCCTCCAGCGCCTTGATGCTCTGCGGCGCGTGCAGCCCGTTGGGCGTGCAGATGTTCACGACCTCGATGCCGGGTACGGCGGCGAGCATCGCGTCCATGTCCTGGAACCAAGGGGCATCGAAGCCCTCCAGCCCGAGCTCCTCCTTGGGCCGGGTATCGCACAGGGCCACCAGTTCGCACTCGGGGTGCCGGCGGATCATGTCCGCGTGCCGCTTGCCGATGTGGCCGCAGCCGACCACCGCGAATCGGATCCTCTGTTGCGTGGGCAGCGGCATGGCTCAGGCGATGCGCGTAACGCGCCCGTTCACCAGCCGGTAGCGCTGGCCGCTCTCCGGGCAGGCGGCCTCACCGGCCTCATTGAACCTCAGCTTGTGGCCGAACTCGCTCATCCAGCCGCTTTGGCGGGCGGGATTGCCCACCACGAGCGCGTAGTCGGGCACCTCCCGGGTCACCACGGCGCCGGCCCCTACGAAGGCGTAGCGGCCGATGTCGTGCCCGCAGACGATGGTGGCGTTGGCCCCGATGGAAGCGCCCTGTTTCACGAGCGTGCGAAGGTACTGGTCCCTCCGGGCCACGGCGCTGCGCGGGTTGATGACGTTGGTGAACACGCACGAGGGGCCGAGGAAGACATCGTCCTCGCACTCCACCCCGGTGTAGATGCTCACGTTGTTCTGCACCTTCACGTTGCGGCCCAGCTTCACGCCGGGGCTCACCACCACGTTCTGCCCGATGTTGCAGCCCTCGCCGATCTCGCAGCCGGGCATGATGTGCGAAAAGTGCCAGATGCGTGTGCCCTCGCCGATGACGGCGCCCTCATCGATGACGGCGGTGGGGTGGGCGATGTAGGGCATGGCGAAGGGCCGCGAATATACCGAAGGGAGGGGGATGGTATATGGCTGGCAGCCAATGGCAAGGGATCACGTCTTGGTCTTAGCTTGTCTTGCTCATGAGGGTCCTTTCTGTCATCCTAGCGACCGTGACCTTCGGTCCCGTCACGGGCCAGCAGCAATGGTGGGCGCCGGGTGCGTGCTGGGTCTACGAGCAGCTCCATTTAAGCCCCTATCTCGACATCTACATGTACACCGGCGATACCATGATTGATGGATTGCTGGCTCAGCAATGCACTCACCGCATTTGCTACCTGAATTACGGCACAGGTGGTGTTGTGGACACGAGCTGCGTGAGTGATATCTGGTGGTTCAGGGACTGGGTGAGCCAGCAGGGAGACGTTGTCTATTACAGGTCGTCGTTCTCGGCATCCCCATGGGACACCTTGTACTACCTGGGTGTGCCGGGCAATCGCTGGTGGCCGCCGAACTCAACCGGCTCGTGCGGGTACTTCGGCATGCTCGAGATACAGGATACGGGGCACGTCGTCATCGATGGCGCGAACCTGCGGACATGGAGCTTGGCATACCTGGATTCAGCCGGAACCTCGACATGGGGCAACGGACAGATCTTCGGGTCTGATACGCTTGCCATCATAGAGCGGATCGGTGGTCTTCCACGGAATTTCACCCATTACGGATATGATTGTTTTGGCCCGGTGGACCCTTCGTTTTTTCGATTGCAGCATTACTCCGATTGGCAGATCACGATTGGTGGCGGTGTCACTTGCGATTTTGCGCTAAGGGCCGATAGCCGCTCCATGCAAACCGCGCTCTCGCTCCACCCCAACCCCGGCACCACCTTCCAGATCACCGGTTTGGGCAGCCGCCCCGTGCGATTGCGCGTTCTCGACATGCAGGGGCGCGTGGTGCACGAGGGCCTCGCGGCCACCGAGCATTCCCCCGTGGATCCCGGCGACCTGAACCACGGCCCCTACTTGGTGGAGGTGCGGCTGGCCGATGGACAACGGGAGGTGATTCGCTGGGTCAAGGAATAGGAGCTAGAGCAGCACGTCCGGTCGAGATCCCGCCGGCACCAGGTGCAGTTCCCGCAGGGTATCCACTAAGTGGACCAGGCTGCGCTCCTCCGGCCTCCCCACCCGCCACCGCACATGCCCCAGCCATTCCCGCGCCAGTTCCTCCCGGAAACCCGCGTTCTGCATCACCAGTTCCACGGTGTGCGCGCTCAGGTCCAGACCACTGACCGCGCGGTCCAGCACGGCCAATGCATCGCGCAGCACGGCCGTATGCGCACGCGCGAACTCCTCCCGTGCCACGATCACGAAGCCCGGCCAGTCACCGCGCATCTCGTCCACACGCCGCATCACGCCGGCCTCCACGTAGCGTGAGGTGACGTAGGTCTCCCACAGGAAGATGACCGGGGGGCCTTCGGCCATGCGCCGGGCCGCACCCTCCATGTTGTGCACCACCACAAGGTCCTCTGGGCGCGGACGCCAGCCGAGCCGCTCGGCATAGAGCATGGCCATGATGTGGCTTCCGCTGCCCAGCCTGCTGATGGCGAAGGGAACACCCTTGAGGTCGCTGGGATGGTGCAGGGCGGACGAGGCGGGCACGTGCACGCCCCACGGCAGCGGGCTCTCCACGAAGGTGCTCACAATGCGGTGCGGGCCGCCGTTGAGGATGTCGCGCACGGCGCCCTCGGTCACCAGCACGGCCATGTCGAGTTCGCCATCGCGGAGCATCTGGCACATGCGTCCGGTGCCTTCATGCACGGTGTGCCACTGCAGGTCGATGCCCGCCTCCGCGAATCGGCCCTGCTCCATGGCCAGGTGCCAGGGCAGGTTGTAGGGCTCGGGAACACCCGCGATGCGGAGGGTCGTCATGCAAGGGTCAAGTCACAAGGAACAAGTGCCAAGGGACAAAGGTGCCTCGAGATGTCCTGTTCCTTGTCACTTGCTACTTGACACTTGTCACTTGTCACTTGCCTACTTCCGCACATACCCCTCGAAGCTGAAGTGCTCCTTCTCGTTCAGCTCTTCCGGGGTCAGGCTCTTGAAGTAGTCGTAGGTGATCTTCAGCCCTTCGGCGCGGCTCACCTTCGGCTCCCAGCCCAGCAGCTTGCGGGCCAGGGTGATGTCCGGCTGGCGCTGCATGGGATCATCCTTGGGCAGCGGCTTGTAGACCACCTTCTGCGTGGTGCCCGTGAGCTTGATGATCTCCTCGGCGAATTGCGCGATGGTGATCTCGCTGGGATTCCCCACGTTCACCGGACCGGCGTAATCGCTCAGGAGCAGGCGGTATATGCCCTCCACCAGATCATCCACGTAGCAGAAGCTGCGCGTCTGCGAGCCGTCGCCGAACACGGTGAGGTCCTCGCCGCGCAGGGCCTGGCCGATGAAGGCGGGCAGCACACGGCCGTCGTTGAGGCGCATGCGCGGGCCGTAGGTGTTGAAGATGCGCACGATGCGCGTCTCCAGCCCGTGGTAGGTATGGTAGGCCATGGTGATGGCCTCCTGGAAGCGCTTGGCCTCATCGTACACGCCGCGCGGACCGATGGGGTTCACGTGGCCCCAGTAGTCCTCGGTCTGCGGATGCACTTGCGGATCGCCATACACCTCGCTGGTGCTGGCCACCAGGATGCGCGCGCCCTTGACCTTGGCCAGGCCGAGCAGGTTGTGCGTGCCGAGCGAGCCCACTTTCAGGGTCTGAATCGGAATCTTCAGGTAATCGATCGGCGAGGCCGGGCTGGCGAAGTGCAGGATGTACTTGATCGGCCCCGGCACATGCACGAACTTGGTGACATCGTGGTTGTAGAACTCGAACTGCTCCAGCCTGAAGAGGTGCTCGATGTTCTTTAGCCGGCCGGTGATGAGGTTGTCCATGCCGATGACATGGTAGCCCTCCTTGATGAAGCGGTCGCAGAGGTGCGAGCCCAGGAATCCGGCGGCACCGGTGATGAGGACGCGTTCGCGCTTGACGGACATGGGGCGTTGGGGCTTAGGCGTTCACCGGCTTCTTGGCGCCCACGGTCTGCCGGCCCACGCTCTCATAGGTGAATCCGAGCTTGGCCATCTCCTCCAGCTCGTACAGGTTGCGGCCATCGAAGATGGTCTTCTCCTTGAGCAGCTCCCCCACGCGCTTGAAGTCGGGGGTGCGGAAGAGCGCCCATTCCGTGGCGATGATGAGCGCATCGGCTCCCTTGAGCGCCTCATACTCGTCCTCTGCGAAGGCGACCTTGTCCCCGACGAGCTTCTTCACGTTGGCCATGGCTTCGGGGTCGAAGGCAGTGACGCTGGCGCCGGCCTTCAGCAGCTCGTCGATCACATAGAGGGCCGGTGCTTCGCGGATGTCGTCCGTGTCGGGCTTGAAAGCGAGGCCCCAAAGCGCGAAGTGCCTGCCCTTCAGTTCGCCGAAATGCCGCTTGATCTTGGGGATGATGGAGGTCTTCTGCCCCTCGTTCACCTCCATCACGGCATTGATGATCTGGAACTCGTAGCCGGCCTCTTTGCCGCTCTTGGCCAGGGCCTGCACATCCTTGGGGAAGCAGCTGCCGCCGTAGCCGATTCCGGGGAAGAGGAAGCGCTTGCCGATGCGGCTGTCCGTGCCGATGCCGATGCGCACCTTGTCCACATCGGCGCCCACGCGCTCGCAGAAGTTCGCGATCTCGTTCATGAACGTGATCTTGGTGGCCAGGAAGGCGTTGGCGGCGTATTTGGTGAGCTCCGCGCTGCGCTCGTCCATGAAGATGATGGGGTTGCCCTGGCGCACGAAGGGCTTGTAGAGGTCCTCCATCACCTT
>DDRC01000025.1 GCA_002342985.1 Flavobacteriales bacterium UBA2426
CGCGCCCTGGGGGTCGAACTTGTTGATGGCGACGAAGGCGGCGAAGTCGAGCATGTCGATCTTCTCCAGCTGCGTGGCCGCGCCGAACTCCGGCGTCATGATGTAGAGGCTCACATCGCTGTGATCCAGGATCTCGGTGTCGCTCTGGCCGATGCCGCTGGTCTCCAGGATGATCAGGTCGAAGCCCGCGGCCTTCAGGATGCTCACGGCCTCCTTCACGTGCTTGCTCAGCGCGAGGTTGCTCTGGCGCGTGGCGAGGCTGCGCATGTACACGCGCTCCCCGCGGATGCTGTTCATGCGGATGCGGTCGCCCAGCAGCGCGCCGCCGGTCTTGCGCTTGCTCGGGTCCACGCTGATCACGCCGATCGTCCGCTTCTGTCCTTCCGGGCCAGACCCGGAATCCAAAATGAAGCGGCGGATCAGCTCGTCCACCATGCTGCTCTTGCCGGCGCCGCCCGTGCCCGTGATGCCCAGGATCGGGGCCTTGTTCGCCTCGGCCTTCTTGTGGATCTCGTCGGCGATCCTGCCGAACACCTCGGGGTGGTTCTCCGCGGTGCTGATCAGCTTGGCGATGGCCGGCCAGTTCTGCGGGCTCAGCTTCTTGGCCTCGCCGTTCACCTTGTCGCTCAGGTCGAAGTCGGCCTTCTCGAGCAGGTCGTTGATCATGCCCTGCAGGCCCATCGCCCGGCCGTCATCCGGGTGGTAGATGCGCGTGATGCCGTAGGTGTGCAGCTCCTCGATCTCGCTGGGCAGGATGGTGCCGCCGCCGCCGCCGAAGATCTTGATGTGACCCGCGCCCTTCTCCTTGAGCAGGTCGTACATGTACTTGAAGTACTCGTTGTGCCCGCCCTGGTAGCTGGTCATGGCGATGGCGTGGGCGTCCTCCTGGATGGCGGTGTTCACCACATCCTCCACGCTGCGGTCGTGCCCCAGGTGGATCACCTCGGCGCCGGTGCTCTGGATGATGCGCCGCATGATGTTGATGGCGGCATCGTGGCCGTCGAAGAGGGACGCAGCCGTCACAACACGGATCTTGTTCTTCGGAACGTAAGGAGGGGCTTGGACGAAGGTGGACATGGTGTCTGCACAGATTATTTGGACGTCACAAGCACCAACGACCCGGACCTGCCTGCCGGCAGGCAGGTTTTGTTCTTGGGGACGTAGGGGGCGGCTTGCACGAAGGACATCAGGGAGTGCCGGAGCTGGTTCGCGGCTTGGCGCGAAGGTATCGTGGGTGGACCAACATTGAGTCTGTCCTATATCTCGACAGCGTCTAGCTTGGCGCGATTGCAGTCGTAACAAGTGAGTCGAATGTTGTGCTCTTCTGAACTCCCGCCCTTTGACACTGGGATAATGTGATCGAATTCAACTTCATCGTCCTGCAGGTGCTTGGTGCATTCCTGGCACGTGTAGTTGTCTCGGCGAACCACCCGCATCTTTACTTGGAACGGTATGTACCTCCCGCGACGCCGCTTTTCAGAGGTCTCCGTGATGGACTCGCTAACGAAGAATACGGGGCAAACATGCCCAAAAATGCTACAAGACGCATCGCCCACATTTTCAGGGATGTAATCCGGATGATCATCTGGGTTGAAATCAGCGACTGACTTTTCGAAATACTTTTTCCGAATCGGGTCCAATGGCTTCCTCGAATCTTCAACACCTGTCTTTACTGTCTGTTCGAGCTTGCTAAGCTTCTCCTTGATTCTCTTCTTCAGCTCAGGGGTTAGTTTCACCTTTTCGATTTCGTTGAAGACTCTCTTCGCCTCTTCATCCTCGTCTTCATCATGGGGGAATGGCACTTTGTATCTTTCAAAGGCCTGATACGGTGTTTGGCAAAGCTCCTGGAGCTCAAGATTCTTTTCAACACCCTCTCTGATGAGCTCTTCATCGCTCATCTCCCTGAAAATCTCAGGAAGAAGGAATCTCGGATGCTCCTTCATTATTTCCAGTCTCTCCTTCTTCTTGACTAGTTCCTCATCGGAGAGCTGCACAGTACCGCCCATCATATTGGTGGCCAAGCAAGTCTTCAAGTACTCATTGTGATCAACGGCTGAATCACGCAGCGAGGGCAGAAGCGGGGATTGTTCAACAAATGGGCCGTAGGGGCAGTACTTCAATTCCCAGCAAGGCTTGCAAACTTGACTAGTCTTCTTCTTCCAAGCTTTCAAAAACTGCTTGTCAGGTAGAGAAGAGTCGAAGCCGAGCGTCTCCTTGATCGTTGGATGAATCTGCTTCTTCTTCATACAGTTCTCTTACGAGTGATCAGACTAGCACAAAGGATTGCCCATATCAGCTGGCGGAGGGCATCATTAGATATTCTATCACCTCGGCGCCCGTGCTCTGGATGATGCGCCGCATGATGTTGATGGCGGCATCGTGGCCGTCGAACAGCGAGGCGGCGGTGACGACGCGGATCTTGTTCTTCTGGACGTAGGGCGGGGCTTGAACGAAGGTGGACATGGTGTCTGCACAGATTATTTGGACGTCACAAGCACCAACGACCCGGACCTGCCTGTCGGCAGGCAGGTCTTGTTCTTGGGGACGTAGGGGGCGGCTTGCACGAAGGTGGACATGGCTATGGCGGCGGGCTGGTGCCCGGGAGTGGTGCGAAGTTACCGGAGGGGCGGGATACAAGTGTCAAGTGACAAGTGGCAAGGGACAAGTGTCAACGGGGCCCCGCAACGCGCCACCTTGATCCCTTGATACTTGACACTTGCTACTTGAGCCTTGTTCTGGCCGCCTTAACGGGCTGTCCGCTGTAGCCGTCTCGTCCCGTACCACATCACCGGCGCTGCGCGGGCTTCATCCGGTCGCCTGCTCGCTGCACGGTGCTGTTGTCCCGGTCCTTCGCCGGGCTGCCGCTCCCATCCCTGGCGGGGATCACCGTCGCCGCACTAACTTTGGGCTATTCCCTCAACCACGCCACACCCATGAAGACCACCCGCGAGCTTACCGCGATCATCGAACGCGAAGGCGATGGCTACGTGGCATTGTGTCCGGAACTGGATGTGGCCAGCCAGGGCGATACGATAGAAGAAGCGCGTGCCAACCTGATCGAGGCACTGGAGTTGTTCTTCGAGACCGCTTCACCCAATGAAGTGCGCGAACGGCTGCACGAAGAGGTGCTGGTGACGCGTGTGAAAGTGGCGGTGTGATGCGCACCCTGAGTGGACGTGAGGTTTGTGCCATCCTCCGGGAGCACGGCTTCGATCAGGTTCGTCAGAAAGGCAGCCACATCATCATGCAGAAACAGGTGCCCGGCTCCACGATCACGGTTCCTGTGCCCGATCACAAGGAGATCCGCATCGGCACCTTGATGTCCATCATTAGGCAAAGCGGGTTGGACAGGTCGCTGTTCGCGTAAGCAGCGTTCCTCCCTCCCCGCCCGTCTTATCACTACATTCGTTCATCATGCGCGCCAGCCTGTTTGCCTTGCTGCTGCTGCCCCTGCTGGCCTGCGCCCAAAGCTGGTGTCCACCGGGGGCGGAGTGGATATCCAAGCCACCCATGGGCTGGCCAGTGGAGGGCTACACGCGGGTGTACTATGCTGGGGATACCGTGCTGGGTGGAATGACTGGTCAACGGTTGGCCCGGCAGCACGCCGAACAGGCATGGGGCAGTCCGAACATTTCCTACAGCTTCGAACCTGCTGCGATGCTCACCGCCTTTTCCAATGGCGTGGTATACATCTGGTCACCGGAAGTGGAAACCTGGGATACGCTGTTCTGGTTCGCCGCTCAACCCGGTGATCGATGGCAGAGAGCGCATGATGTACCGATCGAAGGGAACCCGAGCGACTGGATCGAAGTGATCGACACGATGACCATCGTCATTGATGACGTTCCGATGCGACGGCTACACGTGGAGCAGGTTTGCGATGGCATCTGGGTGGATTGGGCCGGCACCATCACCGAGCGCCTCGGCTACGTGACTCCCTTCTATTTCCCAATGGCGTGTTCTTCAGAAAGTGGGATCTGGACCTTACGCTGCTACTCGGATGATCAGATCGACTTCGCCTATGGACTGCCGTGTACTATTTTTCTTTCAACGACCTCCATCCTTGAACCGGTCCTTGCCTTATTCCCCAACCCCGGCACCACCCACTTCACCCTCGACCTTCCACCCGGCCCCCACACCATCACCCTCTTCGATGCCACGGGCCGCATGGTGCAGCACCAGCGCACCACCGATGCCCGGCCAGTGATCGCCACGGAAGCACTGCCTGCGGGGGTGTACCGCATCATCGTGCGTGATGAGCAGGGCGCGGCGATGGGCGCGACGTGGGTGAAGGAGTAAGCGGGAGACCGCCGGAGGAGAAGCATAGTCAGGGCCTTCGCCATGACCAGTCGTTACGAAGCAGGATTCTCGCATTCCCCCAGCATGCGCATCCTGCTTCCCGTCCTCCTGCTATTGCCCGTTCAAGCTTCCGCCTGCACCGCCTTCACCACCACCCACAACGGCCGCACCTACATCGGCTGCAACGAGGATTCGTGGAGCATCAACGCCAACGTGCGTTTCGAGCAGGGCTTTGTCACTCCGGGCTTCCCTGAGCGATCCCTGAGCGGAGTCGAAGGGAGCCGAAGGGCCCGGAGTGCCACATACGGAACCATCTACTTCGCGAACTACAACGGCCACCCTACGCGCGCCATGGCCGACCAACTGGGCATGAACGAGGCCGGGCTGGTGTTCGACATCCTGGTCGTGGACCATGGACCGGTGAAGCGACGCATGAGCAAGCCCGCTGTGGAGACCGCCGATGCGATCCACCACATCATGCGCACCTGCGCCACTATACAGGAAGTGGAAGCCTACCTGCGCACCGTGAACACTGGCGCCTCGGTGGGCCAGCTCTTCTTTTGCGATGCACAAGGCGGCTACCTGGTGCTGGAACCCGACACGCTAATCATCGGCAACGACCCGTGGTTCGCGCTGGGCAACTGGCGCATGAGCCGGTGCAGCGATCCCGGCACCATTCCGATCGCGCGCCTCCAGGCCGGCCGGCAGGTGCTGATGAACGGGGGCGGCACATCCTGGGAAGGCGCGGAGAATGTGCTCTCCACCATGACCGCATGCCGCAAGCAGATGGGCGAAGGCACCCTCTACAGCGTGCTGTTCGATCCTGCCGAAAAGAAGGCGCAGCTCTACTTCTACCACGACTTCAGCGAGCGCGTCACATTCGACCTGAAGGAGGAACTGACCAAGGGCGATCGCACGGTGGACATGGCCTCGCTCTTCGGGCCGCGTCCCGAATATGATCGGCTGAAAAGCCACCTCACGCCCTTCCACCAGCGTTGGCTGTTCTGGGCCTTGCTGGCAATGGCCGCTGTGGCGGTCATTGTGGGCGCGGTGAACCTGGTGCAGCTCATCGGCCGAAGCGTGGCCAAGGTCCGCGGGCGGAGCGCCCGTTCGCTGATCACGCCCATCCTTTCAGGACTTGCCAACGCGACGGTGATCGGCCTGATCGGCGTGCTGCTGATGCAGGAAGGGGTGTACTACTTCGGGCTGGGCAGCGTGCTATCCGCGCTTGCGTGGGTACCGCTCCTCTTCATCACACTCAGCGGTCTTCACTTGTGGCGGACGAAGAGAACCAACGAGGCGGCGTGGCTGCGCATTGCGGCGATCATGATCATCTCGCCGATGACTGCCGCGCTCGCCTGCTGGGGCATGCTGCTTCCATGAGGAACACCGTTCCAAGGGCGCAGCAGCACTCAAGCGGCCGGACCCTTGGCTACCCTGCCCTGCGGAACACCAGCCCCAGCCATCCACGGTCCACGCGGATCTCCTGCAGCACGCCGTCGCGGTACACGTAGTGGTTCTTCTCCTTGTTGGGCAGCCGCAGGATGTACTCGCCCGGCGCGATGCGCTCCACGGGGCACTCGGACAGCTCGCTCTCCACGAAGACGCTGTCCTGGCCAAGCGGCTCCTCATAGTATAGCCGAGTGGTGGTCCATGGATTGGCCGGCAGCGCCGCGCTGTACACCTTGTCAGGGTGCACCACATAGAGCCCACGCCCTCCGATGGCGCGGAGTGCGCTGCTGTCCCTCAGGGTCGCGCCATCCCGCACGATGGTATGGCAGCCGGTCACCCGCCCATCCACGTAGAGCGTGCGCACCACCGTGTTCACCTCGCGCTTCCACAGGAAGGTGAAGTTGGATCGCGATGTCATCGAGTAGGTCACGCTATCGCCTCGGGCCACGCGCAGCACGTTGATGGTACCCAGTTTCTTCCCGTTATGGAGGATGTGGAAGAAGCCATCCTGGGCCGTGCATGCGCCGGCCACGAGGAGCAGGCAAACGGAAAGCACGCGCATCATCGGCGGGGAGGCGAGCTAAATGTAGGCGTTCGCTAGCGAATGTCCTCGTCAGGGAAACCGAATCGGCGGGGGCCGCCCAAGGGGTCCCTCTCCTCCTTCGGCTTGGCGAAGACCCGCTGCGAGAGGACCAGCGCGAGCACGCCGATCAGCGCCGTGAGCGCGCTTCCTGCGATGAGCCACGGATCGCCCTGGCCCTTGGCCACGGCCTTCAAGGCGCCCAACAGGCCCGATGCACCCAGCAGGTTGCCCCAGCCCACCCACTCGATCACCTGGCCCTGCCAACGGTAGATGCTCCAGCCCACGAGCAAGGAGGCGATGGGCACCAGGCTCAGGTAGGCCGTGGCCTGATCCATGCGGATCGCATCCTGCAGCACGGGCCGCAGCACGCGCACGGCTGCCGATGCGGCGATTGCCGCCATCAGGGCCATGTGCACGGTGCGGTACCGCTCGCGCGCCTGCTGCGATGGCCTGTAGCGCAGCAGTTCCGCGATCCGCTTCGGCCTGGCTTCGGGATGCTCCATCACCAGGGTCTCGAACACGGCCTGCTTGGACATGCCGAAGCCCAGCAGCTCCTTCGCCTTCGC
>DDRC01000108.1 GCA_002342985.1 Flavobacteriales bacterium UBA2426
GGGGCCTGCGGCCTCGTGAAGGCGGAGGTGCAGAAGCAGCTCGACAAGCTCCTGAAAGTGGACGGCAGCAAGCTGTCAGAGCGCCGCATCCGGAAATTCTGCGAAATGGGGGTCGTGCTGATGGCCAAGCCGGAGAAGAAGGCCAAGGGCTGAGGCCTCAGCGGTTCAGCTGTAGCAGGATCGCCCCAACCGGGTGGGGCGCGGTCCATGAAGGGCCCAGCATCCCGGAGACCGGGTCGAGGGGTTGCACTGTAGCGCCCACCGCGGCCGCCACGGTTCCCGCGACCGGGTCATAGGCCAAAGCATTGGCGTCGAGACCCGGCGCGAGCGGGACCACGGCGTTCGCGGCACGATCGAACCGGCTGACACCGGTGGAGAGCGCCAGGATGAAGCGGTCAGGCGAGGCTCGCGCGGCGCACCGGAGCACCTGGCCCGGGAACTCGCGCACCGTGCTTGAGCCTCCCAGCTGCACGTTCACCTCGCGAATGACAGCGCCTGCAGGCGCATTGCCCATGAGCAGCAGCCGCTCGTCATCGATGGCGAACAGCGCAACCGGATCCACCGCGGAGGGGAACTGCGCGAAGACCGCGCCCGACGCGTAGCCGTGCTGCACGAGCGCCCGTTGCTGCGTGACCGGGTTGACGACGGCACTCACGAGGAAGGCGCCCACCACAACGGTGGACTCGCTCACGAATCCCGCCGGCGTGGCCCCATTGAAGAGCTGCGGTCCGTTGGGTGCGAAGCCGCGCACCAATCCGTCACTCGTGCCAACGTAGACGCGCCCATCCGCAGGGTCGGCCGCCAAGCCGTTGAAGTAGAGCTGGCCTCCAGCGCCCGGCCCTGGATTCTGTACCAGCACGGAGCCGGCCGCTGTCCCCAGGTCCCAGCGCTGCAGCGGCCCCGTGAGCGCTCCATGCGTGAACAGCGTGGAGCCGGCGAGGGCCGCCCCGCCCAGCTCGGACAGGGTGGTGAACAGCGCCAAGCCTCCGGCGCTGTCCCTGCGCGTGACCGGGTAAGGCCCGGCACCGTCGACCGGTGGCAACAGGTACATCGCCCGCACCCGCAAGGGAGCTGCCTGCACCGTGATGCCAAGGAAGGCGCGCGCATCCGCCTGCCCATCGGAGGCAATAGCGGTGAGCACATAGCTGCCCGTGGCGATGGCCTCGTCCAGCACCGGCAGATCCAATGCAACCGTAGCCGAGCCAGCCTGGACGGAGGCCGTTACCGCAGGGGTGAGCGGCACGCCGTTGGGGTCGGCGACCAGGACAGTGACCCGCTCCACGAGCCTGTCGTCCGAAACGGACACGGATACCGCGATGGTATCAGGCACCGCCACGCTGTATCCCGCTCCAGGCTGCAGGATGCGCACCGTGGGCGGATCGGAGGGCTTGTCCTTCCTGCAACCCAGCGTCAGCAGCGCAGCGCACCCCCACACCAGCAAGCATTGTTGATCGCGCACTTGCGCAAGTTAGCGGGGCTGCGGGGGCTTCCTCCATGGGAGGCCGTTGTCCACAGTCCCGGATGTTAATGCAATGCGACTTCGTTGTTGATAGTTGGCCTCCCAGCGGCATTGCCTGCGGCTACATTTGACGCCCTCCCGCTGGGCGATCGGTCGCACGAGCGACAGCCGAACACCGAATCCCCTGAGCGTCAACATAGAACTCAATGCCAGACCTCTCCGCCAGCCGTTCGCAGGATAAGCTGCGTGGCGCCCGCCGAAGCTCCTCCTCGCTCTTGACCAGCGCACTGGAGGCCGGCAAGCTCCCTCCCCAAGCCCCCGAACTCGAGCAAGCCGTGCTGGGGGCCTTGATGCTGGAGCGGAACGCGGTGAACGAGGCCATCGACATCCTGCAGCCGGAGAGTTTCTATGTGGATGCCCACCGCAGGATCTTCGATGCGATCCTGAACCTGTTCAGGAACGACAAGCCCATCGACATCCTGACCGTGACCGAAGAGCTGAAGGGCCGGGGGGACCTCGATGCGGTGGGCGGCGCCTTCTACATCAGCCAGCTCACCAGCAAAGTGGCCAGCAGCGCCAACGTGGAGTACCACGCGCGCATCATCAGCCAGAAGCACATCCAGCGGGAGCTGATCCGCATCAGCGCGGAGACCCAGCGCGATGCCTTCGACGACAGCGCCGACGTGTTCGACCTGCTGGACAAGGCGGAGCAGGACCTCTATGCCATCACCAGCGGCAACCTGAAGCGCAATTATGAGCCGATGAGCGACCTGATCCAGGACGCCATCGCCCAGATCGAGAGCGCGAAGAGCAAGACCGGCGGGGTGAGCGGCGTGCCCACCGGATTCGTCCAGCTCGACAAGCTCACCGCCGGGTGGCAGCGCAGCGACATGATCATCGTGGCGGCCCGCCCCGCGATGGGAAAGACGGCCTTCGTCCTGAGCATGGCGCGCAACATCGCCGTGGAGCAGAAGCGGGCGGTTGCCGTCTTCAGCCTGGAGATGAGCAGTACGCAGCTGGTGACCCGCCTCATCGCGAGCGAAGCCGGCATCAGCTCCGAGAAATTGCGCAAAGGCGAGCTTTCCGACAGCGAATTCGCCATCCTGCACCAGCACATCTCGCGCCTCACCAACGCCCCGATCTTCATCGACGACACACCGGCGCTGAACATCTTCGAGCTCCGCGCCAAGGCCCGCAGGCTGAAGAGCCAGCACAACGTGGACCTGATCATCATCGATTACCTGCAGCTGATGACCGGCGGCGGGGAGAACAAGGGCGGGAACCGCGAGCAGGAGATCAGCAGCATTTCCCGCAGCATCAAGAGCATCGCCAAGGAACTTGACATCCCCATCATCGCCCTCTCGCAGCTCAGCCGCGCGGTGGAGACACGCGGCGGGGACAAGCGCCCCCAACTGAGCGACCTCCGCGAATCCGGCGCCATCGAGCAGGACGCCGACATCGTGTGCTTCCTCTACCGCCCCGAGTACTACAAGATCTACGAGGACGAGAATGGCAGCACCCTTGGCATCGGCGAGGTGATCGTGGCCAAGCACAGGAACGGCGCCATCGACACCGTCCGCCTGCGCTTCATCCCCGAGCTGGCCAAGTTCGCCGACCTGGAGACGATGTCAGGTACCTTTGGGGACGGCATGGGATCGGGAGATGGCGGCCTTCGCACCATCACGCGGCCCAGCCGAATGAACGATGACTCCGGCTTCGACGACGCTGCCCCCTTCTGACCGCCACCGCCTCACCGCTTTGCTGCTAGCGCTGGCCTTGGCCGTGCCAGGGCTGGCCACCAAGCTGCTCATCCCCATGGATGGCTCGCAGCGCGACCATCTGAAGGCATACGGCATCGCGTTCTGGACGCTTCAGCGCGATGTGCCGGTGGAGTGGCTGCTCAACTACCGCGGAGGCAGCTTCCTCATCGACCACTACCAGGTCATCGAGCAGGAGTGCCAGGTGCGCGGGGTGACCTACCAGGTGATCGCCGACGGGCAGGCGGCCGCGATCCTTGGCGAGATCGCCGACCCCGAGGCCAACATGGAGGCCGTGAAGCTGGAGAAGCCCCCGAAGATCGCCGTGTACGCCCCCGATGGATTCCAGCCGTGGGACGACGCCGTGGCCTTGGTGATGACCTATGCCGAGATCCCCTATGAGCGCATCTATGACCCGCAGGTGATCGCGGGTTCCCTGCCGCAGTACGACTGGCTCCACCTGCACCACGAGGACTTCACCGGGCAGTACGGCAAGTTCTACCGCAGCTATGCGAACGCCCCATGGTACCGGGCCCAGGTGCAGGAGAGCGAGGCCATGGCGGCCCAGCTCGGATTCGCCAAGGTGAGCCAGATGAAGCTGGCCGTGGCCACCCGCATCCGCGATTACGTCGCGGGAGGAGGCTACCTGTTCACGATGTGCTCCGGGACGGACAGCTATGACATAGCGCTGGCCGCCGAAGGGGTGGACATCTGCGCGGCGGAGTTCGACCACGACCCGATCGACCCGCAATGCCAGCAGAAGCTCGACTTCGACAAGGCCTTCGCCTTCCGGAACTTCAGGCTGATCACGGACCCGATGATCTACGAGTTCAGCGACATCGACGCCACCGATATCCATGGCCGCATCGGGCAGCCGCGCGACTTCTTCACCCTCTTCGATTTCAGCGCCAAGTGGGACATCGTGCCCACCATGCTCTGCCAGAGCCATGAGCAGGTGGTGCGGGGGTTCATGGGCCAGACCACCGCATTCCGGAAGGACCTGGTGAAGCCGGGCGTGACCGTGATGGGAGAGAACAAGGCGCAGGGCACCGTGAAATACATCCACGGGGAATTCGGACTGGGGCAATGGACCTTCTTTGGCGGCCACGACCCGGAGGACTACCAGCACATGGTGGGCGACCCGCCCACGGACCTGAGCTTGCACCCCAACTCAGCAGGCTACCGGCTCATCCTGAACAACATCCTATTCCCAGCGGCGCGCAAGCGGAAGCAGAAGACCTGAGGGCCCACGAGCGACCGGGGCGGGCTACCTTTCGCACTTTCCCATGGACCTCGACGCGCTCACCGCCATCTCCCCCATCGACGGCCGCTACCACGACCGCACCCGCAGGCTATCACGCTGGTTCAGCGAGCAGGCGCTGATGCGCTACCGCCTGCGCGTTGAGCTTGAGTACTTCCGGTTCCTGTGCGAGGTGCCGCTGCCCGAACTGGCCGGTGCCCCGCTCGATCGGCTGAAGCCCGTGATGAGCCGCGTGGAGGCCCTGAGCACCAGCGATGCGCAGCGGATCAAGGACATCGAAAAGGTGACCAACCACGATGTGAAGGCCATCGAGTACTTCCTAAAGGAGCGCATGGAGGAGGCCGGGTTGGTCGAGCAGCGGGAGTTCGTGCACTTCGCGCTCACCAGCCAGGACGTGAACAACACGGCGCTGCCGCTCCTCCTCAAGGATTTCCTCTTCGAGTGCTATCTGCCCGATCTCCTTGCACTGCGCGACAGGCTGCATGCCCTTGCCCTTGACTGGGCTCAGGTGCCCATGCTCGCCCGCACGCACGGACAGCCCGCCTCACCGACACGCCTGGGCAAGGAGTTCCAGGTGTTCGTGGAGCGCATCGATGATCAGCTGCGCCTGCTGCGCGAAGTGCCCTTCACAGGCAAGTTCGGGGGGGCGACGGGCAACTTCAATGCCCACCACGCGGCCTACCCCGAGCTGGATTGGGTGCAGCTGGCCGACCGGTTCCTCGCCGAGAAGCTGGGGCTCCGGCGCCAGCAGTTCACCACGCAGATCGACCACTACGATCACTTGGCGGCGCTGATGGATGCCTTCCGCCGCATCAACACCATCCTGATCGACCTCTGCCGCGATGCGTGGCAGTACATCAGCATGGACTACTTCCGCCAGCGGGTGAAGGCCGGTGAGATCGGCAGCAGCGCCATGCCCCACAAGGTCAATCCCATCGA
>DDRC01000071.1 GCA_002342985.1 Flavobacteriales bacterium UBA2426
CTCTTCGGCGACTTCATCGACGGCGTGGAACTGAATACCCTGAGCAACATCGGTACAGGAGGTCTTGCGCAGGCGGAGTACCACGACTACACTGCCCTTAGCACGAACGTGAGCATCGGTTCGACACAAGTGCTGTCCATCACCTCCGGCTCGAATTCAACCAGTTGGCTGAGTGCTGACATCGACTGGAACAACGACGGGGATTGGGGCGACCCAGGAGAATTTGTTGGTGAGTCGGTGGCGGGTGGAAGCTTTTCCACGGTGAACCTTTCCTTCACCGTGCCCAATGTGGCACCCGGACCCAAGCGCATGCGCGTGCGGGCATTGGCCAACACCATCACATCGCTCTGCGGTCCCTATGAGTTCGGGGAGACCGAGGACTACACCGTGGTGGTGGAGACAAACACGGGCATCGCCAGCCTGGATGCCGCGCAGCCGAAGCTGATCGCCGATGGTTCGGTGGAAGGCACCTGGCTATTGAGCGATGCCTCGTGGTCCGGCGCGAACGCGGAGGTGCTCGACCCCGCCGGCCGTCGGTTGTGGTCCGGCACCATCGCGCACACCCGCCAGGCCATCGCGCTGCCATCGGTATCATCCGGCATCTACACCCTGAAGCTGCAGCAGGGCGACCGCAGCTGGACCGGCCGCTTCACGCAACTGACCCGCTGAGGCGAGTACTCCACATCAACCACACAGACACGATGCGCCACCTCGTCTCATTCTTCGGACTGCTCGCCACCAGCGTATTGCAGGCACAGACCTACTGCATCCCCGAACCGGGTCCCACAGGGCCCGATGAGGGCGACTTCATCCAACGCGTGCAACTGGCCGACCTGGATGCCAATACAGGTCTGGTCAACGGCGTGGACTACCACGACTACTCCTACCTCGGACCCAACCTGATGGCCACCCTGGAACCCGGGTCTGCCCATACGCTCACCATCACGGCGGGCAACTATGTGAACGACCGCTACATGGCTTGGCTGGACATCGATCAGGATGGTGCGTTCGAGCCGGAGGAGTTCATCGGTGCGGTGAACAACGCAGCCGTGGGCGAGGTGTTGACCATGGACGTCTTCGTGCCCGGCGATGCCCGACCCGGCTACGTGCGTCTCCGTGTGCGGTGCGCCTACGGCGAGATACCGCCTGACCCGTGCATCCAATACCTCTACGGCGAGACCGAGGACTATGCCATCCGCATCGCCGGCCCGCTCGACTGCATTCCCCTGGTGCCCTATGGCGTGAGCGATGGTGACTACATCAGCGCCATCGCCATCGGGGACCTCGACCTCACCAGCGGAGCGCCCGTGCATGCCTACACGGATGCCCTGCACCGCGGCACCGCCCTTACGATCAGCGGCAGCCATGTACTGCAGGTCACCAGTGGCGAATACGAGTTCGATGCCATCGCCGCCTGGATCGACTGGGACAACGATGGCAGCTTCGATGGTCCGGGCGAGGCGCTCGGCGAACAGGAGACCACGGCGCCCTTCCAACAAGTCGCCTTCACCTTCTCAGTGCCTGATCCGTATCGCTTCCCCGGTCATTATCGCCTGCGTGTGCGCATTGCCGATGGGGTCGGCCTCACCCCATGCAGCGATGCGTTCTATGGCGAAACGCGCGACCTCACGCTCACCTTCAGCGAGGCCCCCGTGCCTTGCCTGCCGGCGCAGAACGTCACTCCTGGCAACACCGGGCGCACCCTCACGTTCGTGGACTTCGCTGGAACGTCCTACGCGAACGGCCCGGGGGCATGGCCCTATGCGGATGTCCGGTACCTGCCCGGCCCCACGCTCGTGCGCGGCTCCTCCTATCCGCTCAGCATGGGGTTCAGGGAGGCGGGAAGCGCCGCGGATGTGCTCCTGGACATGGATGACGATGGCCTGTTCGAAGCATCGGACTGGCTGCTCACGGCCGCCTCGTCGGTGCCCGACCAGACCTTCAAGCTCATCCTCGTCGTGCCCGCCGACTGTGCTCCGGGACAGCACTGGCTCCGCGTACGCAGTCATGCGAGCGGCGTGATCGTGCCCGAGGATTGCTCAGGCGATGTGGAAGGGGACGGTGAGCTCGTGGACATCCGTGTGATGGTGGTGGATGCCGACGGTCCATGCATCCCGGTGAACGACTATTGGACCGTGTATGACGACCATCTCGCGTCCATCGCGCTAAACACCTTGAACGCAGTGAGCCCGCAAGGCCGCTATGCCATGGAATACCACGACCGTACCGACGAGAGCACGACGCTGATCATGGGGACCGCCTACTCGCTCTCCGCTGAAGTGGGTGCTCCGGGACAGACCGAGGTGGCGGCGTACATCGACTACAACGGCGATGGCGACTGGGACGATGCTGGCGAACAGATCGGCTACGCTGCCGCCGGACCGGCCCTACAGACCATCAACTTCACCGTGCCAGGCGGCCTCCTGCCCGGTGCGCGCCGTCTACGTGTCCGCGCCCTGGCCTCCGCTGGGCCGATCGGCGCCTGCGATCCGGCATTTGCGGGTGAGACGGAGGACTACACAGTATTCATCGACGTGAACACCGCCGTGAGCGAGCAGGACGACGTCGAACCACAAGTACTTGGTGCTGCACAGGGCGAGCAATGGCTGGAGGTCACTGCATCGTGGCTTGGCGCGCGGCTGCTCATCACCGATGCCTCAGGTCGTGTGGTGCAGAGTAGCACGGTGCTCCATGATCGTACACCCTTGCACCTCCCGCATGCCGCCGGGTCGTACCTCGTGCAACTGCGGAGTCCTTCGGGTACATGGAGTGGTCGCACCGTGATCATGGCTCCCTGAGCGCGCTACGCGTCATCAACGAGAAGGGGCGGCCGATTGGCCGCCCCTTCTCATGTCGAAAAAACGAAGCAGTCAACGGCTGCTGAAATTCTCCAGCGCCTCCTCCTTGCTGCCCCCAATCAGTTTCTTTTCGATGCTTTGGATGTTCTGCTT
>DDRC01000125.1:0-345 GCA_002342985.1 Flavobacteriales bacterium UBA2426
GCAGCGCGATGCGGAATGGCCATCCGATGACCCGATCCCTCATGGTCAAGCCCTGGAACATCTCCAACCCGTGCGGCATCACCAACAAGCGACCGGAGAAAGCCTGGCTGCCCTTCCAGACGCTGAACCCTTGGGAGAGGACCGCATCGGGGTTCAGCGCCTCGACCGCGGCTGCCATTCGCCCGCTGTACCGCCACAGCTCCAGCAGGTAATTCCGGCCGGGATCGAGCGGGGCCACGTGAGCCTCATGGATGCCTGACGCAGGCGCGAAGACCTGCACATCGTGCGGATGGAGCACGGTGATCTCGATGCCCGGTGTCCGGGCCAGGTGCTCGGCCAGCAGCC
>DDRC01000125.1:487-9030 GCA_002342985.1 Flavobacteriales bacterium UBA2426
GGGCCAGGTGCTCGGCCAGCAGCCGCGAATGGCGCTGCATGCCGCCCAAGGCATGCGGGAACACGCCATCGGTGCACAGTACGACGCGCAGCACGCGATCGGTGCCCCTCCCGCTGGTCAAGGAATCGCCATCTTCCATTCGGCAGGCGTCTCCCGGAGCAGCGTGGCCACCCCTTCATCGATGCCCCAGCTGGGCTCCCAACCGGTGATGCGCTTGAGCTTGGATACATCGGCCAGCAGGTGCATCCGCTCCACTTTGCGCACCCGCTTGGCATCCACCTCTATGGCAAGGGGCTCACCGAGTTGCCGCTCGAATGCCGCAACGATGTCCCGAACGCTGTATTCGATGCCGCGGCCGATGTTGAACACATCGCAGCCCCTCACTCCTGCGGTGAGCAGCGCCTCCATGGCACGCGCCATGTCCTCCGTGTGGATGAAATCGCGCTTGGGGTCGAGGTTGCCCAGGTGAAGCGTGCGCGAACCTGCGAGCACCTGCCGCTGGATCTCGGGAATCAAGTGCGGGTTGGTCTCGTTCGGCCCGAATGCATTGAAGAAACGGCCGATGATCGTCGGTATGCCGGTGCGCAGTGCGAACTCGCCGGCGATTCGCTCGGCGGCCAGCTTGGTGATGCCGTAGATGTCGAGGGGACCGGTGGGATGCTCCTCCCCCAGCGGCCCATCTGCGATGGGATAGACCGCCGCGGTGCTGGCCACGAAGGCCTGCTTGACCGTACCGCCCGCCGCGCAGGCATCCAGCACGTTGATCGTACCGGTCACATTCACATCCGCAGCCTCAATGGGGTGCGCATTGCAGTAAGGGATGAAATGGATGGCGGCCAGGTGCAGGACCCAATCCGGACTGCATCGCTGGAGCGCCCGGCTCACGGCACCGCGATCGCGGATGTCCACTTCCAAGAACCGCTCATCGGACACCGGGGCGAGCTCGCGGCGGCCGAAGCTGAGGTTGTCCATCACCCACACTTCGCGGCCCGAGTGGGCCAATCTACCCGCCAGCGCAGAGCCGATGAAGCCCGCGCCCCCTGTGATCAGGACCCTTTCAGCCATGGCGCTAAAGTAGGCGGAGCGCCGCTCCGGATGGGCCTGGTCATCGCCGGACTCCCGTGATGAGCTTGGAGATCACGAGGTTGACCCCGGGGATGCGCATCGGGAGCAGGTTGTACCACCGCGTGACCGCGAAGAGCCAGCGCTTGCCCGGAGGGATGGAGCGGCCGCCGGGTCCCAGTAGCACATCCTCGAGAGCGGCGAGGACAGCGCCGTCTATCCGGCGCAGCTTCGCATAGAGCAGCATCTGCAGGTAGGTGCGGTGGATGATCCCCAGCAGGAGGTCGGTTCGGCCGAGCCGCTCAGCGTCCTGCGTGAACTTGCGGCGGTACAGCACAGCCGACTCCGCGAAGCTCCGCAGGAGCCGCTGGGGGTCGATCACCTTGCGCTCCTCGGCGATCCGGTAGTAGCAATCCGGCTCAGTGAGCCGCAGCCGGAACCGGACCCCGGGCGCCAGGAGCGCCCGGGTATGGAGCTCCACGTCCTGGTGCCGGGAGAATGCCGGATCGAAGCCGCCGAGGACCTGCAGGAAGGAGCGATCCCAGATGGGCTGCATCGTCTGCCAGGGGAGCTTGTGGCTGAAGAAGTCGCCGATAGGGTCGCGCGTGAGCGGCACCCAACGGTGCCCCGCATCACCAGGACGATCCCTGAAGACCTCCATGGTCGATACCGAGAAATGGAAGCCGCTCCCTTCCATGACCGCCATACGCCGGGCCACGCAATGGGGAGCGAGCAGGTCATCGGCATCGAGGAAGATGATGCACCTTCCCCGTGCACGGCCGATGCCCAGGTTGCGGCAGTGGTTGGCGCCGTGATTGGTCTCCAGGGGAATGACCACGATGCGCGGATCGACCGCCGCCATGCCTTGCAACAGCTGCACGCTGCCATCGGAGCTCGCATCGTCCACGATGATCAGCTCCCATCGGCCATCGGTCTGTGCCTGCACGCTGCGGACCATATCGCCGATGAACCCCCTTTTGTTGAAGCTGGGGACGATGATGGAAACCGCAGGGCCCGGCTCATGGGTGGCGAAGGGCGAGGAAGCGGGCAGCTCGGGCTCGGCCGCCATGCATGCCTTCACCATCCGGTAGGCCGTGTCGAAGGCCTCCTTGGTGAATCGCTCCCGCGCGAAGGCCATGAGCCGCTCCGCATCGGCATCAGGGGGCTTGCCAAGGGCAAGGCCGTCGCCAGCGCGCAGCACCTGCCCGAGCCGCTCCCGCTGCACCAGGTCACTGAAGTCGCCCACGTGATCGGATATGGCGACCGCAAGGCCTGCGCTGAGGTACTCCGCGAACTTGGTGGGCGAAGCCACCCGGTTCGTGATGCGATCCTCTCGCAGCAGCAGGCCGATATCGCAGTCCTGGAGCATGGCACGCACGCGGCGGTGAGGCACCCAGCGGTGGTCCACTTGCTGGGGGAACCGGGCCTTCATGCGCTCGATCACCGGATGGCCCGTGCTGAGGAAGAGCATACGGTGCCGCGCATCGGCCGCCAGCCACGGGGAGACCACTTGCTCGGCGAGCTCGAGCGATTGCCAGCCCACGGCCGTGCCCGAATAGACCACCACCACATCATCCGGGCTCCATCCCAGCTCCTTCCGCAAGCCATTCTGCTGCCGCTTGGGCAAGGCCTCCACGCTGCGACCCAGCGTGCAGGGAATCACCAGATGCCGGGTAGCATCGTACCCGAGGGTCTTGCGCCAATGCTCCACCAGCGCCTCGCTCACGGCCATTCGCAGGTCGGCCTGGCCCACCACATCGCGCTCCAGCTGAACGCATTCGGCGATGAGGCGATCGTCGTCCACCACCCGGTACTCCTGCCATTCCGCGCCATAAGCGGCGCGCGCATCGAAGCAGACCTGGGCCAGCAGGCCGCGGTCTCGCAACCGCAGGGCGAGCGCCGTGGCAAAGATGCCCCTGCAGATTGCCCCGGATGGCCTGAGCAGCCGACAGACGACCCAGAGCCAGATCCAGTTCACGCGCCAATTGTGCTGCCGCGGAACCATGGGCAGGACGATGGCCGAAGGGCTGCGTTCGCGGATGAGCCGCCGGGAGCGGAGGTAGCCGCGCAAGGAAACCAATGCCACCAAGCGCACCGGCTGTCCGCCAAGCGCGTTCAGGTGATCGACCACATCGGTCACCTGGCTCCAATAGACGCCGCTGGGCTGGTCGTTGTAGGTGACGTAGAGGATCACAGCGCGTGCTTGATGGCCTCCACCACACGCTCGGTCGCATGACCGTCCCAGAGGGATGGGATGCGCCCCTTCTTGAAGGTGCCGCCCTCGATCCGTTCGAGGGCACCGGCAAGCGCGTCGAGGTCGAAGGTGATGAGCTCGTTGGTCCCTTCTGTGATCGTGACGGGGCGCTCAGTGCTCGGACGCAGGGTGAGGCAGGGGATGCGCCTGAAGGTCGTTTCCTCCTGGATGCCGCCGCTATCGGTGATGACTAAGGCGCTTGTGGCGATGAGACGCTGGAACCTGAAATAGTCGAGCGGCTCGCACAGCACCACGCCTGGCATGGACCGCAACCTTCCAAGCAGTCCGAAGCGCTCAAGGTTCCTGGCCGTGCGAGGATGGACGGGGAACACCACTTGCCGCCATGCAGCCACCAGCGCGATGAGGCTGACCAGCCGGTTGAGCGGCTCCTCATGGTCCACATTGTCAGGCCGGTGCATGGTGATCAGCGCATGCCCACCCTCGCTGAGGCCGAGTTCATGCATCACCGGCGAGCGCGCGATCTCCGTATCGAAGGCCACAAGCGTGTCGATCATGGTGTTTCCCACCATCACGATGCGGTCCTCGGCGGTGCCCTCCCTGAGCAGGTTGGTGTGCCCGCTGGGCTCGGTGATCAGGCAGAGCCAGCTGATGCGGTCGGTGAGGATCCGGTTCACCTCCTCCGGCATGCCCATGTCGCCGCTCCGCAGGCCGCTCTCCAGGTGCACGATCGGCAGCCCCAGCTTGTTCGCTGCAAGGGCGCCGGCCAGCGTGCTGTCCACATCGCCCACCACCATCACGGCATCGGGGCGTCGCTCGCGCATCACGGGCTCCAGCGCCAGCATCAGATGACCAAGGCGGGCCGCAGGGCTGCCTTCCGGCACGCTCAGGAGCCGATCCGGGGTGAGCCCGAACTGCTCGAAGAAGACGGTGCTCATGCGGCCATCGGCATGCTGCCCCGTGTGGACCAGCTCGAAGTCGATCCCGCCGGACCGCTGCGCCACCTGCTTGAGGCGCGTCACCTTCATGAAATTCGGGCGTGTGCCCACCACCACGATTATCCGCTTCATGCCGGCTTGGAGCGTGTGGCGATGATGTAGGCATCGCTCGGTGTATCACTGATGCGCCGCGCCGGAGCGCCAGCGATGGTGCAATGCCCATCGGGGAATGAGGCGTTCACTACGGAGTTGGCGCCCACCACGAGGTGGGGCCCCAGCAGCAAATCGCCGTAGACCTTGGCCCCGGGACCGATGTAGCAGTTGTCGCCGATGCGCGGCGCCGGCTCCGGCGGAGGACCGGGCCGGGTGCCGATGACCACGTTCACATGGATGCGGCAATTGGCTCCGATCCGGGCATCGGGATGCACCACGATGGTGCCCCGATGAGCGATGGAGAGGCCGGGGCCGAAGGTGTTGAGCGGGATCTCGAAACCGCAGCGCACCGCTTGCCGGTGCAGCCGCCAGGACCAGTACTTGCGCAACAAGCGGTGCCAAGGGCCGCCCGCCGTGTTATGGTAGAACTCCGTCCGCCGCAGCAGCCGCTGGAAGGTCCAGACCTCGTCATACAGCAGCGGTTTCGGGCCGATGCGCCGGAGCCCGATGCGGTCGGCCTCGAGGTAGCGGTGCAGGTCCTCCCGATTGCGGATCATGCGCGTGTCATTCTGCCGATGAGCCCGGCCAAGCGCTCCGCCATTCGGAACCCCAGCCACCGATAAGCCTTGACGTATGCCGCCGTGGTGGCCGGGCTGACGCTGGGAACGAAGCCAGCCGGCAGCAGCCGGTCGAATGCAGCGAAGGCCGCCTGGCGATCATGCCTCGAAAGTACGCGGATGGCCATGAAGAGGTATTGGTTCGCAACGGCGATGACGCGGGCGTGGCGCACTGGATCCACATCGCGCAGGTGGTCGCGCATGGCACGCCGCAGCTCGATGTAGCGGATCCAATTGGCACGTTCATCGGTGCGGCTGATGGAGCCCTGCTCGCGTTTCAGCACGATGGCCGAGGGCGTCTCATCCACCACGACGCGCGCCCCACGCTTCAGCATGCGGAACAGCAGCTCGTAGTCCTGACTGCTCCGAAGGCTCTCGTCCCAGCCACCGGCGGCCAGCACGGCCTCGCGCCTGAAGAGGTTGGCGCTGGTGGTGCCGAGCCGCGTGCGCACCAACCCTTCCCACGCATCGCCGGTCCAAGGCGTCTCCACCTCCTCCGGGCGGCCATCAGGGTAGCGCTTCACGTATGCGCCGGCCACCACATCGGCCCCGGTGCGCTGCATGAGCGCGCCCTGCCGCTGCAGGGCTCCCGGCAGCAACGCATCATCGGCATCCAGGAAACGCACCAGCGGAGCGTCCGTGTGGCGCAGGCCGGCATTGCGCGCCGCGCAGGCGCCGGATTGGCCAGAAGTGATAACGTGCATTGCGCCGGGATGCGCGGACTCCAAGGCACGGAGCCTTTCGATCGTGCCATCCGTGCTGCCATCGTCCACTGCGATCAACTGCAGGTCCACCCCTTCCTGCATGAGCGCGGAGCGCACGGAGGCATCCACGTATTGGGTCACGTTGCGGCAGGGCATGATCACGGCGACGCGCATCGGCCTCATTCAGGTGTTCGGTGCCAAACGATTGCGCTCGGTGTAAGGAGCGTAGACCCGTCCCTTCAGGAACGAAGAGGCCAGATAGCGCCATTTGGGAATGGAGGGTCTCTTATCGCGGACCAGATAGGCCACCGCCGCTGCCCAACCGTAACGCGGCAGCTGGTAGGCCAGGTCATCCCAGGCCCGATCGCAGACCCTTTGCACGGCTGCTTCATCGAAGTGGCCGCTCGCGGATGCCGCAGCGCGCAAGCTCCCCAGGTACCGTTTCACCTGAGCCACATCAGCAGGTGTCATCAGCTTATCTGGAGCCCCCGCCGCCATCAGGTGGCAACGCAGGTCGCCAGGCCCGAACGGAAGGCCCCACCAACGGAGCACCTCAGCGTAGATGCGGCGTAGGCCGGCATGCACGTCACCGGTGGCTGAGCTGTTCTGGGGGCCCAGCCGGTACTTCACCAGCGGTTCCGGGAGATTGCCCACCCGGGTGGCCCGGAGCAGCCTGAGCTGAAAGAGCCAGTCCTCGCCATAACGCGGCCAGTCGTCGGCGTACCTCAAGCCATGTGCCTCCAGGACTGCGCGTCTGTAGATGCTCGTGGGCTGGAATATGGGGATATGGAAGAGGGAGCCCGCCCGGCATTCCGCATCGGCGAGTCCGGTGCGGCGATACACCCCAGGCTGCCCCATCAGTTCCATCCAGGCGCCACTGGCGCCCAGGTCGGGATGCGCCTCCATGAAGGCCACTTGGCGGACGATGCGCTCCGGATGCATGACATCGTCCGCATCGGCCCGGATGATGAATTCACCCTTGGCCGCATCCATGCCGCGCTGGGCGCAGCCCGCAGGGCCCAGATTCGCTGGAAGGGCGATGACCTTCAGCCGGGCATCCGTGAAGCGGCGCAGGATACCCAGGCTGTCGTCCGTGCTGGCATCATCCATCGCGATCAGCTCGAAGTCCATGAAGGACTGATTTAGGATGCTGGCCAGGCACTCCTCCAGGTAGGGCGCCTTATTGAAGACCGGTATGACGACGGAAACCTTCACGATCCCACGCGTCGTGCAAGGAGGCTGTTCACCATGTGCTTCAGCAGGTAAAGCAACCGTCCGGGGGGGCGCTGAGGGCCCATCAGCCAATGCCGTAGCGCCAGCCCCCTGCCATAGGGCACGAGCGCGAAGAACAGATTGCCCCAGCATAGGGCGAGCCGGTCATCGAATGCCGCTTGGGGGAACAGGTGCCGCTCACGGTTCATGGCGCTCATGTGTTCCAGCCAGGCCCTCATGCGCCGGAGCCGTTCAGCGTTCGGGCGTTCCTTGAAGGACCTCAAGGCCATGAGATGGTGAATGACGTCCTCGTCGCTCAAAGGCAGCCCGAGCAATGGATACAGCCCACGGATGATGGTCTCGCGATAGCTCACCCGGTCAACGCCGGCGTTGCTGTTCTGCGGTCCGCGGCGGTACAGCACTAGGGCCTCATCCAGGTTGTCGAACTCGCCGAATCGCGACAGGATGGCCCAGTAGAACCAGTCCTCCCCGATCCGTGGCCAATGGTCATCGTAGCGGAGGTTGTGCTCCCGGAGCAAGGATGCCCTCAGGATGCTGGCGCCTTGGGCCACTGGATTGCTGAACAACAGCTCGGCCCGGCATCGGTCCTCGCCGATCGGATAAGGCCAGAGCTCCTCTTCCTCACCGAACAAGCGGAGGTGGCAGCCGCTGGCGATGAGCCGGGGACGCTCATCCATGAAGGCCACCTGCTTCGCGAAGCGCTCCGGCAGCATGATGTCATCTGCGTCCACCCGGATGATGTACTCGCCCCTGGACAGGTCTATGGCGCGCTGCGCGGCGCCGCTGGGGCCCAGGTTGCGCTCCAAGGCCACCACGCGGAGCCGTTCATCACGCATGGCGCGGAGGCGTTCCAGGCTGTCGTCCGTGCTCTTGTCATCCACCGCGATCACCTCGAAGTCGGCGTAGGTCTGGTTGAAGATGCTGTTGAAGCACTCCTCAAGGAAAGGCCCCTTGTTGTAGACCGGCACGACGACGCTGACCCTCATGGGAAGAGATGCTTCAGTTTGCGGCGGATCCGGAAAAGTAGCCAGCTGGGGGCACGCAGGTCATCATCCAGCTCCTTGAGCCGCTGCGTGAGCGGTTCATCGAGCCCGGGCAGTTCCTCCACACCGGAGCGCCAATGCCGCATCATGGCGTATTCCTCTCGGACGTGGACCCGATAATGCCATTTAAGCATGAAGCGGACCACCATCGCCTCGACCAATGCGGCGTGCTCCGGTCCTGCGGGAATCCCGCGCAAGGGTGACGCGAGCCGGTGCCCGAGTGACAGTGAATCAGCATGATGGTCCAGGCCCGTGGAACGGCAGAGGCCGTGCAGCACGGACGCCGTCTCGTCCACGAAGCGCGCCTGCAGCGTTGACGTCTTGCTGGCGCCATGGTGCCTGAAGATGCCCAAGGGCCAAGGCACCACGCGCACGCAGCCGGTGCCGTGGAGGAAGAGCAATTGGAGCCAGAGCTCATAATCCATGACGCAGGCCAGGCCTTCCTCCACCCCGCCCACCGCCCGCAGCGCGCTGCTCCGGAAGAAGGTGGCCTGCTGGTTGATGCGCGGCTCGGTGAACCACTTCCTGGTGTCGGACGCATCCTCCATGGGCATGGGCTCGTCGGGCCTGCCCCGCTCCCT
>DDRC01000125.1:9141-9816 GCA_002342985.1 Flavobacteriales bacterium UBA2426
TCCTCACCCCGGTCAGCACCAGCAAGCCAGGGTCTTCTGCGAACGCCTCAGCAACCCGCTGCAGCGCACCGGGCATGAGCGCATCGTCGCTGTTCAACCAGCCCATCACCTCGCCAGAGCAATGCGTCCAGCCCTTGTTGATGGCATGCGATTGCCCGCGGTCCGGCTCGCTGCACCACCACCGTAGGCCCGGAGCGAAACGCTCAATGACTTGCACGGACCCATCCGTGCTGCCTCCGTCCACCACCACGTGCTCAAGGTGCGGATAGCCCTGATCGCGCACCGAGCGGAGGCACTCCTCCAGGTACTCGGCCTGCTGGAAGCTCGGCGTGACGATGGAGATGCGGGGCAGGTCTGGCATGTCGGTCGCGGCTCGCAACTTCAGGACATGGCCGTTAGGCGCCTGCGCCGAAACCAGGCCGCCATGAGGTAGCGCGCATCAGGCCAATTGAGCGTCCGTCGCGCACGCAGATGGGCGAATGCGGCGGATGCGGAGGCATCGGCCAAGGGATGGAACAAGCGCGAGAAGCGGCGGTCCAGTTCCTGCTCGAAGACATGGACCGTGAAGATGCGGCGTTCGCGGTTGATCGACTTGAGCCGCTCGATCCACTTCACAAGCGCGCCCACATCATGCGCTTCGGGCACCTGCCGGAACAGGCGATGCAGCATCAGTTG
>DDRC01000125.1:9901-10398 GCA_002342985.1 Flavobacteriales bacterium UBA2426
GCATCAGTTGCAGCCGAACCTCCTCTTCGCCAGCAGGGATGCCGAACAGCTCGAATTGCCGGCGGTAGATTCGGGCACGCGACTCATAGGCATCGGTGCCATGGCGCATGTTCTGTTCGCCTACCCGGTAAAAGGTGAGCGGTTCCGGGATGTTGGCATAGCGCAGATACGGGGCCAGCGACATCACGAACAGGAAATCCATGCCCGGGGTCAACCACTGCTCGTCGCAGCGCACCCCGGAGTCGCGCAGGACCCGCGCCCGGAACATGGCCGTGCCGTAGCACACCGGGTCGGAGAAGAGCAGCTTGCCGCGCGCCTCCTCATCGGTCTCGGGCCAGTGCCACTCCTCGCTCTTCGAGCCGAACACGGCGAGCGAGCTGCCCAGAGCGCCGATCTCCGGATGCGCATCGAGGAACCCCACCTGGCGGGCCAGTCGCTCCGGATGCATCAGGTCATCGGCATCAAGCACCGCAATGAACTCGCCCCGGGCCTCCGCG
>DDRC01000024.1 GCA_002342985.1 Flavobacteriales bacterium UBA2426
CAACATCATGAAGCTCACCGACGGCATGTTCGCCGACATGTTCCGCCGCGTGGGCAAGGAGTACCCGGGCCTGCAGCAGGAGATCCAGATCATCGACATCGGCACCGCGCGCGTGGCCACGCAGCCCAACCGCTACGATGTGATCGTGACGCTGAACCTCTACGGCGATATCATCAGTGACGTGACCGCCGAGCTCACTGGCAGCGTGGGCATGGCTGGAAGCGCCAACATCGGTGACTGCATCAGCATGTTCGAGGCCATCCACGGCAGCGCTCCGGACATCGCCGGGCAGGGCATCGCCAACCCCAGCGCCATGCTCAATGCCGCCTGCATGATGCTCGTGCACCTGGGCCTGCCCGAGAAGGCGGAGGCCATCCAGAACGCCTGGCTCTGCACGCTGGAGGATGGTCTCCACCCCGGCGACATCTTCCAGGAGGGCATTTCGAAGAAGCGCGTGGGCACCACCGGGTTCGCCGATGCGGTGATCGAGCGCCTGGGCCGCAAGCCCAAGCAGCTGAGCAGCGTGGAGATGAAGCACGGAACGGACCTCAAGTTCGTCTACGACCGTCCCGCGGTGAAGCGCGAGCTCTGCGGCGTGGATGTGTTCGTATGCGACCCCTCAAGCAAGCCCGACGAGCTGGCGGCGCGGCTGCAGAAGGCGTCGCACGGCATGCTGAAGCTGAAGCTGATCACCAACCGCGGCGTGAAGGTGTGGCCCGAGGGCTTCCCGGAGACCTTCTGCACCGACCACTGGCGCTGCCGCTTCGTGGGGCCCGATGTCGCCATCGATGACAGCAAGGCCACGTACATGCCCATCGGCCAGCGGCAGGTGGTGCAGCTGCTGCACCTGCTCACCGAGGCGGGCATCGATGTGGTCAAGACGGAGAACCTCTACCTCTTCGACCACGTGCGGGGCTTCTCGCTGGGGCAGGGGGAGTGATGCCATGGCCCTCACGGGCCTGAACCCTTGCCACGCTGATGCGCGCCGACGCCATGCAGAACAGCCTTGACCGCTTCGCCGGGCGCACGCTCGGGGTGGCCACCATGCACGGCAAGGAGCAGGTGATCGGCCCCGCGCTGATGCGCGTGCTGCCCATCGACGGGGCCGTGGCCATCCCGGATGTGGACACCGACCGCTTCGGCGCCTTCAGCGGCGAGGTGGCGCGCGACCTGGATCCCGTGGAGGCCTGCATCGCCAAGGCGCGCCATGGAGCGGAGGCCAGCGGGATGGACCTGGTGGTGGCCAGCGAGGGCTCATTCGGTCCGTATCCGCCGGCGCCCTTCATGCCCTGCGACGAGGAGTTCCTGGTGCTCTACGACGCGCGCGACGGGATGGTCTTCACGCACCGGCATGTCTCGCTGGAAACGGTCTTCGGCGGCGAGGAGGTCCGCGATGAGGCCGGCGCGATGGCCTTCGCGCAGCGGTTCCGCTTCCCGGAGCATGCCTTGGTTGCGCGGCCCCGCGAGCATTGGCGCCCCGGCGATCCGGTGCACAAGGGCATCACCGATCCGCATCGGCTGCGCGCCCTGGTCTCCACGCTCGTGGAGGCGCATGGGTCCTGCTGGTTGGAGACGGACATGCGTGCGATGATGAACCCCACGCGCATGCGGGTGATCGGCGAGACGGCGGAGCGCTTTGCCGATGAGCTGTCTCGCTGCTGCCCGGTGTGCGGGGCCTGCTGGTTCCGCATCACCGGCACGCGGAGCGGGTTGCCCTGCGCCCTATGCGGATGGCCCACGGAGAGTGTGCGCAGCATGGAGCGCGGTTGCTGGGCGTGCGGCCATGTGCAGTTCGAGGGCCGTCCGGACGGAAGGGTGGAAGAGGATCCGCAGCACTGCGCACACTGCAACCCCTGAGGCTCAGTCCAGGTTGTCGAACCGGTAGATCGGGTCGATCTCCGTACCGGCCTCCATCTCGAAGACGGTCTTCACGATCCCGTCGCTCAAGCGGTAGACCCATCCGTGCAGGTGCGGGCCGCCGCGGTCCTTCCAGGCCTTCTGGATGATGCTGGTCTTCGCTAGGTCGAGCACCTGCTCCTGCACATTGAGTTCCACCAAGCGGTCGAGGCGCGCCTGCTCATCGGGTTGCGCGTCAACCTCCGCCTTGTGCAGCCGGTAGACGTCCTTGATGTTGCGCAGCCATTTATTGATGAGGCCCAGCGATTGATGGGTCATCGCCGCTTGCACGCCGCCGCAGCCGTAGTGGCCGCAGACGATCACATGCTTCACCTTCAGGTATTCCACAGCGTATTGGAGCACGCTCAGCAGGTTGAGGTCGGTGTGGACCACCATGTTGGCGATGTTGCGGTGCACGAAGATCTCTCCGGGCTGCGTGCCCGTGATCTCGTTGGCGGGGACCCGGCTGTCGCTGCACCCGATCCAGAGGAATTCAGGGCGCTGCACCTTCTCCAGCCGATGGAAGAACTCAGGGTCACGGGAAACGGTGTCCTCGGCCCAGGCCTTGTTGTTGAGGAGCAGTCGGCGGTAGCTATCCATGGTTGTTCGGTTTTCGTTCATTGCGGGTCGGCCAGCATCGTGGCCGTTCGGCGCGCTTCGCCTGGCCCTGGCGGGAAGTTCATGAGCTGCACCCGTATGCCGCGGTCCGGGGCCGTCAGGGTGAACTCCTCGATGATCTCGCGCACGTCGGGGTCAAGGTCCAGCGATCGGCCGGCATCGATCACCACCCTTGCCTTGTCGGGCAGGGCATGCAGCGTGCGCTTGATGCCCGCCTTGTTCAGGAAGGTGACATCCTCGCTGAGCGTGATGTACACCGGCATCCCCGGCTTGTACCGGTTGGGGTCGAAGTGGAAGGGCACCTTGTAGTTCTTCCAGAGGATGTGGATGAAGGCCACGATCAGGCCCAGGATGACGCCGCGAAGGAGGTCGTTGGTCACGGCCATGAAGCCCACGGTGATCAGGAAGGGGAGGAATTGGGGGAGCCCTTGCTTCCACATGGAGGCATACAGGGAGGGCTTCGTGAGCTTGTAGCCGACGAGCAGGAGGACCGCCGCCAGGCTGGCCAAGGGCACGAGCCGCAGAAGGCCTGCGATGGTGAATACCGACACCAGCAGCCAAGCGCCATGGAGGATGGCCGACAGCTTGGTCTGGCCGCCGCTCTGGATGTTGGCCGAGCTGCGTACCACGACCTGCGTGAGGGGCAGGCCGCCCAGGAGTCCGCTGAGCATATTGCCGGCTCCTTGGGCGAAGAGTTCCCGGTTGGCCGGGGTGATGCGCTTCTGCGGGTCCAGCTTGTCGGTGGCCTCCACGCACAGCAGCGTCTCGATGCTGGCTACGACGGCCAGCGTGAAGGCGATGCGCCAGAACGCGGGATCGGCGATACCGGAGAAGGAAGGCAGCACGTACGACCCCAGGTCGGTGAGGTCGGGCAGCTGCACATAGTGGCCGGCAGCAATGGATAGGCTGGGGATTCCGTTGAAGCCCAGGGCCATGAGGATGCCCAAGGCCACCGCGAGCAGCGGTCCGGGTATGTAGCGCAGCACCTTGTTCCGCTGGATGGCGGGCCGTTCCCAGAGCAGCATGAGGCCAAGGCAGGCGAGGGTGATGAGCAGTGCTCCCCAGTTGGGGCCCTGAAGGGCCACGCCGATTTCCTGGAAGGTATTGAGCTTGTCCGGTTGCTCGAAGCTCTCATCGCCCATGGGGTCCTGGTCGTCGCCCAGGGCGTGCGGGATCTGCTTGAGGATGATGATGACGCCGATGCCGGCCAGCATGCCCTTGATGACGGAGCTCGGGAAGTAATAGGCGATGATGCCCGCCCGTGCGGCGCCGAGCGCCAGCTGGATGGCACCGGCCACCACCACGGCGCCCAGCAGGATCTCGAAGGATCCGAGCTCGGTGATGCCCATGGACACGATGGCGGTGAGCCCGGCGGCCGGGCCGCTCACGCCCAGGGGTGAGCCGCTCAGGGCCCCCACCACCAGCCCGCCGATGACCCCAGCTATGATGCCCGAAACGGGCGGTGCCCCGGAGGCCACGGCGATGCCCAGGCAGAGCGGAAGCGCAACGAGGAAGACGACCAGCGATGCAGGAATGTCCTGCTTCAATTTCGAGAGCATGCGGAACTAGGATAGGACACGAACCGTCGATGGATGCCGGATCCGGACCCGGCCACTGGCACTGCGCAGGGCGCAGCGGTCAACCGCGCTTCGGCGGCGGTACGGCGACCCGGCTGAACATGCGCACGGGACATCCCCAGTCCGCCGTTGGCGGGTGCAGGTCATGCTCATCCCGGCCGGAGCAGTCCAGGCACACATGGAAGTCATGCGTGTGCTTCACCACCTCCTCCTCCAGCAGCGGGGCGGTCTGCATCCCGAGCTCGCTCCATTCGGTGGAGCACATCGCACCCATGAGCTGCGGCGTGAAGAGCAGGAAGGCGCTCAGCAGCAGGGCCTCGGCCCACCGCGCGGCGGTGCGCTTGAGTGCGCTCATTCCGTTCCTGTTCGGGCTCATCCTCGGCCGCGAAAATAACGGCCCATGCCCAGCCCGCAGGGGGGCTCGGGTCAATTAGCAGAAATTGGCGTAAGCAGCTGCATCACCGGGATCGCCGCACGGAACACCTGCCCGCCCTCCACGTACCGCATGAGGTAGGTGCCCTCCATCCGCCCGAATCCGCTCCGCAGGTCGCAGGCGCTGCTGTAGCTGTATTCCTCACCGGGCTGGATCACCGGCGATTCTCCGACCACGCCCGGACCCTCCACTTGACGGAGCGCCGCCAGGCTGTCCCTGATGATCCAATGCCGCCGCAGGAGCTGCACCGCCTCCTTGCCGCGGTTGGCGATCGTGATGCGGTAGCTGAAGATGAAGCGTGCGGCTTTCGGATCGCTGTGCGCAGGCTCGAATCGGGCCTTGGCCGAAACGACGACGCCCCTTGTGGCGACGGTTCCCATGGTGCAAGGTTAACGCGTCGCCCCCCTGGATCGTGCGGCCCGCTGCCATTCATCCTCAAGGCCCATGAGGCAGAGCAGGCTCGGCCTGCAGCCGGTCGGATCCTGATGGGCGCACAGAGGGCCTGTGGATAAGTCCGTCGGATCCCTGGAGGCACCGGATCGGCGATCGCCTAGCGTTGCAGCTGAAGCCACCCCCATGCGATCGAGCCTCCTTTTCCTGCTGCTCACCGCCTTGCCCTGTGCGGCCCAATACAATGGGCCGGAGAGCGTGGAGTATGATCCGGTGGGCGATCGCTACTTCGTGAGCAACACCGCTGCGTCGGTGATCCGGGTGCGCAGCCAGGCTGGGGACGTGAGCGATTTCGTGAGCGTGAGCCCGGCACCCTATGGGCTGGAGATCATGGGCGACGTGCTGTACGCCTGCAGCGGCGGAAGCGTGAAGGGCTATTCCCTCGCCACCGGTGCGCAGGTCTTCAACCGGAGCCTGGGCGGCAGTTTCCTGAACGGCATTACCACCGACGGGCAATACCTGTATGTGACCGACTTCCCGACTTCGGCGCAGCGCATCTACAAGGTGGACCCCGTGGCCAACACGCACGCCACCCTGGTGGCCAATACGGGAGGGCAGCCCAACGGCATCGTGTGGGACCCTGTGGGCAACCGCCTGGTGGTGGTCTTCTGGGGCGCCAATGCGCCGATCAAGTCGTACGATCGTGACACCGGGGCATCCGCCACCCTCGTGGCCAATACGGGCCTCACCCAGATCGATGGCGTCACCATCGATTGCCTCGGCCGGTTCCTGGTCGCCTCTTGGTCGCCCGACCGCATCACGCAATACGAGCCCACCTTCTCGGCGCCGGGGGTGGACCTCGCCGTTCCGGGATTGAGCAACCCGGCCGACATCGACTTTGACGCGGTGAACCATCGCGTGTGCATACCCAACAGCGGCAGCAACACGGTGACGCTGTTCGACATCGATTGCGCGCTGGGCGTGGATCAGGGGGTGCAAGAGGGGGCGCTCAAGGCCGTCCCGAACCCCACCTTGGGGCTCGTTCGCATCGAGCCGGCCCTGCAGCGCGACGAGCCCTACCTGCTCCTTGATGCCCGCGGCCTGCTCGTGGGGGGCGGCACCATCCGCCAAGGTGCGATGATGGACATCAGCAGGATACCGGCCGGCCTTTACACCATCGAGTTCACCCGCTTGAAGCAACGCATCCGCGTGGTGAAGGAGTGATCAGCGGATGAGGGTCACATGGCCGGTGCGCTCGTGGCGCTTGCCCAGCGTGTCCTTGATCCAGAGCCTCCACACGTAAAGGTCATTGGGGGCATCGCTGCCATCCCAGCCGATCTCCGGCGAGGTGCTGGTGAAGATGCTGCGCCCCCACCGGTCGAATACGGACAGCGTGAACTCCCGGGGCTGCGTCACGCTGGTGATGGCAAAGAAGGCGTCGTTGAACCCGTCGTTGTTGGGCGTGAAGGCGTTGGGCACCCAGAGGAGGAAGGGGTCCTCGATGCACACGGTGCCACTGGCCTCATCGATGCAGCCATGGGCGTTGAGCGCATGCAGGCGGATCGGGTAGCACGCCACGGAATCGAGCCGGAAGGCGGGGGAGCGCTCGGTGCTCACGGCCCAGCCATCGCCGAGGGTCCAGCGCAGCGAATCAGCGCCGACCGTGCCGTCGATCAACCGGATATCGGGTTGCTCGATGGTGGTCACCGGGGGCGAAACGGTGAAGGCAGCGGTGGGGGCGGGCCAAGCCTCGATCGGGAATGGCAGCGACCATGTGGCCGGGCATAGGCCGGCATAGCCGTTGGAGGTGGCGCTGAGCGTGACCGTGTGCGCCCCTGCCGCGAAGCAGTGCTCGGCCGATGCACCGGTGGCGGTGCCGCCGTCACCGAAGCTCCACGTGTAGATGGCGTCCTGCTGCGGCTCGGCCGTGAAGCGCACGCAGAGCGGCGCACAGCCCTCCGCGGCATCGGCGGCGAAGACCGGCGCGAACGATTCGCCCTGCGCGACCGTGACGGTGGCGGTGTCGCTTCCGCAGGCGTCAGCGACCACCACGGTGTAGGTGCCGGGCTGGTCGGCCAGTGCCGATGCCGTGGTCGCCCCGGTTGACCAGCTGTATGCAGCCCCGCCGCTCGCCTCCAGGCTGAAGGGCTGTCCCGGGCAGGCCGTGGCAGGTCCTTCCGCCTCGGCCACTGGCGGCGGCAGCACGGTGATGGTGATGCTGGCCTCGGACGCGCCGCAGGCACTGGTCACTGTAACCGAATAGAGGCCCGATTCCTGCGCAATGACCGTTGCTCCGGTGGCGCCGTTGCTCCACTGATAGCCCGTTCCCCCTGATGCGGTGAGCAGTACGGATTGGCCTGCGCAGAAGGTGGTGGGGCCATCCGCAGTGATGCCAGAGGCCGGATCCCCCTGCACCATGAGGGTGAAGCCGGTGCATACCGTATCGCCGCAGGCGCTGACCGCGCAGAAGGAGAGCTCCACCTCGCCGGACTCCTCCGGCCCCGGCGCATAAGCGGCCCCGGCGGCAGACACGTTCGACCACGTTCCGGCCCCACCGGTCCAGAAGGTGCCAATGGCCGATCCCGTCACCTCGCCGATCATCGTGGCCATCCCGTCGCAGGCTACGGACGGGGGCGCCGAAACGATGGCCGGCACTGGGGCGGGATCCACGGGGATCTGCACCTGGTCGCAGAGCGTATCGCCGCAAATGCTCACCGCGCAGAAGCTGAGGATGGCGCCGTTGGCCTCAGTGATGTCAAGGGTGTAGGCGGTGGCGCTGCCGGTGGGATCGGAGTAGGTGCCTGCACCACCGGTCCAGAAGACGGAAGCGATGTTGCCCGATGCGGCGCCCACCAGCGGCACCGTGGCCCCGCAGGGCACCGGCACAGGGTCGCTCAGGATCTCCGCTGTCATTGGCACGATGGGCGCCTGGCATCCCTGGTTCATGTAGCTCAGCTGCGGTGCCCCTGGCCAGGTGGCCGCCACGGTGCTGCCATCGTTCTGCGACCAGTTCCCTCCATAGGTCCCGAGCTGGTTCACCAGGAAGGCCTCGTTGTAGGTGACCGAATCGCTGCACACGGGTGATCCGGATACCTGGAGGATGAAGGTGCGGAAGCTGTTCGTTCCCGTAGGATTCGGGGTGATGGCGTTGCTGTTGTTCGTGTTCTTGAAGTGCCCGAAGGTGTTCCCCGGGGCCTGGAAGATCACATACAGGGTGTCGCTCAGGCCCGCGAACGAATTGCCGGTGATGCACATGGCGGTGCTGGTGATGCCCAGCACCCGGCGGCCCGGAGGGATGACCCCGTTCGGCGGCTCCAGCAGCCAGCCGCAATTGGTGATGGTGGCATTGAGCTGGGCTGTGAGGTTGGCGGTGGTGGCGTTCTGCACCCAGCCCAGGAATGCGTTCTGGGTGGCCCAATCCGCTGCCAGGCTGCTCAGGGCGATGGGCGACGGCCCGGTGATGAACCGGAACATCTCGTTCTCTCCCTCCTGGGCCCCGGGGCAGTTGTTGTTGCAGGCGTCCACCAGCACGCTCTCGATCTCGAGGCACTTGGTGGGCGCCTGGCCGAACGCGCCCTGCGCGCCGATGAGGGACAGGGCTGGTATCGACAGGCGCAGGAGTGCGGAGCGGAACATCTGCCGTTGGCGGGCCGCAAAGGTCGGTGGCGGGGGCGCACCGGATGGTCACGGACTGTTAAGGATTCCCTCATTACGCCCCTCAGCCCATCAGGGCCCCGCCCTGCGGTGCACCGGAGCAGAGCGATTCGGCTTCCTCCAGCACGGCCTTGATCCGCGGGCCCCGAACCAGCGCCTCGGAGAGGTGCGATGGGGATTCCAGCACCTCGCGTGCCAGCACCAGCCCATTGGCCAGCATCCGTTCCTTCTCCGCATGCGTGATGCTGCTGAGGCAGGTGAGGGGGTAGAGCCCGGAGCGGTCGATGCGGTCCTTCAGGCTCCCTTTGGCGGGATGGTCCCAGCCCACCATCCGCAGGCCCGCGCACTCCCCGTATTCGATGGCATCGGCGGTGAACCGCGTGTTGGTGACCAGCCAGCCGTGCGTGAATCGATGGCCGTTCCCCGGCATCCCCTTCCACTGCTCCAGCACATCGTCGAACCGCGCCTTGATGTACAAGGGCACCTTCACATCGCACACCCGGCCCGGGGTATTGTGGTACTTGCATTCCACCAGATAGTGCTGGTCGGCTTTGTCGGCGACCACGTCCACCTCGTGCGTCACGCATCGGCCCTGCACAAGCACACCGACCTGCACGCGGTAACCATCCTGCTCCAGGATCCGCCCGATGAACCGTTCGAAGGGGAATCCCGATGGACCGAGATCGAGGATCGCCTGCTTCAGGCGGTAGCGCGCGGCCACCCGCTTGGATTTCTTCCGCAGCATCCCGAAGGCCATGCGGTAGATCCGGCGCGTGCTCATGCCCGGCTTCACCAGCGGGCCGATGTCCTCCGCGATGCGTGCGCTCACTTCGGCCGACGCACCCGATCGCTCGAGGGAGGCCTGAAGGCGTGCGCGATCGAATTCGGCGACCTCGCCGCTGGCCTTGGTGATGAGCACGGGGGCAGGCATCCCGCAAGGTTAGTGCATGGCTTCGCAGGCCCGTGAGGGTCGGCACCGGATGAACGCACCATCCCGGGCTGACCGAAATCATGGATTGCAGCGTGACGGTTGAGTCACTTCGGGGTGCAACAATACACGCATTGCCATGTCAACCCGGCTCCCCAC
>DDRC01000246.1:0-419 GCA_002342985.1 Flavobacteriales bacterium UBA2426
GGGTGGGGCTGGGCCAGCGCCCATGCCGGAATGGCGAGGTCCAAGGGCGTGGGGCCGGTGGAAGCCTCTGGCGATTCCAGCGCGGGATCCTTGCGGCAGGCTGTGGCGAGCAGCGCGCAAGCAAGTGCGATCGCGGTGGTGCGCATCGTGTGCATGGCATGCGAAGATCGCACGGATGCACGGCTCCTGGCTCAATCCAGGGGACCGAATGCCGGCTCGACGAGGAAGGCCGAGTCCGTGAGCGTCCGCAGGAAGGCCACCAGGTCCGCGCGGTCCTGCCGGCTCAGGCGGATCCGGCCCTCCCGCCAGGGCAGCATGTGCTCGTCGAGGGTGGTGGCATCGGTCCGCACGCCGTCGGCATAGAAATCAACCGCTTCCTCCAGCGTGGCAAAGCGGCCATCGTGCATATAGGGGGCGGT
>DDRC01000246.1:556-922 GCA_002342985.1 Flavobacteriales bacterium UBA2426
GCCATCGTGCATATAGGGGGCGGTGACGGCCACATTGCGGAGGCTGGGGGTCTTGAAGCGGCCAAGGTGCCAGGGGAGCCCCGTGCGCCCGCCGAGGCCGGGGTCCTTGGGCACGCTGTCCAGGCCGATGTTGGCCACAAGATGCCCCTTGAACAGCGGAGGCTCGTGGCAATCCACGCAGTGCGCGCGGGTGAAGAAGAGGTCCTTGCCGCGCCGCTCCTGCATGGTGAGCGCATCCGTCTGCTTCAGGTAGAAGTACCGGTCGAAACGGGAATCCAGCGAGACCAGCGTCCGCTCGAACTGCGCCAGGGCGAAGGCGATCCGCAGGCTATCGATGCGGTTGTCGCCGAAGGCGGCGGCGAAGAG
>DDRC01000246.1:1186-5673 GCA_002342985.1 Flavobacteriales bacterium UBA2426
CCCAGGCGAGGTTCATCAGCGGCAGGCTGTTGCGCAGGGTGCGCAGGCCGTGCATCCCCGTTGAGCGGGGCACGCTGTCGGCGAAGGCGAAGCGCTGGACGTGGCAGCTGGCGCACGAGAGCGCCCCATCGGCGCTCAGGGCCTTATCGTAGAAGAGCGCCCGGCCCAGCGCGGCGCCTTCCACGGTGAGCGGATTGTCGTACGGGTACTCGAGGCGCAGCGCGGTATCGGCAAGCGCCCACGCCGGAAGGCTGAGCCGCAGCGGGGTGGGGCCGGGCGCCTTCGCATCCGGCAACGGCCGATGGCACGCCGCGAGGAGGAGCGTGATGGCGCCGAGGACCGCGCGCAGGGACATGCCACGAAGATCGCCCACGCGCATCCGCCTCCAACCGGTTGGCATTCGCCGCTCCGCATGAACGGGGCGGCCGGCCTCCGCCATTCAGATCACATTCACCTCGCGCTCCAGCTCCACGCCGAAGCGCTGCTGCACGCTGCGGAGCACCTGCTCGCTGAGGTCCCAGACCTGGCTGCCTGTGGCGCCGCCATGGTTCACCAGCACCAGCGCCTGTCGCTCGTGCACCCCGCAGCCGTCGATGCGCCGCCCCTTCCAGCCGCATTGCTCGATGAGCCAGCCTGCGGCCAGCTTCACCAGCCCCTCGCCCGCAGGGTAGGTGGGGGCATCGGGATGCGCGGCCTTGATGCGCCGGGCCAGCGCCTCAGGCACCACCGGATTCTTGAAGAAGCTGCCCGCATTGCCCAGCACAGCGGGGTCGGGCAGCTTGCTGCGGCGGATAGCGATCACCGCGTCGCTCACATCACGGATGGTGGGGGCGGTGATGCTGCGGCGCGCCAGCTCGTCCCGGATGTTGCCGTAGGCGGTGCGGAGCGCATGGTGGCGCAGGGTGAGCCGGAAGGTGACGCTGAGGATGATGAAGCGGTCGCGCCCTTCGCGCTTGAAGAAGCTCTCGCGGTAGCCGAAGCTGCAATCGGCGCGGTGGAAGGTCACCAGCTCGCCGTCGCTCACGCGCAGCGCTTCCAGGCGCTCGAAGCAATCCTTGATCTCCACGCCGTAGGCCCCGATGTTCTGCATCGGTGCGGCGCCCACCTTGCCGGGGATGAGGCTCAGGTTCTCCAGGCCGCCCCAGTCCTGCGCCACCGCATGCATCACCAGGGCATGCCAGGCCACGCCGGCGCCGGCCTTCACCCACACATGGTCGTCGGTGCGCCGCTCCACGGCGATGCCCGGCACCTCATTGAGCAGCACGGCACCGGGGAAGTCACGCGTGAAGAGCACGTTGCTGCCGCCGCCCAGCACCAGGCGCGGCATGCCGGCGAGCTCCGGCGCCGCCAGCAGGGCCCGGAGCTGATCCGCGTCGGCGAAGCGCGCCAGCCGCTCGGCCCGCGCGGCGATGCCGAAGGTGTTGAAGGGCTTCAGGTCGGCGTGGGCAATGAGCTGCATGCGCTGCAAGATTAGCGGTCCGTGATCCCTGCCACAGGACGTGTTCGGCCCTGTTGTGCACAGGCGGCGGATGAAGGTGCCGGCACGGGGTCGGTGCACCCAAGCGGCCGAGACGCCGGTTCGCTTCGGCCGGCGACCGGAGCGGTGGCGCCAGAAGCCGTTTCGACATGGTTCTAGGCCGTGAGTCCGCGGGATTCCACGGACAGCCGAGTCGCGCCGGGTCAAGCCCGGAGTGGCACCGCGCATGGCCGGACGCTTGGATGGGCGAGGCAGCGCTGGGTGTGCGCAAAGGCCCCGCCGTAAACCGAGGGACCGGTTGAGCAGGCTTCCAACCCGCAGCAGGGAGCGGTGGGCCGAGGATGCAGGGGGCATCGCCTTGCTCGACTGGCATGGTGCAATGGGAGCGGCTATCACGGCCACGCCCATCACGCACCGTTGGGCCTCATGGCTTTCCTTGCCCGCACGGGTGTGCGGTGCGGGCATCCATGTTCTTGGCACTTTGGTGGGATGAAGGCTGTATCTGCTCCGCTTGGCGGATTGTCGACAGAGGCATCCTCTCCGACGCATGCCCGCTGTTCGGGTGATGGGGCCTCGTCTGGATCGTGCCAGCTTCCAAGCCGCTCGGCCCGTGGGACAAGCTTCCTGATCACCTTGGCCATCGCATTGCCGGGTGGCATGGCGCAGGCGCAGAATCTGGTGCCCAATGGGAGCTTCGAGGAATAACTGGAGTGCCCAACCGCCTTGGGGCGGTTGAACCTGGCAGCGGGCTGGGATGCATACAGGGATACGCCGGACTATTGCAAGACCTGCGCAGCAGGCACGGCGGTCGGCGTGCCTCTGAGCCATGCGGCGCACCAGATGCCCTGCGACGGTTCCGGTTTCGCCGGAATCCTGATGTGGTGCGCCGGGTTAGCCGATGTGCGGGAGCTTCAGATTGCCGAGTTGATCGAGCCGCTTAGCATCCGTGCGCCTGTGAGCATCAGGTTCCGCATGGTTTCCGCAACGGGAGGGACGGGGGGGTGATGCGCAGGGCCAGCTCCGGATTCGGCGTGGGTCCGCCATGGATGCCGCATCGCCGGGAGCAGGCTTCCCCGCTGCCGATGAGGCGGCGTTGATCGTGCCCTGGGTGGTGGTCGACACCCTGAATTGGTTGTCCGTGGAGGGCCGGTATATCCCTGATCCGGCATACCGGTACATCCTGTTCGGGAACTTCCTCAATGCCGATGAGGTTGAGACGGTGGAGATCAATCCTGCGGGGAATGTCGATTGCGCCCACGTGCTGCTGGCGAACAGCTCAGATGACCGCGACCCGCGCGTGCTGGCGGAAGGCCAGCGTGAAACCGGTGGGCTCCAGTAGGGGTTGAACACGGAGAACCTGTCGCTTGGGGTGTACTACGCGACCCTGCTCCTCGATGGCGACCCGGTGGTGAAGCGTGCCGTGAGGGTTGGGCGGTGGCGAAGCTGCCCAAAGCCATGAACGGCCCGGTGCTTGGCTCCGGGCCGTTCCTTTGTGCGCTCCGCTGGTGCGGAGCAGTCCATGCGCGCCCTCGTCTGCGTCACCAACGACCTCAGCACCGACAACCGCGTGCACCGCACCTGCGTGGTGCTGCGCGAGCTGGGCCACGAGGTGCTGCTGGTGGGGCGGCTGCTGCCCGATAGCCTTCCGCTCCAGCGGCCCTATGCCACCAAGCGCATGCGGCTGCTCTTCCGCAAGGGTCCGCTCTTCTATGCCGAGTACAATCTGCGCTTGTTCTTCCTGCTGCTCTTCCGCAGGGCCGACCTGATCGTGGCCAATGACCTGGACACCCTGCTGGCGTGCTACCTGGCCAAGGGCAGCAGCAAGCTGGTGTACGACAGCCACGAGTACTTCACCGAGGTGCCCGAATTGCAGGCCCGCTTCGCGAAGCGCGTCTGGCTGGCCATCGAGCGCTGGATCTTCCCGACGCTGAAGCATGCGGTCACGGTGAACGGCAGCATCGCCCAGGCCTACCGCGAGCGCTACGGCGTTCCGGTGGAGGTGGTGCGCAACATCCCCATGCACAAGGAGCTCGGCCCGTTGCCGTCGCGGAAGGAATTGGACCTGCCGGAGGACCGTTTCATCCTGGTGCTGCAGGGCAGCGGCATCAACGTTGACCGGGGCGGGGAGGAGGCGGTGCTGGCCATGCGCGAATTGCCGGATGCGCTGCTGCTCATCATCGGCGGCGGCGATGCGCTGCCCGTGCTGGAGCGGCTGGTGAAGGAGCAAGGCCTGGCCGATCGCGTGCGCCTGCTGCCGCGCATGCCCTACGAGCGCATGATGCAGTACACCCGCAACGCGGACCTCGGCCTCTCGCTCGACAAGGACACCAACCTCAACTACCGCTTCAGCCTGCCGAACAAGCTCTTCGACTATTTCCGGGCGCACATCCCGGCGCTGGTCACCGACCTGCCCGAGGTGGCGGGCATCGTGCGCCGGTATGAGGCGGGCGTGGTTATCCCGCGTGCGGAGCCCGCACTGATCGCGGCCGAGGTGCGCCGCCTGATACCCGACCGCCCGCGCCGTGATGCCTTGCGATTGAAGGCTATTTTCGCCGCCGCGGAATTGGATGGCGAGCGCGAGAAGGAAGCGCTGAAGGCCTTCTTGCAAAGCGTTGGCGGATAAGCACCTACATATCGTCAGCTTCGACGTGCCCGCCCCGCCCAGCTATGGCGGCGTGATCGACGTGTACTACAAGGCCAGGGCGCTGGCCGATCTGGGCGTGAAGGTGCACCTGCACTGCTTCCAGTACGGCCGTCCGCGCGCCAAGGAACTGGAACGGTTCTGCGTCAGCGTGCACTACTACCCGCGCAACCTGGGCAAGCTCCAGCTCTTCAATGCGCTCCCCTACGTGGTGGTGAGCCGGAGGAGCGATGCGCTGATGGAGCGCCTGCTGCAGGACGACCACCCCATCCTCTTCGAGGGCCTGCACTGCTGCTACCACCTCGGCGACCCGCGCCTGGTGGACCGCATCCGCATCGTGCGTGCGCACAACGTGGAGCACGATTACTC
>DDRC01000246.1:5814-6769 GCA_002342985.1 Flavobacteriales bacterium UBA2426
CCCACAACGTGGAGCACGATTACTACGGTGCGCTGGCAAAGGCCGCCACCAGTACCTTCCGGCGCACCTATTTCATCAACGAGGCGCACAAGCTCGCGCGTTTCGAGCCGGTGCTGGCCGAGGCCACGCGCGTGCTGGCCATCTCGCCCAAGGACGAGGCGTATTTCGAATCGCACTTCCACAACGTGACGCACGTGCCGGCCTTTCACGCCAGCGAGAAGGTGGAGGTGCCCGACGGCCTCGGGGACTTCGCGTTCTACCACGGCGCGTTGGGCGTGGCGGAGAACGACCAGGCGGCGCTCTATCTCGTGCAGAAGGTGTTCGATGGCTTGCCGGTGAAGCTCGTCATCGCCGGAAGCGACGCCAGCAAGGAATTGAGGCGTGCGGTGGCCAAGGCGCCGAAGCTGCCGAACGGGCAGCGAAGCGTGGATTTGCGCGAGGGCATCTCCACGGATCAGATCCATGCGCTGGTGCGCAGTGCGCAAGTGAACGTGCTGCCCACCTTCCAGGCCACGGGCATCAAGCTGAAGCTGCTGCTCTGCCTCTTCAACGGGCGCCACGTCGTGTGCAATACACCGATGGTGGAGGGCACCGGCCTTGAATCACTCTGCCATGTGCACGACGACCCGAGGAGCATGCGCGAGAGCATCCTGGCATGCATGGGCCGGCCCGCGAACGGCCAGGCGCTGGAGCTGCGCGCCCGAGTGCTGGAGGAGCGCTTCAGCAACCGCAGGAACGCGGTGCGGATCGTGGCGCTGCTGCGGTGATCACACCGCCCCCGCCGCGCTCAGCTCCAGCAATTTCCCTTCCTCGCACTTCACCACGCGCGAGCCGAATCGGTGCATCTGCGCGTGGTCGTGCGTGGCCATTAGCACGCTGCGCCCGGTCTGGCTGATGGCGAAGAGCAGGTCGAGGATGCCGGCGGTGGTCTCGGGGTCGAGGTTGCCGGTGGGCT
>DDRC01000246.1:6881-12648 GCA_002342985.1 Flavobacteriales bacterium UBA2426
AGGTTGCCGGTGGGCTCGTCGGCGAGGATGAGTTCGGGGTCGTTCACCAGCGCACGCGCGATGCTCACGCGCTGCTGCTCGCCGCCGCTGAGCTCGTGCGGCATCTTGTAGCCCTTGTTGGCCAGGCCCACCTTCTCCAGCACCTCCTGCGCGCGGGCATCCATGGCCTTGCGGTCGGTCCAGCCGGTGGCGCGCATCACGAAAGAGAGGTTCTCGTTCACCGTGCGGTCGCTGAGCAGCTGGAAGTCCTGGAACACGATGCCGATCTTCCGGCGGAGGTAGGGCACCTGGCCGCGCTTGAGCTTGCGCAGGTCGAAGCCGCAGCAGAAGCCCTCGCCCTCGGTGAGCGGAACATCGCCGTAGAGCACGCGCATGAGGCTGCTCTTGCCGCTGCCCGTGCGGCCGATGAGGAAGACGAACTCGCCCTTGTAGAGCGTGAAGTCAACGTTGTTGAGCACCAGGTTCTCGCGCTGGAAGATGCGTGCGCCGTTGAGCTGGATGACGGGGGCGTCGGACATGGGCGTGCAGGGAAGCCCCAAAGGTGGCAATTCGGCCCGGGCCGCCCGCGTTATGCCCTTGGCCCGATGCTTGTCGCAGGTGAACAGGCGCGCGTGGATAAGTACGGCCCCGCGCGACGCCCCGCCCGACCGTGCCCCCAAGAACTTTGATCGCTTGATGATGCACCCTCACCGGCAGCCGCGCCAGCGCGCGCTGGCCCTGATCCCCCTGCTGTTCGCCGCTGCCATGGCCATGGCCCAGCGGCCTGCGCACTACGACCACCGCGACGCCGACCTGCTCAACGCCCTGGAGCTCTTCGCCAAGGAGAAGTACGGCGCTGCGCAGTACGAGTTCCAGCGCGTTGTGGACCGCATCGGCGACCCGCACGACCCCACACGCACCGAGGCCGAGTTCCATGTGGCGCTCTGCAGCGTGCGCCTCTTCAACGATGATGCCGGCTATCGGCTGAAGCGCTTCATGAGCGAGCACCCCGAGGACCTGCATGTGCCGCTGGTGAAGCTCGAGCTGTTCCGCCACAGCTTCAACCAGAAGGAGTGGAAGGATGCCATCGCCTGGAGCCACCAGGTGGACCGCACCCAGCTCTCCCCCGCCGATGCGGAGGAGTACCACTTCAAGCGGGGCTACGCCTTCTTCCAGCAGGACGACCGCGAGAAGGCCCTGGCCGAGTTCGCCCAGGTGAAGGACAGCAGCGGCCTCTTCGGTGCCCCGGCGCTGTACTACGCCTCGCACATCCACTACGAGCGCGGCAATCACGAGACCGCCCTGCAGGGCTTCCGCCGGCTGGAGCAGAACCCCGACTTCGCCAAGCTCGCGCCCATATACATCGCCGAGATCCTCTTCGTGCAGGGCAAGTACGACGAGCTGGCCGAGTACGTGAAGCCCCTGCTCAACGACCCGGAGCCCGGCACCAAGCGCCTGCCGGAGATCAACCGGCTGGCCGGAGAGGCCAACTACCGGCGCGGCGACTATGCCGCAGCGCTGCCCTACCTGCAGAAGAGCGCCCAGCGCGCCGGGGTGGACCGCAGCGACCGCTACATCCTCGGCTATGCCTACTACCGGACCGGCGACTGCCCGAAAGCCCTGGCCGAGCTGAACGTGGTGGCCAACGGCGCCGACAGCCTCGCCCAACTGGCCAGCTACCACATGGCGGACTGCTACCTGAAGCTCAACGAGAAGAACTACGCGCGCAACGCCTTCAAGAAGGCGTACGAGATCGGCAAGGATCCGAAGGTGACGGAGGATGCGCTCTTCCAGTACGCCAAGCTCGCCTATGAGCTCAGCTTCGACCCCTATCACGAGGCCATCGCCGCCCTGCGGAGCTACCTGCGCGCCTATCCCGATACGCCGCGGCGCGACGAGGCCTACGAGTTCCTGCTCAACGTGTACCTGAAGACACGCAACTATGAGGACGCCCTGGCCGCGCTCGATGAGATCCAGAACAAGGACCTGCGGCTGCGCGAGGCGTACCAGAAGCTGGCCTACAACCGCGGCGTGGAGCTCTACGAGGGCCGCAAGTATGCCGATGCGGCGCTCTTCTTCGAGCGTGCCCTGAAGTACCCCGCCAACCAAGGCATCAATGCCCGCGCCCACTACTGGATGGCGGAGAGCTACTACGGCAAGGGCGATTACGCGGCGGCCCTGCGCAAGTACGACGACCTCCGCAACGCGCCCGGCGCCTACTCCACCGACCTCTACGAGCAGGCGGGCTATGGCATGGGCTACGTGTTCCTGAAGCAGAAGCAGTACGATGAGGCGGCCGTGTCCTTCCGCCGCTACGTGCAGGCACGCCGGGGCGAGGCGCGGCAGCGCGCAGATGCCATGCTGCGTACGGGCGACTGCTACTTCGCCCTCAAGGACAACGAGCAGGCGGTGAAGTGGTATGACGATGCCATGCGCACCGGATCGCCCGACCGTGACTACGCCATGTACCAGAAGGGCGTATGCCAGGGCCTCCTGCGCCGCTACCCCGAGAAGATTGCAACGCTGCGCGCGCTGCTCGCAGAGATGCCCAACTCGCGCTATGCCGCCGATGCCAAGTTCCAGCTCGGGGAGACCTTCATCGTGCAGGGCGATGATGCCGAGGCGCTTAGCTACTACACGCAAGTGACGGGGCTGCACCCCAACAGCCCCCTGGTGCGCCAGGCCATGCTGCAGGCTGCGCTCATCCACAAGCGCCAGGGCCGCACGGAGGAGGCCATCGCGGGCTTCAAGGCCGTGGTGGCGAAGTACCCCACCATGGACGGTGCGCGCGATGCGCTCTCCGGGCTGGAGAACATCTACGTGGAGCTGGGCCGCGTGAGCGAGTACGAGGCCTACGTGCGGACGCTGAAGTTCGTGGACCCCGGCACGCTGGAGTTCGATGAGAAGTACTACCAGAGCGCGGAGAAGCTCTACTTCGAGGAGAAGTGCCCGCAGGCCGTCGGCGCCTTCGGCGATTACATCGGCAAGTACCCCAATGGCGGTTACGTGCTCAACGCGCTCTACTACCGCGGCGACTGCCATTACCGCGCCGGCGCCTATGACCAGGCGCTGCCCGACCTGGAGGAGGTGATCCGCCGCAACGGCGCGCAGTTCATGGAGAGCGCCTCGGCCATGGCCGCCGACATCCTCTTCCGCGACCAGCGGTGGGAGGGCGCGCTGGACCACTTCAGCCGGCTGGAGCCCATCGCCGCCTCGCCCCAGAACACCCTGGTGGCACAGGCCGGCCAGATGCGCTGCCTGCGCGAGCTGGGCCGCACCGCCGAGGCCGCCGCTGCCGGCGAGAAGGTGGCGGCCAATGCCCATGCGGATGCCGACCTGAAGAGCGAGGCCAACATCCTCATCGCCCGCAGCCTGGCGGACAAGGGCGACCTCGATGCCGCCTATGCCAGGTTCAAGGCCGTGGCCGCCAGCAGCACCACCGCGCGCGGCGCCGAGGCCAAGTACAACATGGCCTACATCCGCCACCTGCAGGCCCAGTACCGCAAGGCTGAGACGGAGGTGTTCGAGCTCGCGCAGAAGTTCCCGAGCCACGATTTCTGGAAGGCAAAGGCCTTCATTCTGCTCGGCGATGTGTACGTGCAGCTCGACGACCTCTTCCAGGCCAGGGCCACCCTGCAGAGCGTGATCGACAACTGCCGTGAGCCGGAGCTGGTGGCCGAGGCCCGACAGCGCCTTGATGCGATCAACGCCAGCCAGGTCCCGCGCGAGCAGCAGGCGCCCGGCTCCGACGACCTCACCATCCCCATGCCCGGCAGCGACGGCCGATAGACCATGAAGCGCACCACCTTCCTCCTCGCGGCCCTGCTGCCCCTGGCCGTGCTCGCCCAGACCGAGGGCCAGTACGTGATCCAGGGCATCTACAACCCCACGCTCATCGATGCGCAGAAGATCGACCTGCGCCCCGAGGGCATCGATACCATCCTGCCCAACCTGCCGGTGAACTACGCCCTGCTGCCGGCCAAGGCCGATATCGCGCCGCGGGTGGACAGCCTGGCGGCCGCGCGGCTCTCCGTGGAGAAGGCCCAGGCCCGTCTCTACAAAGGCTACCTCAAGGGCGGCTTCGGCCTGTATGCCACGCCGCTGGGTGAGCTCTACTACGACCAGGGGCGCTCACGGAAGAACGGCTACGGCATCCACCTCAAGCACATGAGCAGCAACGGCGGGCTCGATGACGTGGGGCCGAGCCGATACAGCCACAACAGCATCGACGGCTACTACCGGCACATCATCGCGGACAATGAGGCCTCGGGCCGCCTTACCTACGACCGCCGCCGCATCAGCTACTACGGCTACCCGAGCAACGACAGCATCGAGAGCGTCATCCAGAACGCCCCCGACCCCCCGAAGGACCGGCTTCGGCAGTACTACAACGACATCGGGTTCGCCGGCCGCGTGCGCAGCCTCTACGAGGACAGCAGCCGCATCTCGCACGATGTGGGGCTCGATGTGCACACCTACAGCAACCTGTCCGGCAGCCGTGAGACCAACGTGCGCGTGCTGGCCGAGGCGGGAAAGCAGGAGCACAGCGAGTACTACCATGCCGGGCTGCTCATCGACAACAACACCTACCGCGCGGACCTGGGGCAGCTCGGCGAGTTCAGGCAGAACGGGACCCTGCTGGGCCTCACGCCCAGCGTGCGCACGGTGGGCCGCAGGTATTTCGTGAAGGCCGGCGTGGGCATGTACCTCGACGCCATGGGCAGCACCACCTTCCACTTCTTCCCGCAGGCCTACGCGCACTATGCCCTCTTCGACAACATCCTGGTGCCTTACGTGGGCGTGGAGGGCGAGCGCCGGCGCAACAGCTTCCGGAGCCTCACCCGCGAGAACCCCTGGCTGGGGCCCGCACCCGGTCTGGCCAACACCAGCAAGCTCTTCGACGCCTACGGCGGCCTGCGCGGCAGCTTCATGAACAACCTGGGCTTCGATGTGCGCGCCAGCTTCAGCGGCCACGACAACTACGTGCTCTTCATCAATGTGCCCAACCCGCCCTACGGAGACCGTATGGCGGTGGTCTACGACGAGGTGGAGATCCTGGACCTGAGCGGCGAACTCACCTACAGCCGCATCAGCGACCTGCGGCTCAGCGCCCGGATCGACGTGTACACCTACACGGTGAGGGTGCAGGAAGAGCCTTGGAACCTGCCGCCCTATCGCCTCGCCTTCGCGGCGCGCTACAGCCTGCGCGACAAGCTCATCCTCAAGGGCGAGGCGCTCTTCCTTGGGCGCCGCCCCGCCTTCCGCGCAGCCGAGCCGGGCACGGACCCTGGCGTGCTCCTCACCAGCACCCGCACCGAGCTCGATGGCTTCCTGGACCTGTACATCGGGGCCGAGTACCGCTACACCAAGCGCCTCAGCCTCTTCCTCGATGCCAGCAACCTCACCGCCAGCAAGTACGAGCGCTGGTACCGCCACCCCGTCCAGCGGGGGCTGCTGATGGTGGGGGCGACCTATGCCTTCTGAGGCCGCCGTCGCACCGGTCATTGACGCATAGCGATCGACCCGGAAAAGCAAGCCCTGGCGGGCTGTTAATTATCAACAAAGCCCGCGTCCCTGTTGGGAAAACACCCCCGTCAGGCGCAGGCGAAAGGGTACCTTTGGGAGCCTTTGGAAAAGGGGCATCCTGACCATTCGAACCATGTCTGAGACCACACTGGAAATGAGCGAGAAGAAGAAGGCGGCGGCGAGCTATTCAGCCGACAGCATACAGGTACTGGAGGGGCTTGAGGCCGTGCGGAAGCGCCCGGCCATGTACATCGGCGACATC
>DDRC01000098.1 GCA_002342985.1 Flavobacteriales bacterium UBA2426
GGCATGCAGTTCGACCGCGGCTACCTGAGCCCCTACTTCGTGACGAACGGGGAGAAGATGGAGGCCGAGCTGGACAACGCCTACATCCTGATCTACGACAAGAAGATCAGCAGCATGAAGGAGCTGCTGCCGATCCTGGAGAAGAGCGCGCAGACGGGCAAGCCGCTGCTGATCATCAGCGAGGATGTGGACGGTGAAGCGCTGGCCACCCTGGTGGTGAACAAGATCCGCGGCGCCCTGAAAGTGGCCGCCGTAAAGGCCCCGGGCTTCGGCGACCGTCGCAAGGCCATGCTGGAGGACATCGCGGTGCTGACGGGCGGCACGCTGATCAGCGAGGAGCGCGGCTTCAAGCTGGAGAACGCCGACCTGAGCTACCTGGGCAAGGCCGAGAAGATCACGATCGACAAGGACAACACCACGATCGTGAACGGTGCCGGCAAGAAGGCCGACATCGTGGCGCGGGTGAACCAGATCAAGGCGCAGATCGAGACCACCACGAGCGACTACGACAAGGAGAAGCTGCAAGAGCGCCTGGCGAAGCTGGCCGGCGGCGTGGCGGTGCTTTACGTGGGCGCAGCCACCGAAGTGGAGATGAAGGAGAAGAAGGACCGCGTGGATGACGCCCTGCATGCCACCCGCGCGGCCGTGGAGGAGGGCATCGTGCCGGGCGGCGGCGTAGCCTACATCCGCGCGCAGAAGGCGCTGGACAAGATGGAGGGCGCCAACAACGACGAGACCACCGGCATCGGCATCGTGCGCCGCGCCATCGAGGAGCCGCTGCGGCAGATCGTGGCCAATGCAGGCCTGGAGGGCAGCATCGTGGTCCAGAAGGTGCGCGAGGGCAAGGCCGACTACGGCTTCAATGCCCGCACCGAGGAGTACGAGAACCTGCTGGCCGCCGGCGTGATCGACCCCACCAAGGTGACCCGCGTGGCGCTGGAGAACGCCGCGAGCATCGCGAGCATGCTGCTGACCACCGAGTGCGTGATCAGCGAGGAGAAGGAAGAGAAGGCACCGGCGCACAGTCATGGTGGAATGGGCGGCGGCATGGACATGATGTAAGTCGCGTCCAGCAACGCATCTCTTCAATGCGCGGGCCCCGGCGTAAGCCGGGGCCCGTCGCTTTGGGTGCGGCCGCCGCGGGTCCGCTCCGTCGCCAGGCGGCCTATCTTGCAGTTATGCGCACCTATTCCACCCTCTCGGAAGCCGTAACCGACCTGCAGCGCCGCGGCTACACGGACGACCTGGCCTTGGGCGGCCATTGCCTGGTATGCGACGCGCACGGCATAAGCCTGGATCCTGCGGCGTTCGAAATCGATGAGTTCCACCGCTTCGAGGGCATGAACGACCCCGACGACCAGAGCATCGTCTACGCCATCCGCTCCAAGGACGGGCGCATCAAGGGCACGCTGGTGAACGCCTATGGGCCTGATGCCTCGGCCCTGACGCAGGAAATGGTGCGCAAGCTGGGGACGCACCCTGGATGAACGCGGCACGGCGTCAACGGCCAGGGGTGGCCGGCTGAGAATGGTGCCGCTCCCCTACTTTCACGGCAACATGCCCCTCTCCATGCGCGCGCTTCTATGCCGGGCGTTGCTCCCCCTGTCCGGCTTGGCCCCCACCGCCCTGCACGCCCAATGCTGCGACCACCACCTGCTGATGCAGGACAGCTACGGCGACGGCTGGAACGGCGGCCAGTTGGAAGTACGGATAAACGGGACCTCCGTGGGCGTGTTCGCTGCTGCGGGTGAAGCCAGCACCGCCGTGTTCACCGCGTGCACCGGCGATGCCATCCAGCTCATCTACAGCAGCGGCGACTGGGAGAACGAGAACACCTACCAGCTGGTGGGCACCTACGGCAATGTGCTCTTCACCGATGGTCCGGATCCCGGCACCGGCACGGTCTACACCGGCACGGCCGACTGCTCCGTGGTGCCCCTGCCCGGCACCGTGCCCTGCACCGCCTTGCCCATCGACACCGTGGATTGCGTGGTGGCCAACAATACCGGCGCGCCGGGCAGCGGCTTCAACCCCGGCTGCGCCAACTACAACGGACAGGACATCTGGTACGCCATGCCCGTGCCGCCCTCGGGCAACGTGCTCGTGACCACCGCCAGCACCGGCGGCCTCAACGACACCGGCGTGGCGCTGTGGACCGGACCCAGCTGCTTCAACCTCGCGCTGCGCGGATGCGATGACGATGGCGGCGAAGGCTACTTCTCGCGCCTCACGGCCAACGAGCTCCCGGCCGGCCAGACGCTCTTCATCCAGGTGTTCGGCTATGGTGGCGGTGCGGGCGCCTTCGTGCTCTGCGTGGAGGACCTGGGCGTGGTGCAACTGGACAGCACGCGCCTGCCCATCGTGCTCCTGCACACCCAGGGACAGCCGATCCCCTATGACGGCAAGATCACCGCGCAGATGGAGGTGAAGTACAACGGACCCGGCACCTTCACGCAGGTCACCGACCCCAGCAACGAGTATAATGGCACCATCGGCATCGGCATTCGGGGCGCCACCTCCAGCGGCTATCCGCAGACGCCCTTCAGCATCGAGACGCGCAACGCCGACGGCAGCAACAACAACGTGCCGCTGCTGGGCATGCCCGCTGAGAACGACTGGGCGCTGCTGAGCAATTTCAACGACCGCTCGCTGGTGCGCAACGCACTGGCCACGCACCTGGCGCGCGCCATGGGGCAGTACGCGCCGCGCATGCACCTGTGCGAAGTGCTGCTGGACAGCGCCTACCGCGGCATCTACGTCCTCGCCGAGACCATCAAGCGCGACAATGGCCGCGTGGACATCGCCCGCCTGGACAGCATCGAGAACACCGGTGAACCGCGCACCGGCGGCTACATCCTGGAGCAGAACCTCTGGAACCCGCAGAACAGCTTCCAGTCCAACTACTCCCCCATCGACCATCCCGGCTTCGATGTGCACTTCCTCTACGACTACCCCGAGCCCGATGTGATCACCGATGCGCAGAAGGCCTACATCGCGGCCTTCGTGGACACCCTGGAGACGGCGCTTTACAGCAGCACCTTCACCGACCCGGCCACCGGTTACCGCGCCTACCTGGACGTGCCCTCCTTCATCAACTACTTCCTGGTGAACGAGCTGGCGCGCAACAACGATGGCTTCAAGAAGAGCGTGTTCTTCCACAAGGACCGCAACAGCAACGGCGGCAAGCTGAAGGCCGGGCCCGTGTGGGACTTCGACTGGGCCTGGAAGAACCTGTGGGGCTGCGAGCTCTTCAGCAACACCGACGGCAGCGGCTGGGCGCACCGCATCAACGACTGTGTCACCGACAACTACTCCACCGGCTGGTACATCCGCCTGCTGCAGGACACCACCTTCGCGAACGAACTGCGCTGCACCTACGAGGAGCACCGGGCCGGTGCGCTGTCACAGGCCTCCATCCACGCGTGGATCGACAGCGTGGGCACCCTGGTGGCCGAGGCGCAGCAGCGGCACTTCCAGAAGTGGCCCATCCTGGGGGTGAGCGGCCCCGCGCCCGAGGTGCTGGCCTGTGCCACCACCTACGCGGCCGAGCTGGACACCCTGAAACACTGGATCGACCTCCGCCTAGCGTGGCTGGACGCGAACATCCCCGGACTCTGCGGGGGCGTGGGCGTGCCGGAACATCCGATCCCGGAGTTCGCGTGCCACCCTAATCCCACCAACGGGCCGGTGCGCTTCCGCGGCATGCTTGAGGCCGGTGCTTCCTGGGCCCTCAGCGTGCACGACCCGGCGGGCCGGGAGGTGACCAGCCTGCGGCTGCCGTCGGGGCTGTGCGACGCTCCGCTGCAACTGCCCGGGGCCGGCACCTACCTGTACACCCTGCGGCGCGATGGCCAGGTGGCACGGGTGGGACGCGTGGTGGTGCATTGAGCATGGCACCTGCCCGCCGCCTGCCGTTCCCTGGCCGGACCGGCCGGCGGGCACGGCAGCGCCCCCCCCCCGGGGGGGTTTGCCCCCCGGGGGTGGGGGGGGGGGGGCGACGGCGCGGGCGGTGCTCGCCGCCGACCCCCCGCGCCCCCCGCCGCACCCTGCCACTCGACGCCGCCGCGGCACAGATCGGTCCGGGCTGTGACGAACGCGACCAGATCAGCGTGTTGTTGAAGGTCGAGAACCACACGCTGACCGTGATGGCGATGGCCGGCATCGACGGNNGCACACCGGAGGCGGTGCGGGGTATTGGCCGGTGCGCCCCACGCCTATCCGCTGCATCCACCCCAATGGTGCATCGGGGCCCATAATCGGACCGTGCTTCCCTCGGCAACCGGCCAGCCGGGCATCGAGGGCGGAATCGCTGCACCGGTCCGCCCGGCAGCAGTCCTCACGCCGGGCGCCCACAAAGAGGCAGCTGCAGCGCCGGAGAAGCTTGTGCGTTGCTGTGGCAGATGGCGCGTCGGCGGGCCGGGATATGCATGGTGCGCCCGGCGCGGCGTGCGCAG
>DDRC01000182.1 GCA_002342985.1 Flavobacteriales bacterium UBA2426
CCTCAGCGTTGCCGTGGTAGTTGGCGTAGTACATGTGGTCGTCGGCCTGCTTGTCGAGCGTCTTGCTCACCAGCACCTCCCCGGTCTCCATGGATACGAGCCGGTAGTTGACGGAGAGGAAGACCTTGTTCTCCTGGTAGAACTCGGTGTAGCGCGCCGGGCGGTACCGGGTCTCCAGGTACTTCTCGCCGGTCTCCTTGTTCACCATCTCCACGCGATAGGCCTCGAATCCATTCCGCGTGGATTGCCGCAGGTTGCCGGCCTCCTCACGGTAGTCGGTGACGGTGCCGATCAGCACGGCTTGGGCGCCCATGAGGTTGCCCACGCGAACGGCGGTCTGCTCATCCACCACGCCGCTGAGGCCGAGCCGCTGCTCCTCCAGGATGCGCTCGAGGTTCTCGCGATCCACCACCTTCAGGAAGGGATCGCGCGCCTCGGTGAGCGCCGTGATGGCATTCCCCTGCAGCCGGGCGCTGATGTCCGCCCGCTTGATGGCGCTCGAGAAGGGCAGCACCGCGATGGTATACTGCCCTTTGGTGACGCACTCCTGCCGCAATGCAGCTGCATCCTTGTAGCCCGCGTCGCGCTTCACCACCTGGTCGAGCGCAGCATAGGCCTTGCGGAAGGCGCCCGCGGCCAGGTCCGCCTTGCCCGATCGGTAGAGGGGCTCCAGGTATGCGATGGACTGCAGGCTGCTCGCATCCTTGTAGTTGGGCTCGAGCCGGGCGATGCGGGCGAACACCTGTTCCGCCGCCTTGTAGTCCTCCTTGGCCATGAGGGCCTGGCCCTCGTTGTAGAGTTCCACGAGGTACTCATCCTTCACGCGCTCGAAATCGACCTTGTAGTGGTCGGGGATCTCAAGCACCACCCCCAGCCGCCCGATGCGATCCTGATAGGCCTTCGCGTCCAGATAGGCGTTCACGGCATCGCCCTTGGCCGTGCCCATGGCCATGGACTTGAAGAAGGCCGAGAGCTTGTCGTTCAGCAGCAGCTGGCCGTTCTTCTTGAGGCCGATCTTGGCCTCCACGTTCTTCGTGCTGCGCCGCGCCGCTTCCTCGAACATGCCGGCTGCCTCTGCGTACAGGCCCGCCACGTCGAGCTTCTCGCCCTTCTTGGCGTAGGACTTGGAGCCCGTGCAGCCCGCCAGGACCGAGGCGATGGCCAGGAGTGCGATGCTCAGGTGACGAACCATGGCGCGGTTGGGAAGGCCGGGACGGTCAGCGCGACTGGATGAATTCGTTCAGCTCCTCCATGGAGCTCTCGAAGGTGAAGGCATCGCTGACCTTGTAGTAATTGCCCTTGTCGTGGGTGCGGTCGTAGGCGAACTTGGCGAAATCGAGCTTCGACTCCTCGAAGGAGAAGACGCTGAGGATGCTCTTCACCTGGTCGGCGCTGAAGCAGCGGTCGCGCGCCACCTGCTTGGCCAGGGTGAGCTTGGTCTCCTCGAAGCTCTTGCTCTCGATGCTCTTGCGGATGTCGGCCAGTTCCGTGCCGCTCATGGGCATGGCGCAGCCGATGGGACCGGTGTAGCCCGGCATGCGATAGGGCTCGGGCGCAGGCACCGGCTTGGGCGCCTCCACGCGCATGGCACTGGTGCCGGTGGTGCCCGTCGTCGTGGTCGTGGTGGTGGTGGTGGTGCGCGTGGTGGTGGTTCGCGCAGTGCCGGTACCGGTGCCGTCCGTCACCCCGATGCTCATATTGATGCCCACGCCGTTCACGCCCATGTTCATGTTCACGCCCTGCACATCGGCACCATCCTCCTCAACGACGGTCACCGTCGTGGTCTGCTTCACGCCATCCACGGCGACGTCGCCCTGGATCATCGCGGGCTCGGAAGCCGGCCGGTCCTCCACGAAATGCGCGGGCTTCGGCTTCTCCGGCTCGGCTTTGGCCGCCGTGCCCAGCTCCGCCTCACCGGTCGGCCGCAGCACGCGCTCGCCCTTCTTGTTGGTGGTGATCATGGTGGTGTACTCCTTCCCGAGCGGGAAATAGCCCGGCTTGCGGATCTGCGGAATGGAGGCATCCTCGAACCTGACCATGATGACCGGCGATTCGTTGCGGATGCCGGTGGCCACGACGCGCGATGCGGGTGCGGCGTTCTTCACATCGCCATCCACGACCAAGGTGAACCTCGCACCGTCATCGGTGAAGAAGACCAGGTCCGATGTCTGGGCTTCGGCTGTGGAGGAAAGCAGGGCCGCGAGGGCCAGAGCGGTGAGCTTGTTCATGGATGGGAAGCTTTGGAAGGTTCGCGAAAGTAGTTGGTGCCGGCGGCAGGGCAATGGGCATGCCAAAAGCGGAGTTCGCTCACCGGCCGCGGTGCTCCCGGCGGACCGCCGGGTTCGCGATCTTCGCAGCGCCTTGCCGGACAGGCGGCGGCAACGAATCCATGCGGAACATCCTCATCCTCGGCGCCGGGCGGAGCGCCTCGTCCCTCATCAAGTACCTCATCACCCACGCCGACCAGCAGGAGTGGCGCATCACCATCGCCGACAAGGACGCCGGCCATGCACGCGCCATGGCGCATGAGGGCCCCGAGGTGGCGCAGGGGGTGGAGCTGGATGCCGCGCACCGCGAAGCCCGCCGCGACCTGATCGGCCGGCACGACCTGGTCATCAGCATGCTGCCGGCCTTCATGCACATGGATGTCCTTACCGACTGCCTGGCATTGGGCAGGCACGTGATCACCCCGAGCTACGTGCCCGAGGCGCTCTGGCCATTGGATGCGGAATTCAAGGCCAAGGGACTGATCGTGCTCAATGAGATGGGGCTCGACCCCGGCATCGACCACATGAGCGCCATGCGCATCCTCGACCGCATCCGGAACCAGGGCGGATGGATGGAGGCCTTCGAGAGCTATTGCGGCGGCCTGGTGGCGCCCGAGAGCGACGACAACCCGTGGGGCTACAAGTTCAGCTGGAACCCACGAAACGTGGTCCTGGCCGGCCAGGGCGGAGCGGCGAAGTACATCCGCAACGGCGAAGTGAAGTACATCCCCTACCATCGTCTCTTCAAGGAGACCGTCAGGATAGAAGTGCCCGGGCTAGGGGCATTCGACGGCTACGCCAACCGCGATTCGTTGAAGTACCGGCAGGCCTACGGCCTCGACGGCATCCCCACCCTGCTGCGCGGAACCCTGCGCAAGGCCGGCTACTGCGCCGCATGGGATGCCTTCGTGCAGCTGGGCTGCACCGACGATGGCTTCGCCATGGAACTGGGGCCGGGCGCCACCTACACCGATTACATCGCCGCATTCCTCCCCTCCACGGCCGGCCATGATGCGCGCCACACCACGGCGCACGCCCTGGGCCTGGCACCGGACAGCGAAACGATGGCACGGCTCTCGTGGCTCGGCCTCTTCGACCGGGTGCCCATCGGCGCCGAGGGCCTCAGCCCGGCCGCCACCCTTCAGCGGCTGCTCGAAGTGAAATGGAAGCTCGGGCCTGACGACAAGGACATGGTGGTGATGTGGCATCGGTTCAGGTACGAGGTGGAGGGAGCGGCGCAAGAGCTGCAGGCCTCGCTTGCCGTCATCGGGCAGGATCAGCGCCACACCGCAATGGCGCGCACCGTGGGCCTGCCCATCGCCATGGCCTGCAAGCTGGTGCTCAATGACAAGCTGGAGGAGCGCGGCGTGCTCCTGCCGCTGAAGCCCGCCATCTACGACCCCATCCTGGACGAGCTCGAGCGGCACGGCATCGCCTTCAACGAGGAGGAAGTGGAAGCGTGATCAGCGCACCACCAGGTCCTTCACCAAGGCGCTCGCCTCCGGCGTGAACGACTTCGGACCAGCGCCTTCCACCGTGAGCCGCTCCTCGTGGATGGCACCGGGCTGCCTGGCCAACTCGAGCATGACGCGCTTCGGCGGCCGATGCGCCACGTAGCTGAGCAGGCAGCGACGGCGCGGGAAGAGTGCATGACCGCGTGCCCGGGCCAGCAGTTCGGCCTCGCGGTCCGCGGGGATGATCACCGCGAAACGCCCCTCGGGGGCCAGCAGTCCCTCAACCGCTGAAAGGAGCTCCGGGAAGGTGAGCTCCGCTCCGTGCTTGGCCAGGCGTGCCCGTGACCCGATGGATGGCGAGGACCCGCTGTAGTAAGGCGGGTTGCAGAGGATGAGGTCGAACGGCGCATCGCTCCGCATGCGGCGGATATCCATGCGGTGCACGCGGATGCGACCGGCCCACGGCGACGCCGCTGCGTTCTCGGCCGCCTGCTGCGCGGCGGCATCATCGATCTCCACGGCGTGCACTTCGGCCTGTGGTGCGCGCTGCGCGGCGATCAGCGCGAGCACGCCGGTTCCCGTTCCAATATCCAGGATGCGCAGAGCATCGCCGATGCCCACCCACGCACCGAACACCAGCGAATCGGTGCCGACCTTCATGGCGCAGCGGTCCTGGCGCACCGTGAACCGCAGGAAGCGGAACTCCTCGCTGGGCATATTGCGGCTATCCCTCGCGGTACAGGGCGATGAGGCCGGGCGGCGTGCGGACAACCATGCTGCGCTCCTCTGGATCCACGCTGACGATCATCTCGGCGGTGAGTGGCACCATCACCTCCTGCTCGCCCCGGAGGATCACGAGCACCGGGTTGCGGTCGCTGCCCTCGATGGCTGTCACCTCGCCGAGCTCGCCATGCGCCTCATCGCGCACCAACAGGCCGATGAACTCCTCGGGATCCCAGCTCTCATCGCTGCCATCGGCGAGCAGCCCCGGCGGTGCATACAGGTCGCGGCCCACCAGGATGGACGCGCTCTGCGGATCATCGAAGTCATCGAACTTCACGAGCAGCTCGCGCCCCTTGTCGTGCAACCGCGAGAAGAAGAAGGGTACCTTCTGACCTTCGATGTCCACGAAGAGCGACCCGGCATGCACGAGGTCATCAAGGTCGACGCCCTCGAGGTGCACGGTGAGTTCGCCCTGATGCCCCCAGGGCTTCCCGATCCGGCCGATGCGGTGCAGGCTTTCGAGGTCCATGGCGTGAAGGTAGCTGGGCGCCTCTATTGCGCCACAGCCGTGACCTTGCCGCCGGGTGTGCGATGCCCGCCTGGATAGAACGCCCCGACCTTGACCTTGGTGCTCAGCAGGAAGCTGGAGATATCGCTGCCTGCCTGGTTGTCGGTGGCACGCAGCACCAGTTCGGCTGTGGCCTCGGCATCGTTGCCTGCGCGGTGGTGGCGCAGGGGGATGCCGTGGAAGGCGCACATGGGACCTAGGCCGTAGGAGCTGCGACCGGGCCACACCCGGCGCGCCATGCTCACGCTGCAGAAGTACTGGAAGGCGGGATGCGGCAGACCGTGGCTGGCGAGCGTGCTGCGGAGCACCGTCATGTCGAAGGCCGCATTGTGCGCCACCACCGTGCTGCCGTCCAGCAGGTCCGCAACCTCCTCCCAGATGTCGTCCCAGCGCGGCGCCGAGGCCACATCATCGGGCCGGATGCCATGCACGGCCACGTTCCATGGACTGAAGTAGGGCCATTGCCGCGGCTTGATGAGCCAATTGCGCACCTCGCGCACCACCCCGCCACGCACCACGGCAATGCCCAGCTCGCAGGGGCTGTCGGCGTGCGGTGTGGCGGTCTCGAAGTCGAGGGCGAGGAAGTCCATTTCCTCACAGCTTCACCACCTCCGCATCCGCCAGCGCCTGGTACAGCTTCTTCGCCGTGCCTTCGCCCACGTTCACCAGTGGCAGGCGCACCGGGTTCCCGCAGATCCCGAGGATCTTCAACGCCTCCTTGATGCCACCGGGATTGCCCTCCACGAAGAGCAGGTCGATCACCTCGATCAGGCGCAGGTGCTCGCGGCGGGCGGTGTCGAGATCGCCTTTCAGCGCGGCATGCACCAAGGTGCTGAACTCCTTGGGCAGCGCGTTTCCCACCACACTGATCACGCCCATGCCGCCCATGGCGATGATGGGCAGGGTAAGCGCATCGTCGCCGCTGATGAGCATGAAGCCCTTCGGCTTGTGCTTGAGGATGCGGCCCATCTGGTCGAGGTTGGCGCTGGCCTCCTTGATGGCGATGATGTTCTTGAAGTCCCTGGCTAGCCGCAGCGTGGTGTCGGCGGTCATGTTGCTGCCGGTGCGGCCGGGCACGTTGTAGAGGATGATGGGCCGCAGGGCCACCTGCGCAATGGCCTTGTAGTGCTGGTAGATGCCCTCCTGCGTGGGCTTGTTGTAGTAGGGGCTCACGCTGAGGATGGCGTCCACGCCGTCCATGTCGAACTCCCCGAGGGCCTCGATGACCTCGGCCGTGTTGTTGCCGCCCACGCCCAGCACCACGGGCACGCGGTTGCGCACGAAGCCGATGGTCTGCGCGAGCAGTTCCTTCTTCTCGGCCTTGGTGAGGGTGACGCTCTCACCGGTGGTGCCCATGCTCACCACGTAGTCCACTCCACCCGCGATCTGGTGGTCGATGAGCTTCTCCAGGCCGGCATAGTCGATCTGGCCGTTGGTGCGGAAGGGGGTGACTAGGGCGACGCCCAGGCCGCGGAATCGTTGGTCCATTCGGGATGCCGCCGAAGCGGCTCAGTTCAGTGAAGGTTCAGGCTTGCTATTGACCATGAGCAGGTAGTGGTGCACCTGCTGGATGAGCTGTGGAAGGCTGCGTGAGCCGGCCATGTCGATCATCATGTCGAGGATCCGCTTGTTGCTCTCGCTCCATCGGCCCACCTTGAAGCGGGCGCGGCTCTTGGCCACGATGTACTGGATGGGCAGGCGGTCCTCCAGGGTGAGGTCGATGATGATCTCGTACTCCTCCGCCACGAAGTTCTGCACCGTGTTGCCCTGCGGGATGCGGTACCAGTTGAGGTCCTTCTGGCAGATGGCCTCGAAGTTGAGCTTGGCGTGCAGGTAATGCGGCATCACCTTCTGGTCGGAATAGCCCAGGGCCATCACGTTGCTGATGCCGTGCTCCTCCTTGAGGCGCTTGACGTAGTTGCGGACATGGTTGTGGGCGGCCTCATCCTCCACCACATAGACGATGGCGACCTTGCGGGCAAGCCCGATGTTGCGGGCGATGGGCCGGCGGTCCTGGGGCAGATCGCGCAGCAGCCGGCGGATGCCGAGCCATTCCTTGATGCGGTCCAGCAGCTTCATCCTCCGATCATCCGCGTGAATTCATCCTCATCGATCACGGGCACCTTGAGCTCCTCGGCCTTCGCGCGCTTGGCCGGCCCCATGTCCGCACCGGCCAGCACGTAGCTGGTCTTCCCGCTGATGGAACCGGACACCTTGCCGCCGTTGCGCTCGATGGCTTCCTTGATGCCGTCGCGGCTGAAGTTGCGGAAAACCCCCGACACCACGAATGACAGGCCCTTGAGGCGATTGCCGACCACCTGGTCCGCCTCGTCAAGCTCCATGCGCAGGCCCTGCTTCCTGAGCCGCTCAATGATGCGCCGGTTGCCCTCCACGGACAGGAAGTCCGTGATGCTCTCGGCGATCACCTCTCCCACTTCCTCGATCGCCGTAAGGTCCTCCTTGCCCATGCCCATGAGCCGGTCCATGCTTCCCACCCGGCGCGCGATCTTCCGGGCGACGGTCTCGCCCACATGGCGGATGCCGAGCGCGAAGAGCACGCGCTCGAAGGGCACGCGCCTGCTTGCATCAAGGCCGGCCAGGATGCGCTGCGCGCTCCTCTCCTTCCAGCCCTTGCCCAAGGCGAGGATGCCCTCCTCGTTAAGGTCGTACAGGTCGGCCACGTCACGGATGAGGCCGGCGCGGTGGAACTCGTCGATGGTTTCGGCCCCCAGGCCATCGATATCCATGGCGCGGCGCGAGACGAAATGCTCGATGCGCCGGGTGATCTGCGGCGGGCACCCGTGCTCATTGGGGCAATAGTGCTGGGCCTCGCCCTCCAGGCGGATAAGCGGCGTGCCGCATTCGGGGCATTGGTGGGGGAACCCCACGCGCCGGGAGCCGGCAGCGCGCTCCTTCACCTCCACGCCCACCACTTGGGGAATGATCTCACCGGCCTTCTCCACGCGCACCATGTCGTGCTCGTGCAGGCCGAGTCGCTCGAGCTGGTCGGCATTGAACAGCGAGGCGCGCTTCACCGTGGTGCCCGCGAGCTGCACGGGATCGAGCTCGGCCACCGGCGTGACCGCGCCCGTGCGGCCCACCTGGAATGTGACGCCGAGCAGCTTGGTGACGGCCTGCTCCGGGGCGTACTTGTAAGCCACGGCCCAGCGCGGGCTCTTGGCGGTGAGGCCCAGCTCCTCCTGCGCGTCGAGGTCATCCACCTTGATCACCACGCCGTCGATGATCATCTCCAGCTCGTGGCGCCGCTTCTCCCAGTGATCGATGAAGGCCATGATGCCCTCCACGTCATCGGCGCGCTCAATGAAGCGGCGCTCGGGGTTGGGTGTCTTGAAGCCCCAGCTGTGCGCGCGCAGCAGGTTCTCGTAGTGGCTCCGCGCTGGCAGCCGCTCGCTCTGGATGTTGTAGATGAAGTTGTCCAGTCCGCGCTTGGCCACCTCCTTGGGGTCCTGCTGCTTGAGGGTGCCGGCCGCCGTGTTGCGCGGGTTCGCGTAGAGTTCCTCCCCATCCCGCTCGCGCTGTGCATTCAGCTGCTCGAACCGCTCCTTGGTGAAGATCACCTCTCCGCGCGCCTCGAGCTCCGCCGGCCATCCATCGCCCTGCAGGCGCAGCGGGATGCTGCGGATGGTGCGCACGTTGGCGGTGATGTCCTCGCCCTTCTCGCCGTCGCCGCGCGTGACGCCGCGCACGAGCTGGCCGTCGCTGTATGTCAGGCTGATGGCCACGCCGTCGTACTTCAGTTCCATGCTGAAGCGCGTGGGGCCGATGGCGCGCTCCACCCGCGCCACGAAATCGGCCACTTCCTCGCGGCTGTAGGTGTTGCCGAGGGACAGCATGGGATAGCGGTGCCGCACGGTGGGGAATCCCTTCGTGATGTCGCCCCCCACGCGCTGGGTGGGACTGTTCGGCGAAGCGAGGTCGGGGAAGGCGCGCTCGAGATCCTCCAGTTCGCGCAGCATGCCGTCGAACTCGCGATCGGTGATCACGGGTGCGGCGAGCACGTAGTACCGGTGATTGTGGTACTCGAGCTCGCGGCTCAGGTCCCTGATCCGCTGTTCAGCCGCCGTCCTGTCCATGTTGCCTGCGCTTGCCGAATATGCCTTTCAGAAGCTCGCCCAAACGTATGCCCACTTTCGCATAGGAGGTCCAATCGCTGAGCGTCACCGTGGCCGCGCGGTCGGCGGCCAGCACATGCCGGTAGCCGACACCCGCGCCCACGAAGAGCCAGCGGAAGATGTTGTGGTCCGCATGGACTGAGGCCTCCAGCGGCACCAGCTCATTCACGGTCCACGGCGTCAATCCCGGCCCATCGCTTCGGTAGCTGCGGCGGTAGTTGCCCAGGCCGATGGAGATGGGCACGCCGATCTGCCACTGCCTGTTGTTCACCAGGAGCCGCTCGTAGGACAGCGCAGTGTAGTCGAAGTCGGTGTGCAGCTCCCGTATGCCTACGCCGGGGATGTCGACTGCCGGCTGGATATAGGCATCGCCCAGGCCATAGAACCCCACCGTGATGAGGTCCTTGCCGCGCTGCGCGCCGAGCCGGAAACCGTAGAACCGCACGCGCTCGCCGTTGACGAAGGTGTTGCGGAAGTCGAAGTTGAAGGTGGGCCTGAATGCCGCGCGCGGCCTGTCCTGCGCCGTCACCTGCGGCGCCAGCGCCAGTGCGGCGAGCGATGCGATCATGAATCCCCTCATCGCACCGCACGGATGAATCGCTCATGGCCACTGAGGTCGCGGATGAGCGTGACCTCAGCGTAGCCCATCTCCCTCAGGAGCGCCGCGGCCTCGCGTGCCGTGCGCCAATGCCCCTCAAGCCAGAGGCGCCCACCGGGCGGGAGCGCCCCATGGGCCTTGAGGCCGATCGCGCGGTAGAATGCAAGCGGATCGCCAGCAGGAGCGAACAGCGCCCGGCGAGGCTCATGGTCGCGCACCTGGGGGGCCAGGGTCCGCTCCTCCTCCACGGGGATGTAAGGCGGATTGCTCACCACAAGGTCTGTCCCGGCGGGAAGGCCGAAGCCCTCGCTGAGCGCATCGGCATGAAGCAGGGCGATGTCGATGCCCAGCGCACGGGCATTGTCGGCGGCCATGGCAAGTGCGGCGGCCGAATCGTCGATGGCCGTGACGCGCGCCTGGGGCCGCGCCTTCGCGATGGCCAGCGCGATGCACCCGCTGCCCGTGCCGACATCAACCACGCCACGCACATCGGCGGAATCCCTCAGCACATGCTCCACCAGCTCTTCGGTCTCGGGGCGCGGTATCAGCACATCGGGGCTCACCTTGATCCGCAGGCCGTGGAATTCGACCTCCCCCAGCACATACTGCAGGGGCTCTCCCGCGCGCAGCCGCTTGAGGGGCAGATATACCTTCAGCAGGTCGGACTCATGCAACGGCTCGGACGCCCGCAGGTCCAGCTGGGCGGCATCCCAGCCGAGCCGGTCGTGGAAGACGCTGCGCACGATGGCCTTGCACTCACCCGCGTCGTAGAGCGGTGCGAGCTGGCTGCGGTACTCGGCCAGCACGCTGGCCACTCGGTTGTCCGTTGCGCGGATGCCCATCGGGCGGGCAAAAGTAGGCCGGTCGCCGGGCGGCGCCTCCAGGGCCGATGCACGAACTTCGCGGCCCTCCATGAATGAGCACGAACAGTGGATGGCCCGTTGCCTGAGCCTGGCGCGGCTGGGTGCCGCCTCAGCGGCCCCCAACCCGCTGGTGGGCGCGGTGCTCGTGCAGCAGGGGCGGTTGCGCGCCGAGGGCTGGCACCGCGAACCGGGCATGCCGCATGCGGAAGCCGAATGCCTGCGGGCCTTCGGTGGCGGACCGGTGCCTCCGGATGCCACGCTCTATGTGAACCTCGAGCCCTGCGACCATCAGGGCCGCACCCCGCCGTGCAGCCTGCTCATCATCGCACGGCAGATTCGGCATGTGGTCATTGCCCATCGCGACCCCTTCCCAGCGGTGGATGGCGGCGGCATCGCGCGCCTGCGCGCCGCCGGAGTGGAGGTGACCGAAGGCGTGCGCGCCGCGGAGGCCGAATGGATGAACCGGCGCTTCCTCACTTCCATCCGGAAGGGCCGGCCCTACATCATCCTTAAATGGGCGCAGAGCACCGACGGCTTCCTCGACCGGCACCCCCGCAACGGACGCGGGGTGCAGCGCATCAGCGCCCCGGCGACCGATACGTTGGTGCATCGCTGGAGGAGCGAGGAGCAGGCGATCATGGCCGGGAGCCGCACGGTGCTGAACGATGACCCGCGGCTGGATGTGCGCCATGCGGAAGGCCGGTCGCCGCTGAGGGTCATCATCGACAGGGACGGGCTCACGCCGGCTTCCTCGCACGTATACGACGGCACACGGCCCACCTTGCTGTTCACCCTGGCCGCGCGACCCGGACTTGCGGCGGAGCAGTGCATCCTTGACCGTTCGGACGACCCACTGGAGCATGTGCTGAATGAAGTCCATCGCCGCGGCATACGATCCATCCTGGTGGAGGGCGGTGCCCGGCTCCATGGGGCCTTCTTGACGCAGGGCCTTTGGGACGAAGCACGGGTGGTCACCGGCGGAGCGGCCTTCGGCGTCGGCACCCCAGCGCCAACCCTGCCCGTTGCCCCCGTGCGCACGCAGCAGGCCACCGGCGACCGCATCGACCTCTTCGTCAACGCGGCGCAGCAACCCCTTCCGGACCCAGCATGGCCTTGGTGACGCTCGCGGCGCTCTGCATGGCGCTGCTCCTCTTCCTCTTCAAGGTCTTCGACAAGCGCGGCGTGCCGCTGCTGCCCGCCATCGTGGTGAACTACTTCGTCGCATGCGGCTGGGGCATCGCCATCACGCGTCCCTGGACGATCGCCGCGCCGCCATCGCTCCTCCCGCCGGGCATCTTCCTCGGCGTGCTCTTCATCACGCTGTTCTACCTCACCGCAGTGAGCACGCAACGGGCGGGTGTGGCAGCCACATCGGTGGCGAGCAAGATGAGCCTGGTGCTGACCGTGCTGTTCGCCGTAGCCGCCTTCGGGGAGCGGCCCTCGGCCTTGGGCTGGGCGGGCATCGCCCTGGCATTGGTGGCGGTGCCGGCAGCTTCGTCCGCGCCAGGTGCCCCCGGTGCACGGGGGGTGTGGCTGCTGCCGCTCCTCCTCTTCCTCGGCAACGCTGCTATCGACATCACCTTGAATGCGGTGCAGCGGTCGCTGCTCACGCCGGCCACCGAGCCGCTCTTCCCCACGCTGGTCTTCGGCGTGGCCGGCACCCTCGGACTCGCATCGCTGGCCGTGCGCCGCACGGTCGGGTCCCTGCTCGACCACAGGGCCGTGATCGGCGGCGCCGTGCTCGGCACCGTCAACTATGCGAGCCTCTACTTCATCGTGGCTGCGCTGGCGCGCAGCGGCTATCCATCGAGCAGCGTGTTCCCGCTCATGAACATCGGCGTCATCCTGTTCAGCACGGCGCTCTCGCTGGCGCTCTTCCGCGACCGGCTCCGCCCGCTGCAATGGGCGGGCATCGCCTGCGCGGTGGCGGCCATGGCCCTCATCATCGGCGCATAGGCGCGGGCCGCAGCCTTCACGGGAAGTGCGGCGCGAGCGCGGCGACGAGATCGCCGGGCGCACGGCAGGGACGGCGGGTGGCGCGGTCGACGAACACCAGCGTGGTCTCGCCTTCCGTGAGGAGCGCGCCGGCAGCGTCGATCAGCGCGTAGCGGAATGTGATGCGCGCCTCGGGCAGCGCAACGATCGCGGTGCGGACGATCACCTCATCGTCATAGCGCACCGGGCGGTGATAGCGCACGTGCAGGTCGCGCACCGGCAGCAGCACGCCGTCATCCTCGATCCGACGGTACGGAAAGCCCAGGCTGCGCAAGGCCTCCACGCGCCCCACTTCGAACAGTTCGGCGTAGCGGCCATAGTACATCTGCCCCATCTGATCGGTCTCAGCATACCGGACGCGCACGCGGGTCTCGTGGATGAACATACCGTGCAAGTTAGCGGCAACGGCTTCAGGTCATTGCCGCGCACCCCCTCCTTCACCTACCTTCACAGCATGCACGCAAGCCCTGCCGCGCCGCGATGCGCCCCGCATCCGGAGGGCGCCATGATACGCCACGGAAAGCGTATTCCTGCAATGCACCGTACGGAGGACCCGATGCCCGATAACCCGCGCCGATCAAGGGATTTCACGTTCCGCCCCACGCAATCGCTCAAGCAAAATTTTCTATCCGGGCAAGTGGATGGCGCCGTTTTTTTTTCACTTTCTTCGGTCCATATTTGCGCCCCTTCCCACGGTCGCTGACGATCACCGGCCAGTGACGCGGGAAAGCCCTCCGACGACCCCTTAACCCAAACCACCCGTCAACGCATCCATGAAGAAGGATCCCGAGAAGACCTGGGAACGTTGCCTGGCGGTGATCAGGGACAACGTGAACCCGCAGAGCTTCAAGACATGGTTCGAGCCGATCAAGGCACTGAAGCTGGCGGACAATGTCCTCACCATCCAGGTGCCCTCGCAGTTCTTCTATGAATGGCTGGAGGAGCATTACATCGGCCTGCTGAAGAAGATCATCCGCAAGGAGCTGGGCGCCGATGGCCGGCTGGAGTACTCCATCATCATGGAGAACAGCTTCCAGAGCGCCCATCCCTACACCGTGAAGGTGCCCACGAGCAATGCGCGGGAGACCAAGAACCCGCCCGTGTCCCTGCCGATCGATGTGGCGAACAGCCCGATCAAGAACCCGTTCGTCATCCCCGGCCTGCGCAAGATCAAGGTCGAGAGCCACCTGAACCCGAACTACTCCTTCGAGAACTTCATCGAAGGGGACTGCAACCGGTTGGCCCGCAGTGCCGGATACGCCGTGGCCCAGAAGCCCGGAGGCACCGCCTTCAACCCGTTGCTGATCTACGGCGGGGTCGGCCTCGGCAAGACGCACCTGGCGCATGCGATCGGCATCGAGATCAAGAAGCACCATCCGGAGAAGACGATCCTCTACGTCCCCGCCGAGAAGTTCACCCAGCAGTTCATCGAGGCGGTGAAGAACAACACCACCGGCGACTTCACGCAGTTCTACCAGATGATGGACGTGCTCATCATCGATGACGTGCAGTTCCTCGCCGGCAAGGAGAAGACGCAGGATGTGTTCTTCCATGTCTTCAACCACCTCCATCAGAGCGGCAAGCAGCTGGTGATCACCAGCGACAAGGCCCCCGTGGAGATGGCCGGCATGGAGCAGCGACTGCTCTCGCGCTTCAAGTGGGGCCTGAGCGCCGACCTGCAGACGCCCGGCCTCGAGACGCGCATCGCCATCCTGGAGAAGAAGATGTACGCCGAGGGCATCGACCTGCCGAAGGAGGTGGTCGAATACCTCGCCTACAGCATCACCACGAACATCCGCGAACTGGAGGGCGCGATGATCAGCCTCATCGCCCAGAGCTCCCTGAACAAGAAGGCGGTGAACCTGGAGCTCGCCAAGCAGATGATCGACAAGTTCGTGAAGAACACCGCGCGCGAGGTGTCGATCGACTACATCCAGAAGGTGGTGTGCGATTACTTCGACCTGCCGATCGAACTGCTCAAGAGCAAGACGCGCAAGCGCGAGGTGGTGCAGGCGCGCCAGATCGCGATGTACTTCGCGAAGAAGATGACCAAGAGCTCGCTGGCCAACATCGGCGCCCACTGCGGCGGGAAGGACCACGCCACCGTGCTGCACGCCTGCCGGACGGTTAACAACCTGCAGGAGACCGACAAGCAGTTCCGCGGCTACCTCGAGGACCTGGAGAAGAAGCTGAGCCTGCATTGAGGCACGCCTCAACGAACGCTGCGAAAGGCCCCGCTACCGGGGCCTTTCCTCTTTTTCCGAGGCCGCCGCATACCGATCGCCAGCTCGGCGGAGTTGATCCCATGGGCCACCCACCGCGCGCGTGTTCAAAACTGGCCCGGATCCTGCCGGGCGCCCCGATAGCGTGCGGGTAGCTTCGCGCCGAGCCATGAGACGACCGATCATACCGCTCCTCTTCGCCGCAGCAGGGCTGCTGACGGCGGGTGGCGCCCCGCCGGCCACTTCATCAGCGGAGAAACCGCCCCGCCACCAGGGCGTGCCGCCGTTCCTCCATGCCGCCACGCCCTGGGCCGACTCGGTGCTGAGCACGCTGTCGCTGGACGAGCGCATCGCGCAGCTGCTGATGGTGGCGGCATACAGCAACAAGGACGCGAAGCATGAGGCGGAGATCGAGCAGCTCGTGCGCGAGCGCAACATCGGCGGGCTGATCTTCTTCCAAGGGGGGCCGGTCCGACAGGCACGGCTCACCAACAGATACCAAGCGGCGGCAAAGACCCCCCTCCTGCTGGGCATGGACCTGGAGTGGGGCCTCGCCATGCGCCTCGACAGCACTGTGCGCTTCCCCCGCCAGATGGCACTGGGCGCGCTGCAGGACGATGCCATGGTAGAGCGGATGGGCGCTGAGATCGCACGCCAGATGAGGCGGCTCGGGGTGCACGTGAGCTTCAGCCCGGTGGTGGATGTGAACAACAACCCCGCGAACCCGGTGATCAACGACCGGAGCTTCGGGGAGGACCGCGAGAACGTGGCGCGCAAAGGCATCGCGTACATGCGCGGGCTGCAGCGCGGCGGCGTCATCGCCACGGCGAAGCACTTCCCGGGCCATGGCGATGCGGACGCCGACTCCCACTACACCCTTCCGCTCATCGCGCACAGCCGCACCCGGCTCGACTCGCTGGAGCTCTATCCCTTCCAGCGGCTCGTGGAGGAGGGCCTGAGCGCCATGATGGTGGCCCATCTGGAGGTGCCCGCGCTCGACAGCGCCAAGGGCCTGCCGAGCACGCTGAGCCGGCCCATCGTGAGCGACCTGCTCGCGCGCGAGCTCGGCTTCCAGGGCCTGGTGTTCACCGATGCGCTCAACATGAAGGGCGTGGCGAACGCCGACAAGCCGGGCGAGATCGAGCTGCGCGCGCTCATGGCAGGCAACGACGTGCTGCTCTTCCCGCAGGATCCCGTGAAAGCCATCGCCCGCATCCGCCAAGCCATCGACGCCAACGAGCTGGACCGTGCGGTGATCGACCACAAATGCCTGAAGGTGCTCCGCGCCAAGGAGTGGGCGGGACTGAATCGGCGGCCGACGGTTGCGCTGGAAGGGCTCCATGCCGACCTCAATACTTCGCAGGCGGCGCAGCTCCGCCGCGACCTGTATGCCGGCGCCATCACCGTGCTCAACGACCATCGCGGACTGCTGCCGCTGAGCGACCTCGCCAAGGCGCGCATCGCCAGCGTGGTGATCGGCGACAGCCTGAACAACGCCTTCCAGCAGGCCCTGCGGCGCTATGCCGACGTGCGCGCCCTCCGGTGCGACAAATCCATGAGGCGCGACAGCCTGATGGCGCTCTGCCGGGCATTAGAGCCCTACGACCAGGTGATCCTGAGCGTGCATCGCACATCGTGGCGGGTGAAGGGCGACTTCGGGATCCCCGAGGGCGCGATGGACATCGTTCGCGAGATCGCCGCCCGCAAGCCGACCATCCTGGTGCACTTCGCCAATCCCTACCGGCTGGCCCGGGCTTACGGCGCCCAGCTGCTCTCCAGCACCGTGGTGGCCTATGAGGAGAACGAGGATACCCAGGACCTCGTGGCACAGGCCCTGTTCGGCGCCATCGGCACCAGCGGCCGGCTTCCGGTCACCGCCTCCTCCTTCTACCGTGCGGGCGACGGGCGGCTCATGGAGCCCCTCGGCCGCATGGGCTACGCGATGCCCGAGGCGCTCGGCCTGCAAAGCCTTGCCCTCAGCGGCATCGACGACATCGTGCTGGGCGGCATCAAGGCGCAGGCCTACCCCGGCGCGCAGGTGCTGGTGGCGGTGGATGGCCAGGTGGTGTGGAACAAAGCCTATGGGTACAGCACCTACAGCAAGGAGCGCAGCGTGAGGACCGATGACCTCTACGACCTGGCGAGCATCACCAAGGTGGCGGGCACGACGTTGGCGCTCATGAAGCTGGTGGATGAAGGGCGGATCGACCTCGACAAGCCGCTCGGCCATTACCTCTCCGAGATCGAGGATGAGCATCCCGCTCATGCACGGATGGGCCTACGCGACATCCTCACGCACCAGGCCGGGCTCAAGCCCTTCATCCCCTTCCAGAACCGGTTGATGAAGGATGGACGGTTCAAGCCGGGCGTGGCCAGCGACAGTTCCACGGCCACGCATGGCCTGCGCGTGGCCGAAGGCCTCTACATCCGTGAAGCGTATCGCGACAGCCTGCTGCAGTGGGTGCTGGACACGCCGCTGGATGCGAAGGGCAGCTACGTGTACAGCGACATGGGCTACTACCTCCTGCAGGAGGTGATCGAACGCACCACGGGCCAACCCCTGGACCGGTATCTGAGCGCCGCGTTCTATGGCCCGCTTGGCGCATCCACGCTCACCTACAGGCCCTACGAGCGCTTCGCCAAGGAGCGCATCGCTCCTACGGAGGACGATCGCCTCTTCCGCCAACGGCTGATCCAGGGCGATGTGCATGATCCCGGTGCGGCCATCAAGGGCGGCGTGGCCGGCCATGCAGGGCTCTTCGGCAGTGCCAACGACCTGGCCAAGGTGATGCAGATGCTGGTGAATGGCGGCACCTACGGCGGTGTGCGCTACCTGAGCGAATCCGTGGTGAAGGAGTTCACCAAATGCCAGTTCTGCAAGCCCGATGGCGCCGGCAATCGCCGCGGGCTGGGGTGGGACAAGCCCGCGCGCAATGGCAAAGGCGGCCCCACCTGCGAGTGCGTGAGCTATGCGAGCTTCGGCCATACCGGTTTCACGGGCACCATGGCCTGGGCCGACCCCGAACAGCGGGTGGTCTACATCTTCCTCAGCAACCGCGTGCATCCCAGCGCTGCCACCAACAAGCTGCTCGAGCTCGGCATCCGCACCCGGGTGCAGGAGGCGGTGCATGCCGCCGTGGCTTCCCGCATACAGCCCGAGAAGGTGGCGCCCCGCATGGTGAGCACCCGCCCCTGACGCCCCGTTCCATGCAGCCTGCCATCATCCCCATCCAGATCCGCTTCGCCGATGCGGACATGGCCCACCACGTCCACAACGGGGTGTACCTGCACTGGTTCGAGCTGGCCCGCATGGAGCTGCTGCGCGGATTCATCCCGCAAGGGCATGATTGGCGCACCCAGGGGCTCATCCTTGCGCGCAATGAGATCGACTATCGGGCACCGGTCCACCTGCATGACCGCATCGAGGCGGAGTGCCGGCCGGGCCGCATCGGCGGGAAGAGCTTCGACCTCCACTACCGCATCGTGCGGCTCGATGACGGGGCACGCACGCTGTGCGCCGAGGGCCGGAGCGTGATGGTCTGCTTCGACTACACGCGGAACTGCGCCGTGGAGATCCCGGAGGATTGGCGCAAGGCGCTGTCACAATCCGATCGACGATGAACATAAGGCATGCGATCATGGGCGCATCCCTGAGCATGCTCATGAGCTGCTCGCCTCAGGACTTCCAAAGCGTCCTAGGGACCGCCGGCGCCCCTCCCGC
>DDRC01000106.1:0-3210 GCA_002342985.1 Flavobacteriales bacterium UBA2426
CCCATAGCCCTCGGTCCAGAAGGAGGCATGGTCGCTGTAGGTGGCGCCGGGATCGGTTCGGATGAGGTCGAGCCCGATGGCGTATTGCTCATGCACGGAGAACACCGTATCGGCGATGGCCTGCGAATTGGCGATTGATCGGGTGTGAACGCGGGCCTTGGCGTCGCCATTGCCGTCGTAGGCGATGGCATCCATGTTCACCACCGCCTTGATGGGGGCATCGTCCGCAGCCATGTCGCCCGCATAGAAGGCGCTGCCGATCTTGCCCTGCTCCTCCTCGTCCCACAGGGCGAAGACGATGGGATGGACGAAGTCGATGTCGCGCAGCACGCGCGCGGCCTCGAGCACCGCCGCCACCCCGCTGCCATCATCGTCGGCTGCAGGAGCGTTAGTGAGGCTGCCGGGCATGGCATCGTAGTGCGCGCAGATGATCACGATCTCCTCCGTGGCCCCATTGCCCGGCTTGGTCACGAGGATGTTGCGCCCCGTGGCGTTGAAGGGCTGCAGCACCGGTGCATAGCCCAGCTCCATGAGCTTCTGCTCCAGCCAGGCCTGCGAGAGGTCGTTGCCGGGATTGTTCTTGTGCCGGCTGAGGAGGGTGTGCTCGGTACCGGCGATGCGCACGGGCACCTCACCGCTCAGTTCGCCCACCCAGCGCATCATGGAGTCGATGCGCACCTCCTCGATCACGGCTTGGATGACAGGATGCTGACCATGGACGCGGAACGCCATGGCGAGCGGGAGCAGCAGGAGCAGGAGGTGGAGGCGCATGCCTAAAGGTAGTCGCGTTCTCAGTAGGCCACCACGCGCTCCACGAACCGGCGGCCCCCTGCCTCGATGGTGACGAGGTAGGTGGCAGCGCCCTGAGGCAGCCTCACCGTCCAGGAACGCTCGCCGCCGGGCCTGTACTCGACGATGCGCGCGCCCTTCAGGTCATGCACCGTGATGCGTGCAGTGCGCGCATCGAGGCCCTCCACGCGCAGCAATCCGTCGCGCACCGGGTTGGGGAACACGCGTATGCCCGCCTCCGCCAGGTTGTCGAGGCCCAGGCTCATGTCCACCACCACCTTCTCCTTCACCAGCACGGGCGAGCCGTCCTCCGCCTCATACATATCGCGGAACGAGTCGATCTCGGGAGTGCTGAAGGCGAACATCTCCTCCATCCAGCGCGGCGGTGCGGACTGGTACCACACGCGGGCCTCCACGGTGATGGCGCCGGAGTAGCCGTTCATCGGCACCTGGTAGTGGGTGATGTCGGAGCCGCTGCCCTCCAAGCCGTTCTCATCGCGGTTGAAGTCGATGTCCTCCGCAGGGACCCCGGCGATGAGCGTGGTGTCGTAGGAAGGATGGCTGGTGGTGAAGCCCAGCGGGGTGAGGCGGTTGTCCTTCAACGGGAAGAGCGCGCGCTCGAGCACGGTGGTCTTGTCGCCGTTCACGTCACCCATCACCATCTCATAGATCTGGGCCTGATCCGGACTGGTTATCACATCGTGGTGCGGCTCCCAATCGGCATCATGCCCCACCACCTCGTAGGTGCCGTCCCAATTCCCGCTGCGGAAGATGGTGTTGCCATCGGAGTCCTTCACGTGCAGCTCCAAAAAGGCCCGACGCGCCGGGTAGCCGCTGGGAAACTTGTGGCCGGCGAGGTTGGTGAGCTTCACATCGATCCACGCCGTCTCCGCGGTGCGGTCGATCACGAAGGTCTCCAGCAGGAGCGTCTGCTGCTGCAGCATGCGCGTGGTGCGCGCGATGGTGCTGTCGAAGCGGACCGAGCTGGCCGTGAGCTCCAGCTCGGCGATGTTGTGCTTGAGCAGGTTCAGCATGAAGACGTTGGCGCCGGCGAAGTGGTGCTTCCCGAACGGGCTCCGTGGGGTTAGGAAGTCGTAAAGCGCGGAGATCACGATGGCATCGTTGGTGCGCGGCATGTGGCAGGCCTGGCAGCTCACCCCGTTCTCAGGATCCGCCTCGGTATTGTAGGCCGAATTCACCCACTCGTGGTAGGTGGCCTGTTCCACGAAGGTGTCGCCGGTGAGGTTGCCCTCGAGGTCGGCCGTCTCGGTGACGAGGGTGTGGCAGCCGGCGCAGAAGGCACCCTCGTTCACATGCGCCCCGTACAGCGGGTTGTAGCCCACGAAGCTCTCCATGGGCGCACCGAAGAGGGGCGGATCGTCGTCATCGCCGTAGGGGCCATAGACCACGCCGGGGTCGAAGCGCAGCTCACCGCTGAAGTGCAGGCCGAGGCTATCGGTGCTCTGCATGTGGCAGGCGATGCAGCTGACGCCGTCGAGCGCCACGGGGTCCTGCACCATCTCAGCAATGCTGTAATGCCCGAGGCCCATCATGAACTTGTCGTGCCGGCCCATGGGCGCGTGGCAGCTGGTGCACTTGTCCTCCAGGGCCGATTGATGGCTGGGGTTCACGCTCACCTCGTGGCTCACCTTGGCGCGCCAGAAGGGGTCGCGGGCGCTGTTCGCCATCATGGTGCTGCGCCAGTCGTCCATGGTGTTCACGTCATGCCCGTTGGCATCGCGGTTGGCGAAGACCGGGCCGATGTTGTCCGGACCGTGGCAGCCGTAGCAGTCGCCGCTTGCGCGGAAGAAGTTGTTGGCACCGCTGGCCAGGCCCTGGCCGCCGCCGCGGAAGGCCTCCAGCTCGGCGGGCGTGTGATAGGCCTTCGCCTTGGGCAGGGCCCCTTGGTCCCACGCCACCAGCAGGCCGATGGTGCCGATGGTTCCGAGGAGGATGAGCGTGCGGACGGAGAGCGTACGGATGCGGTTCATGGTTCCTGGCGCAGGGGCGGGAAAGTTAGGGGAGTCACCGCCTGGAGCATGCCATGGTTTCCGCCGGCCTTGAAGACCAACGGACAGGTCCTCCCGCATGTTCGCACCGACGCCCGGGGCCTCAGCTGCCGCGCTGGCCTCCCCGGCGGACGGCGGCGGCCTTCGGGGCCGCGCTGGTGCCGCCTGGCTTCACCTTGGCGGCCGCATCGGCCTTCTTCTTCACCGCCTTCTCCACGGTCTTCTTGGCTGGGGCCTCCTCCTTGTGCTCCGGCTCCTTGCCCTTGGCGGCATCGGCCTTGGCGAACTCGCCCGCCTTCAGCAGCAGGCCGTACCAGGTGAAGAGCTTCCGGACATCGCTGGGATAGATACGCTCCCGGTCGGCGGTGGGGAGCGCCTTGGTGAGCGCCGCCCACAGCGCCTCATCATCGCC
>DDRC01000106.1:3416-4867 GCA_002342985.1 Flavobacteriales bacterium UBA2426
TCCTTCAGCGGGACGTCTTCGCCGGTGGTGAACATGCTGATCTCATCGAGGCTGCTCATGCGGACGCTCATGGGCACCGGATTGCGCTTGCCATCGACGAGCGACTCGGTGATGACCGCCTGGCGGCCTTGGGCAACGACGCGATGAAGGCCTGGCTTGCCGGTGATGGTGATGATCTTGCTGAGGTCCATTGGCGCATGGCCAACGCGAATCGGTCGCGGGGCCGGGGCAAACTTAACGATGCAATGCGGGCCCGGAGCCGCCATCTTCGCATCATGGCGTTCTCCAGCGACCTTCAGCGCGGGTTCTCCGGCTTCTTCCGGGCGCACGGCTTCATCCGTCGCAACGGCATGGCCTGGATGTACCTGCTGCCCGCCGCCCTGTGGATCGTGCTCACCATCGGCTTCATCTGGGCCATGGAAGCCGCCGTGGACCAGGCGGCAGCCTGGGCAACGGCCAACCTGAGGCTCGAGGCTGATGCCCAGGAGCACGAGGCCATGCAGGAGGCCAAGGGCTGGCTGAACAGCGCGAGCCATTGGCTGGTGCGCTGGACGGTGCGGCTGGGCGTGATCTACCTGCTCTTCGTGGCCAACAAGTACCTGGTGCTCATCCTGCTCTCCCCGCTCTTCGCCTATGCCAGCGAACTGGCCGAGGAGCGCCTGACGGGCCGGGCCTATCCCTTCAGCTGGGGGCAACTGATGAGGGATGCCTTCCGGGGCGCGCTCATCGCGCTGCGCAACGGTGTGCTGGAGCTGCTGGTCTCGGTGGTGGTCTGGGTGGCCACCTTCTTCCTGCCGATCGCGGGCCCTGTGAGCTTCATCCTCCTCTTCACCGTCTCGGCCTACTTCTACGGCTTCTCCATGTTCGATTACGTGTACGAGCGCCGCCGCATGCGCATCGGGGAGCGGTCCCGCGCGGTGAATGCGCAGTTCGGGGCCGTCATCGCCAATGGCGCCTGCCTCAGCCTGCTGATGAAGGTGCCGCTGATCGGCCTGATGATGGCCCCGCTGATGGCCAGCGTTGGCGCCGTGATCAGCACCGTGGAGCGCGAGGGGAGCGCCCGCCTGCCCATCGAATGAGAGCGGCGGCCCAAGGGCCGCCGCTCCGTATCGTCCGGTCCGCGATCACTTCCGAGCGGGCTTCACGGAGCCCTTCACAGGCGCAGGGGCGGGCACGGGTGCGGGGGCCTCGGCCTTGGGCTCTTCCGCCGGCTTGCGCTCCACCACCGTCATCTCGTTCACCAAGTGGCCGGCGCCGGCCAGTTTATCGATGCACCACAGGACATAGCGGATGTCCACACTGATGGTGCGCTGAAGCTCGGGCTCGAACGCGATGTCGCCGCTCATGGCCTCCCAGTTGCCATCGAAGGCGATGCCGATGAGTTCGCCATTGCCGTTCAGCACGGGGCTGCCGCTGTTGCCGCCGGTGATGTCGTTGTTGCTGATGAAGCA
>DDRC01000106.1:5160-9937 GCA_002342985.1 Flavobacteriales bacterium UBA2426
GTGGGGTCCTCCTTCTCCAGGATGCCCTTGTGGGTGGTCTCGAAGCTGTAGAAGGCGCCGTCCATCGGCACGTAGCTGCCCACCGTGCCGTAGGTGAGGCGCATGGTGCTGTTGGCGTTGGGGTACCAGCTCTTGCCCGGCTCCATCTCGCGCATGGCCGCCACCATCAGGCGGTAGCCTTTCTGGATGTCGTCCTCGGTGGCGCCGACCGCCGGCCCGATGACGTTGCGCCAGTGGTTGAGGCAGCTCTCGGCGGCCTGAAAGCCCAGGTCCTTCTGCAGCGCCTTCAGCGTGGGCTTGGCCAGGAAGGCCTCAAGGCGCTTCTTGTCGGTGAGCAGGCTGGTGGCGAAGACCGCCTTCGCCCACGCCTCGGTATTGCCCTTGAACTTCTTCTCGATGGTGGAAACGACGCCCGGCTGCAGGTCGCGCTCCACATCGCTGCGCAGGAGCGCGAACATGGCGGCGGTCACCTTCTCGTCGGTGGCGGGGTTATAGTCCTTCCAGAAATCTTCGGCCATGGCCTGCACCTGCGCCACCGCAGCGCTCACCTTGGCGGCATCCTTGGGGTCGCTCTCCAGCTGGCCCTTGAGGCCCATGAGGCGGAAGCCCAGTACCACCATCTCGCTGCCGAATGCGGCCTCCTCCATGTAGGTGCTGGCCTTCTCGAACTTGGCCCGGTCGGAGTAGCCGCGCTCGAGCAGGCTGATGATCTCGCCGTACTTGGCCTTGCGGCCGGCGTCGGCGCTCACCCACGCCATCAGGGCCTCCTCCTGGGACTTCTTCTTGTCATAGACCCGCAGGCGCTTAAGGCCCCGCTGCTGGCCGATGAAGTACTTCCAGTAATTGCTGATGCTGGCGTACTTGCTGGCGTACTGGATGCGCACGGCATCGCTGGCGTCCATGTCCTGCTTCATGATCTCCAGCTTCTTCCCGCGGATCTTCACGCGGCTGGGCTGCTCGATGTCGAGGGCGAGCTTCACGCCGTGGCTGCTGAGGAAGCGGTCGGTGCTGCCGGGGTAGCCCATCACCATGGCGAAGTCGCCCTCCTTCACGCCGGCGATGCTCACGGGGAAGTGGTGCCGGGGCTTGAACGGGATATTGGCCTCGCTGGGGTCGGCGGGCTCGCCATCGGGGCCGGTGTAGACGCGGAAGAGGCAGAAGTCGCCCGTATGGCGGGGCCACATCCAGTTGTCGGTGTCGCCGCCGAACTTGCCGATGGCGCTGGGCGGCACGCCCACCAGGCGAACATCGCGGTAGGTCTTGTACACGAAGAGGTAGAACTCATTGCCTTCGAACATGGTCTTGAAGTCGGCGCTCAGGCCGTTCTCCTTGCCCACGGCGGCCTTCAGCTTGCCGGCCACCTCCTGGATCTTCTCGTTCCGCTGGTCCTCGGTCATGCCATCGTTGAGCTCGGCCATCACCTGGGCGGTGACATCATCGATCCGCTGCAGGAAGCTCACGCTGAAGCCGGCGGGGAGCTCCTGCTTGCGGTCCATGGCATAGAAGCCGTTGGTGAGGTAGTCGTTCTGGACGCTGCTCAGGCCCTGCACCGCATCGTACCCGCAGTGGTGGTTGGTGAGGAAGAGGCCCTCGGCGCTCACCATCTCCCCGCTGCAGAATCCGCGGCCAAGGCGCACCACCGCGTCCTTGAGCCCGCTTCTGTTGATGTCGTAGATGTCCTCGGCGGTGAGCTTGAAGCCGAGCTTCTGCATCTCGGCCTCGTTGACCTGCTTGAGCTTGGTGAGCAGCCACATGCCCTCGTGGGCATTGGCGGCCAGGGCCACCACGGCGGCCAGGAACAGGGAAAGGAACTTCTTCATGCTTGAGGGGTTGGTTCGGTCCGTACCGGCCGTATCGCGCCGGCAGGGGCGCCAAATGTAGCCCGTTCGCCCTTCCGTGACGGACGGTTGAGGGACCAACGGAGCACGGTGTGACGGACCCTAGGGTTCCGGCTGCAGGGGCTTCCAAGGCACCGGGAGCAGCAGGGCCTCGATGTCGGCCACCAGCTGCTTGAAGGCTGGCGGCTGGCCAACGCGCCCCATCACGCGCTTGTCCTTGCCGTTGGCGGCGATGCGCAGGAAGGTGCTGGGCAGGTCGGTGACCTCGGCATCGTACTTGTCCTGCATGGCGAAGAAGCCCTTCTCCTCGGCCAAGGCGAGGATGGTGCGCAGCGTGTCGGCGCCGATGCGCGCAGCATGGCGCCCCTCCTTCTCCATGTTCAGCCGGCCGTCGTACACGGCATAGCCCGAGCGGTACAGGTCGATCCGGTAGGCCTTGCAAGGCCCGAAGCACGGGGTGCGCTCCAGGCTCATGAAGAGCGAATCGGCCGGCGCGGCGCCGCCCAGCTGCGGCACGGCAGGAGCCGGCGTTGCGGCGGCGGCGGGCTCAGGGTCGGGACCGGGGTCACCGGCCGAGGCCTGGCGGTTGCCGGAACAGGCCAAGGCCATTGCGGCCAAGGAGAGCAGGATGATGTGCTTCATGATGCGTGCTTAGCGAATGGCGTGCCTCAGCGGCCGCCCTGCCCAAACCTATTCATTCGCCCGGCACAGCGGGCAGGCCGGCCGTCGCCTCCAGGGGCATCCCCCACGGATTCACTTCCGCCGCTGCTGCTGCTTCTGCATCTCCTCAAGGCGCTGCTGCCACTTGCTCTTCTTCTTCGGCGTGCGCATGTTCCTCTCGAGCTGCAGGCGGAGCTTGCCCTCGTCCACGAACCAGCTCTTGAGAACGGTCATCTGCAGGATGCTGATGATGTTGGCCAGCAGGTAGTAATAGCTGAGGCCCGCGCTGAAGTTGTTCAGGAAGAACAGCATCATGATGGGGAAGAGCCAGATGAGCAGCTTCATGCTGGGCATGCCCTGCTGGGTGGGCATCTGCTTCTGGTTGATCAGCGAGTACACGATGGTGCTGGCCGCCATGAGCAGGGTGAATAGGCTGATGTGGTTGCCGTAGCTGTCGCTGAGCAGCGGGATGTACTGGCTCCACTCGAAGATGCTGTCGTAGCTGCTGAGGTCATCGGCCCAGAGGAAGCGCTCCTGCCGCAGCTCGATGCTGGCCGGGAAGAACCGGAACATGGCATAGAGCACCGGCAGCTGGATGAGCATGGGCACGCAGCCGCTGGCGGGGTTGACACCGGCCTTGCGGTAGAGGTCCATGGTGGCCTGCTGCTTCTTCAGCTGGTCGCCATCCTTGAACTTCTCGTTGATGGCGTCCATCTCTGGCTTGAGCACGCGCATCTTGGCACTGGAGACCAGGTTCTTGTAGGTGAGCGGCATCAGCAGCAGCTTGATGACCACGGTGAGCACCAGGATGATGATGCCATAGCTCCAGCCCCAGCCGTCGAGCCAGTTGAAGATGGGGATCACCAGCCACTGGTTCATCCAGCCGAAGATGCCCCAGCCCAGGTCCATGATCTTCTGGAAGTCGGCGATCTCCGTACGGCGCAGGGTGCCGAAATGGTTGGGGCCGAGGTAGTAGCGCATGGCCACGGCCGGCTCCGCATCGCGGCCCTTCTCGAAGAGCAGCTTGGCGGCGTAGTGCTTGGTGTGCGTGGCGGCGGTGAGCGGAGTGATGGCCACCTCGCTGCCGTTGCTGGAGAAGCCCTCCTCGCTGACCATGGCCACCGTGAAGAAGTTCTGCTTGAAGGCCACCCAGTTGGTGCGGCCCTCGAGGCGCAGCTGGTCGGCGTCCGTCTCGCTGAGGTAGTTGCGATCGTCGTTGAAGTACTTGTAGTAGACCCCGCATTTCTGCACCTCGCTGGGCTGGTGCTTCTCGTTGCTGAGTCCGGCGATCTCCCAGCGGAACAGCAGGTTGCGGGGGTCCACCTCGCCCTTCATGCCGGCGAACTCCATGGTGGCGTGCATGAAGTAGGAGGCGCTGTCGAGGCGGTAGGTGATGCGCAGGCTCTTCGCCGGGTCGGTGGTGGGGGCCGTGAGGCGCACCGCGTCGGGACCGAGCTGCTCCGCGCTGAAGTACAGGTCGCGGGTGCTGAGATCGGCGGCGCCCACGATGAACTTGAGCTCATAGGTGCCCGAGTCGGGATCGGCCAGCACCAGCGGCTTCTGCCCGTAAGTGCGGTACTCCTTCAGCAGCATCACCAGCGGCCGGGCGCCATGCGTGCTGAGGGTGACCTGCAGGCGTTCGTTGGCGATGGTGACATCCTTGGCCTCGCCCTGGCTGGCCGGAGCGAAGGGACCGTAGCGCTTGGTGAGTGCGGCGGCCCGCAAGCTGTCCACCAGGGCCGAATCGGCGGGCGAGAGGCTATCGGGGAGGGCCGCCACCGGCGGCGCCTCGGCGGGTGAAACGGCCTGCTTGGCCTCGGCCTCCGCGGCCAGCTGCTGGGCGGTTACCTGCGCCAGGCTGTCCTGCTCACGCGCATAGCGGGCACGCTCCTCCTCGCTGGGCATGGTCCATAGGGTGTAGCCGAAGAGGATGGCCACGATGAGGATGATGCCGATGACTGAATTCCTGTCCATTCCTTGGGTTTGACCTTCCGCGGGTAGGGCTTCGCGAGGGCGGGCGAAGATAGCCGGGCAGCGGTAGTGGGCGCGGAGGGCGGGCGGGGCGTGGGTGGCGATCAGGCCTGCGCCTTCCCCACGACCGGCTCGACCTGCTTCATTGGCCGCTTTCACGCACGCGATGAAGAGCGGGTGCGGCTTGGCCACCGGGCTGCGCTACTCGGGGTGGAACGACGCCCACGAACCCGGGATGGCCATTCACCTCCACGATCTGCCCCCGCTTGCCCCGCGCGTTCAGGCCCCTGGCAGCCGTGCCGGGCGTC
>DDRC01000179.1 GCA_002342985.1 Flavobacteriales bacterium UBA2426
GTGGTGCCGGCCGCCGCGTTGGCTGGGCAGCTGGCGGGATCGTTGTTGTCGATTTAGACCGCACCGGCGCAAGCGGCGTTGGGCTGGGGCGCTCTCACGCAGATGGAGAAGCTGCCGGGGGTGGCGGTGAAGACGCGGATGGAGTAGGTCTGGCCGGAGAGGGTGGGCACGCTGTGGCTGTTGCCGCCGGCGCAGTAGATGCTGTTGGCGTTCACGCAGCCATCGTACTCGATCACCTCGATGCCCATTCCGGCGGCCGTGCCGGGCACCAGGTCGATGAAGGTGCTGCCGCCGCCGGCGGCGCTCATGTAGTACCATGCATCAGCCGCGGAGGCGCTGCACGCGCCGCCGCTGGCGGTGAGGCCCGTGGTGGACCCATCCGTGGGCACGCAGCTGCCATAGGGCTGGGCGCCGCCCAGGTAGATGCTCTGGGCGCAATCGTCGTTGCCCAAGGGCTCGCGCACGCACACCGTGAAGGTGCCCGGGGTGGCGGTGAACACGCGGAACCAGAAGTACTGGCCGGTCTGCACCGACAGCGTATGGCTGTTGCCCGCAGCGCAATAGGTGACGGCGCCATCGCAGTCGATGTCGCGCACCTCCACGCCCAGGCCCGCGGCGGTGCCGGGCACCAGGTCGATGAAGGCGATGCCCTGCGCGTTGCTCGCATAGCTGTAGTACCACACATCGGCCGGCGCGCCGCCGGCGCAGCCCAGGGGACCGCTGGAGCTGGCCCCTTCGGTGGTGCCCAGCGTGGCCGTGCAGCTCAGGGTGGGCTGCGCCGCTCCCAGGAAGGTGGCTGCGTTGCACTCATCGCTCAGGTAGATGCCCTCGCAGTTGCAGGCATTGGTCACCGCATCGCTCACCGTGGCGGGGTTGCCATCGTCGCAGCTGTTGCCCGGCGCCAGGTTGGCCAGGTAGGGGCAGGGGTCGCTGTCGTCGGGGGTGCCGTCCAGGTCGCTGTCCAGGGAGCCGTTCACGCTGATGTCATCGAAGGCCAGCGCGCTGCTGTTGCCCGTTTCGGTGCCGCGCCAGATGGCCCAGCGCACCTGCACCACGGGCTGGTTGTTGCAGGCGGGGGGCAGCGTGGCGCTCACCGTGGTCTTCAGGCCGGTACCCACAGCGCCTGCCTGGGAATACGGATTGGAGCCGCTGCTGGGGCTGATGGAGGTCCAGCCGCCGCTGGTGCCCACGCGGTACTGGGCCACCACGCCGATGGTGCGCGGCTGGGCCAGTTGGCTGTACACCGCGTACTCCAGGGTGATGTCGGTATAGTAGGTGGCATCGAAGGCCATCATCAGCTGGTTCACGCCATTGGTGGCGTTGCCGCTGGTGTTCACCGCAATGCGCCCACTGGTGCCGAAGAGGCCGGCGGCGCCGCCCGCGGTGGGGGTGCCTGCCGTGAGCGTGGCGTTGCCGGTGGGGGTGCTGGCCGCGGCCAGCGCCAAGGTGGTGGTGCTGCCCCCGTTCACGCCGTTCCAGCCCTGGAAGCCGCTGGGGTAGCTGCTGAAGGTGCCGGTGGGGAATTCCTCGGTGAAGGGGATGCCCCGTGGGCTGGGGTTCACCTGGGCCTGGGCGCAGAGCGCAGCGCCGGTGAGCGCAGCCCACAGAAGGGCGCGCGAATGCAGGGACGAGAACAGCATGGCAGGTAGGGGTAGGGGGTTGGTTGGGCGCGCCCGGTCGGTGCAAGGGAGGCCGGCCGGGAGCGGGGTAGGGGGAGCAAATTAGAGGGATCCGGTCATCCGGCACAATCAAGCAGGTGTTTTTCGGCGGGCGGCAAGGAGGCAGCGGACAGGGCAGCTGCCTGTGCGAAGGAAAGGGGCCGCACCCCGCGCGGCAAGGTGAAAAAGACGTGGTGGCGGGGGGTGAGAACTACGCTTTTCGTGCGCGCGTCACCGGGCGTGCTTCGCACTACCAAATCCCTACCGCCATGAAGACGATCGCCCCTGCGCCCCGCTTCCTCGCCTTCGCCGTCGCCCTTGCGCTGGCGCCGTGCATTGCGCGGGGGCAGTCGGATACTGCTGGTGTTGCCGCTGCTGCGGCCGCTGGTGCAGGCATGCAGTACCTGCACTACAAAGCCGCGGATGGAAGCTGCCGCATCGCCATCTACTCCCCGTGTGCGCTGGATGCGCCGGCTGCACGATGCAGCACCATCAGCTACTACGCTTGCGACGCCACGCCTGCCGATGCGCCGATGCTGCTGCTGCGGTACGCGGTGGGCAGCCTCTATGAGCAGGCGGTGGAGTGCTGCGCTCCACGCCCGGTGCGCTGCAGCCCGCCGCCAGCGGTGAGGGAGGTGGTGGTTGACCTGTCGCCTTGTGCGGCCCCTCCCGACCTGTCCTTGATGAAGAACCTGAAGAAGGGCGATTACTACCGCGTGCGCGTGAAGGGGGTGAACCTCAACCTCTACCGGGTGAGCCTCAATGGCCGCGATACCACAACGACGAAGCCCGTGGATTTCCCGACGTTCGGCCTTTTCGGCGTGGAGGCCCTTTCTGCCCTGGCGGCCGGCGCGGGCAACTTGACCGCCCTGGCTGCGCAGGCCGCCCCCACTGCACCCGTGAATGTGCTGCCGCTGGAGGAGATCATTGCAGAGCATGCCGCAGGGCAGGTGGACCTGGCCCCTGCGCAACAGGAGGTGGATGGGCTGGTGGCCACTGCGCCGGCTGCCTTCAAGAGTGCCATGACGAAGGCCATGGCGAATGAAACCGATGGGAGGAAGGTGCGGGTCTTCCTGCACGTGTGGGATCAAGCGAAGGCGGCGATCAAGCTGACCGCCGAAGACTACAAAAGGCTGCAGCGCATGGCCACCGCGGAGCGGATGAAGGAGGAGCTCGATGCCCTGGAGCAGCAGGCCCATGCCGTGATCGGCATCAAGGATGCCACCGACCGGAAGACGCTCGATGCGCACCGCTTCATCCTGCGCACCAAGCTCGCGCAGCCTGACGCGGCCTTTGCGCCGCAGCTGGCCGATAGGCACTTCTCGCTCGATGGACTGGCCGATGGCTACCTGGCGCACCGCGCCGATCTCGTGGAGGCCCGCTCGCGCGCCCGCGCACGGGCCGAGGCGTATGGCACTTACTACACCGGCAACAAGGAAGCCATCGCGGGCGATGATGACCTGAAGGACCTGCATGGCCGTGTGACCGAGGGGCAGAAGAAGCTCGGGTCCACGCTCGATGAGGCCATCGCTGCGCTCAGCGTGGAGCGGGTGACGGAGTTCCTGGGCACCCTGGTCCTGCTCGGCAACAATCATGAGCAGGACTACCTCTCGGCCCCCCTGCAGTACAATGGCGGCGCCGGCACCATTGCGCTGCGGGTCGACCCGCTTGAGGGGGCGAAGACCAACCTCAGCGGCTATGGCACCACGCTCCGCTTCAAGGATGATGCCCCGTCCTATACGGGTGCGAGCTTCGGCTTCTTCGTATCGGGCCTGCACGACGAGGCGTACTCCGTACTGAAGACGACCACGCAAGTGAACGACAGCACCACCAAGGACGAATTCACCCTGGTGAGCGAATCGCCCGGCAAGGCGGAGTTCGGCGCGTCGGCGCTCTTCATGTTCGGCAGGAAGTGCGAAGGCCGGGATTGGCTGGGCTACCACTTCGCGCTCGGCCCCGGCGTGGCCATTGGCGACAAGGCCCGTGCACGGCTGCTGATCGGCCCCGGCTTGTCCTTCGGGCGCAAGCACATGCTCATGGTCACCGCTGGAGCGGTGTTCGGCCATGTGCAGCGCCTGTCAACGGTGTATGCCGTGGATGGAAAGTACACGGAGCGGCCGGAGGACCCGACCACCACGCGCCTCAAGGGAAGCGGCTTCTTCTCGCTCGGCTACCTGTTCAAGTTCTGATGGCGCGGCGATGCCCGCAACGGAGAAGCCCCGGCCTAGGCCGGGGCTTCTCCGTTCAACGGCGGGGTGCGGGCTCCGCGCTCAGCCCACTTCCACCGCGGCGAAGGGCTCGGCGAAGAGGAGCGCGGGCCGGTGGGGCGGCACGGTGCCGCGCGTCATGCGCAGGGCGTGGGGCTCGGGGCGGTAGCCGCGCGCGGTGAGGTGCAGGTGGGCGCTGTTGCCCTCCCACAGCAGCAGGTGCTCCTGCACGGGGAAGTGCCAGCGCTGCAGCTCCAGGCCCAGCTCGGGCTCGGTGGCCACGATGAGGCCCTCGCCCAGCAGCGGCAGGGTGAAGCCCTGCACGGCGCCGCGCTCGGCGTAGGCGCGGCCCAGGTACTCGTGCTCCAGCAGCAGCGTGCCGCGGTCCTCGCCGCTGGCCTTGCGGTCCAGGTGCAGCAGGCCCAGCCGCTGGTGCGGCTCCAGCAGCTCGATGCCGTCCCAGGTGGCCTGCACGAAACGGCCGCCGGTGTAGCGCAGCAGCGGCGTGCCGGCGGTGAAGCCCAGCGCGCCCCAGAAGGCGGTGTCGGCCGGGGCGGCGTGCACCAGCTGCCCGGTGCAGCCGGCGCCCTCCAGCGCGGCCACCAGCGCCTGCGCCACCGCCTCGCGCTCCTGCGGCCGCTCGCCGCGCAGCGCGGTGATGCGCCCCGTGGCGCCGCTCACCAGGGCGGTGCCGCAGGCCTCCACCTCGCCCCAGCGCACCGCGCCGATGGCCATGGCGTAGGGCGTGCGCACGCTCCAGCGCAGGCGGCCCAGGAAGAGCGCGTACTGCTCGTACCACCAGGTGGCGGCCTGCTCGAGCTCGTGCGGGAGGAGGGGGCGGATCTCCATGGCGGCGGTTCTACGCAAGGTGGAAGTTGCGGGATATGGGGCGATGGGGCGCGGTGCGGGGCCGGGCGGTTGGGGGGGCGGTGCTTGCGGATCGGTGCTGGAAAAGCGAAGGCCCTACTTTCGCAGGGCCTTCACTTCTTCGGAGTGACAGGTGTGGCTACTTAAGCGTGGGGGTGGTGGAAGACCGCTGCAACGGCTCCACTGCCCCCGCCTATTTCACCAGCGTGCTGGCCACCTGGCTCCAGGGGCCCATGCCCTTGGTGCCGATGCCGGCCACGCGGAAGTAGGAGACCTGCCCGCTGGGCAAGCCGGTCACCTTCGCGCTGGAGCGGGTGCTCACAGCCACGAGCTGCCAGGCCCGCTCATCGCTCGGGTCACCGGCGGTCCACTGGATGTGGTAGGTCACCGCAGGCTCCAGCGGGGCCCAGGTGAGGTCCACGCGTCCCGTGTGGTCGCTGATGAAGGCCCGCACATCAACGGGCTTGGCCGGTTCCGGTGCAGGCTGCCCGGGCTTGCGCACGGTGAAGCCGCTGCTCAGGATGGCGAGCTCGTTGCCCTCGGCCACGCTCGCCACGTGCCCGGCCAGCTGGTTCAGCAGCTTGCGGAGCTCCTTGTGACGGGCATTCTTGATGGCCGTGGCCGTTTTGCCCCCATCCAGTGCGCCGGTGATGGCCGCGCGCAGGTCAGCGGTGGCCGCGGTGATGGCGGCCAGGGTGGGCGTAGGGTTCGGGAAGGCCAGGTTGTCGGTCATCCGACCGATGATGAAGTCGGCCTTCGCGGCCAGTTGAGCGGACGTGAGACGTCCGGTCCCACTTACGATTTTGCTCATGTGATTCGATTTTGGACAGGCCCTTGTAACGCCGGGCCTTGAGGCGGTGATGCAGTTCTGTACCCACGGGTACCGGCCTGCATCGGGCCGATCGGAGGCGGGGGCACGCGTGGCGGCCCTCTTGCCGAGCAGTGCCGCAGCGGCGGGCCGCGACCGGAACGCCAAGGCACCTGGAGCGCGTGCGCGCCTTCGGGCCTGCGGGTACGTGCGGAGAGGCCGGTGATGGCCGCCCGCGAGGACAGGCAGGGAACCCCCTTCATGACGGTCAGCAAAGGCTTTTTGTCGAACAGCAGGATCGCGATGCAGCATGTCATCGCCGCTATGCCGTACAGCAACGGGACGATGCCGTACGACATCAGGCTCGTGTTGAACGGCAAAGCGGCTTTGCTCAACAGCATGGGCATTTTGCCGAACAGCAAACCCTTTTTGTCAAACGACATGATCCCTTTGTCATATGACATGGGATCCATGCTGTATGTCATGGCCTCGATGTCGTTCGACATCGCCTCCATGCCGAACGGCATGATCGCGTTGACACGCATCACAGCAGGGCCTGCGGTGAGGGGATGGGCTGCGCGCGGCATGGAGGCCGCCAGCCAGCTGGCGCTGCCCGGATGAAGTGATGCCATGGCCCCTAGATGGACCTGGGTGGCCATTGGCTTTAAGATCACCGAATGGGCGGCGACATGGAAGCTGGGGCTCACCATTTGGTTTCCGTATTTGGTGAATAGGGCATTTTGCGAGCACAACGGTTCGTAAACATTGCAATTGGAGAGTGAGTAATATCCACTGTTGAAAATCAACTATGCGACGATTTCAACAAAGGGAAGGGCGCAGGAGCTGTCGCTCGTGCTATTGTGGGCACCAATGCCTTCTGGAAACTGCATTCAGCGAGCAATCCGGGGAATTGAACATCATATTCACAATAGAGGCCTTCCACCACAAGCCGTATTGAAAACTCGTGCGGGACTTTGCGATATGAACAAGCCTACCTTGTTCTTCGGCATAGTCTTCACATACGCTGGCTGGTTGAGCGTGGGGCTTTCGGCTCGCGGTATGGTCAGGGTGATGGGGCCTGGGAGTCGTCCGCTGATACCGAACGGATTTCGGCATTCGCCATCCCAGCCCAAGGCCGAGGGCCTGGTTTCAGGTCTGGGCAGGCTAAGAGCCATCAGGCACGCACGGGCTGTGGGGCAGGGCACGAACCATAGGACGTGGATCCGGTGGTTGTTGGGCCTGAAGAGCTTGGGGGAGCTGATGGCATCCCTTAGAATTTGGTATAGGATGCGGGTGCACTGGCATGGGGCGGCGCAGCCGAAGGGCCGCTGGACTACTGCGCGGCTTTGTAGAAGGGCTGCTGGGCCTGAGGGCCGATGGGCCTTGAGCCGATGGGCCTAGGCTGCTGGCTGGAAGGCGGCGGGGCCGGGAGGCTGATAGCCGGTGGGGATCTCGAGCAGAAGCCTACTTTCGGATACCTCAAACCTGTAAGCAGAAAAGAATGGACGATCTCGGCGGACTGGTCTTGCTGCTGCTGCTGTTGGCGCTGCCCGTGCTCGTGGTGGTCCTGTATACGCGCTTGCGCGAGGCCCGCCGGGTGCAGGAGCGCCTCCGTGCGGAGAAGGAGGCCCTGATCAATGCCAAGGCTGAGCTGGAGGCGGAGAATGCGCTGCTCGCCACCGAGCACCTCAAGTTCCAGTTGCAGCCCCATACGCTCAATAACATCCTAGCGAACCTCAAGACCATCGCGAGCAAGCTGAGCCGGGGCATGGATTCCCTTTCCAGTACCTTGGAGTACATCCTCTATAAAGGCCGCACGCACCTCGTGAGCGTGCAGGACGAGTTAGGCTTCATCGAGACCTACCTCCGGCTCAACGATCTCTTCCTCCCTGAGGTGGACGCCATCGCGATCGACACCAAGGAGGTGGACCGCAGCGCACCGGCATACGGACAGCCGTCGGTTCCGCACTTGATCAGCGCCTACTTCATCGAGAACGCCTTCAAGCACGGCGACAAGGACCACCCGGAGTTCCTGCGGATCCGGGTGAAGCTCAACAGGCAGCTCTTCCAGTTGCACGTGACCAACCGCATCAGGCAGAAGCCGGATGGTCGGCTTGGGGGGCTTGGCCTCGCCAACATGGAGAAGCGCTTGGAGCTCCTCATGGCCGGCCGCTACGAGGTGCGCACCAGCAGCACACAGGAGGAGTACCACGCCATCCTCACCATCCAGTTCGCGGCATGAGCAAGCTGAAGGTGGCCCTCCTGGAGGACAACAAGGAGCTATTGAAGGACCTCAAGTACGAGGTGGAGCGCACCGAGCTTGTGGATGTGGTGGTTTGGGCCGCAACCCCATCGGAGTTCCTGGAAAAGGTCAAGACCACCCAGCCCGACATATTGCTGTTGGACATCGACCTGGCAGGAGAGTCCATGAGCGGACTGGATGTGGCTGCCAAACTCCGTCTGCCTGTGCTGTTCGTATCAGGGAAGATGCGCGATTTCTATGAAGGCGTTTCCACGCTGAACGTGGAGTTCAAGGAGGTGCCGGTGGTGTACATCACCAAGCCCATTACAAGCGACAAGCTCAACGCCGTTCTGCCCAAGTTCATCCAGCAGGTGCGGGCCATGACGAAGCCGGCTGGCATCACACTTGAGCTGAAAGACGAAGGCAGGAGGACATTCGCCCCCAACAGCATCGTGTACTTGTGCGCTGATAAGAGGATTGGCTCCGCGTCAGGCAACAAGGAGATCCACTTCATCGATCGTGAACCTGGCGTGCTGGTGGACTTTTCGTTTTGCACGATGGAGGGGAAAGGGCTCGTGGAGGAACAGTTCCTCACGATCCATAAGTCCTATCGCGTCAATGCAGCGCATGCCAAACCCTTGGAGGGTGAGGTCATGCGGGTGACCGTGATGAATAGGCACGGAAAGCTCGTGGAGAAGGAACTCCCGGTCTCCGAGAACTACCGACCCGCGGTCCGGAAGCGGCTCAACTGAGCTCCTCGCGCGCCGCTTTCATTCCTCCATTAGCCGCTTTCATTCCTGCACAGGGTCTTTCATGCCTGCGCGTGGGGATCTGGCGCACCCCTTGAAAAGCTTCGGCAACGAACACCCGAAGCCATGATTCCCTCCGTCAATTTCCACCTCTGGCAGCCCTGCAACATGCGCTGCAAGTTCTGCTACGCCACCTTCCAGGATGTGAAGCGCAGCATCCTGCCCAAGGGCCATCTGCCTAAGGAGCAGGCCATCGAGGTGGTGCGCCACCTGGCCGCCCACGGTTTCCAGAAGATCACCTTCGCCGGGGGGGAGCCCACCCTATGCCCCTGGCTGCCGGAGCTGATCCGCACCGCCAAGGAGGCCGGCATGACGACCATGATCGTCACCAACGGGAGCCGCCTCACGGATGATTACCTGAGCAACCTCCGCCCGCACCTGGACTGGGTGGCGCTGAGCATCGACAGCCTTGACGAGCAGACCAACCGGGCCATCGGTCGCGCCAACACGGGTCGTACGCCCATCGCCGCTGAAGGCTACTTCGCCCTGGTTGACCGCGTGAAGGCCCACAGCTTCCGCCTGAAGCTGAACACCGTTGTGAACCGCCTCAACTGGAAGGAGGATCTGAGCGCCTTCATCCGTTACGCGAAACCCCAACGGTGGAAGCTGCTTCAGGCCCTGCCCATCATCGGCCAGAACGATGCGCACATCGATGCGCTCACCGTCACCGAGTCGCAGTTCGAGGCATTCGTGCAGCGCCATGCCGCACTGGCGGACATCACCCGCATCGTACCCGAGACCAATGCCCAGGTGCGCGGCAGCTATGTGATGGTGGATCCGGCAGGCCGCTTCTTCGACAATGCCGAGGGCACGCACCGCTACAGCCTGCCGATCCTGGAAGTGGGCACCCGCATCGCCATCCAGCAGATGGGGTATGATGAAGGCAAGTTCGAGGAGCGGGGCGGGGTGTGGGATTGGCAAGCAACAACACCTAAACTGAACCAAGCAACCATGTAGAGCTTCCACGACTGCCCCGTTGGCTTCACGATGCCACAGTGCGCATCGAGCGGGATTGAACGAAGCCGCTGAACAGAACCCCTCAAACCGGGCTTTGCCCACACACCAGCAACAATGAACACGCTAGTTGAAACCGCCGATGCCACCGGCATCCTACCAGAAATCATGGACCTCGACTTC
>DDRC01000143.1:0-1954 GCA_002342985.1 Flavobacteriales bacterium UBA2426
CCCAGGATGGTGTCGCCCGGCTTCAGGCAGGCCAGCATCACCGCGGCATTGGCCTGCGCCCCGCTGTGCGGCTGCACATTGGCCCACGCGGCCCCGAAGAGCTGCTTCACGCGGTCGATGGCCAGGTTCTCCACCTCGTCCACGAATTCGCAGCCGCCGTAATAGCGCTTCCCGGGCAGCCCCTCCGCATACTTGTTGGTGAGCACGCTGCCCAGTGCCTCCAGCACCTGGTCGCTCACGTAGTTCTCGCTGGCGATCAGCTCCAGGCCCACGGTCTGGCGCCAGCGCTCCTTGTCGATCAGTTCGAATATCCGGGTATCGCGTTCCATCTCGGGTGGGTTCAGGGGTGGGGGCCGGTCATGCCGCCGGCAAGGCCTTCAGGTAATCGGGGAAAAGTTGGTAGAAAAAACGTTCCCGCCACCGGTACTCCTCCAGCATGGCCGGCGTGAAGTACCGTTCCTGGCTGCGCCCGGTGGCGTTCACCTTGCCCTTGCGCCGGATGAAGGCGACCGCGCGGTCAGGGTAGCCCATGCCGCGCAGGTAGCGGTACAGTTCCTCGTTGAGCCGCTCGGTGCGCAGGAAGGTGATGCGCGGGAAGTGCTGGTCGTACACCCGGCGCAGGTCCATGCCATCCTCCAGCGCCAGGGCCGTGCGCAGCGGGTCGTGCGCGAACAGGCGGATGAAGTGCAGCGTAAGGGGACCCACGGTGGCGCGCATGCCGGGCGGTGCGGCGCTCGCGTAGCCGATGCCCAGGTGCATCCTGAAGTAGTCGGCGAAGGACAGGTCCGGGAATGCGGGGAAGGCCGCCTTCACCTCTTCCAGGCTGGGCCGGGGGTCCTGTGCCCATGCCCGGAACTCATAGAGCGAGACAAGGCGCGCCAAGGGCTCGCGCACCACCGTCACAATGGGCTTCCCGCGGTGCTCGGCCGGTATCTGGCACACCCCCCCGTGCGCCACCGGCCGCGCGCGCTCCTCAAAGGCCTTGTTGAAGTGGTAGGGCTTCATCAGCAGGTCCTTGAACATGCGCTGGGGGCGGCCCAGGCGCCAGCCGATGCGCTGGCGCAGCGTGGGCGTATGCCAATGGCACTGCCGGATGGCTTCGCGCGCGAACGAGCTCCCCGTCTTGGGGAAGTTGATCATGACGAAGCGTTCGGTGATGAGCATGCAACCTCGCGCCCCTTCGCGGGCGGCCAAAGGTAGCCGAGGCCCACCCCGCTCAGCGCTCCACCACGAAGCGGGCCCAGCGCCACGCGACGCCGTCGCTCAGCAGCAGCACGTAGGCGCCCGCCGTCAGCTCCCCCACGCTCAGCACCAGCGCCCCCTGCACCGGGTAGCTGCCGCTCTGGGCCACGCGCCCGGCCGCATCCAGCACCCGTGCTTCCCACCGGCCCGAAGGGAGTCCGGTGATGCGCAGCGCATCATGGGCCGGCACAGGGCCCAGCGTCACGCCCAGTTCCACGAGCTCTTCCAGGCCCACATACGTTTCAATGCTCACGCACGAGGTGTCGTTCGCCGTGGATGCGTCGCTCGGCATGCTCGTCCACGCGCACAGCGCATCGGTCGCCTCCGCCGTGGGCACGAAGTAGCTGCTGAAGGTCACCAGCTGCTGCTGCCCCGGGGCGATGGCGGCACCGGCATAGGCCTGCGTGGTCACCGGGCCATTGCCGAAGCGGTAGTGCACGTTGAAGGAGCTGGCCGGCTGGTTGCCGTAGTTCCGCACCCAGGCGCGCACCGCCGTCTGCCCGCCGATGCTCTGGCCATCGGCCAGGCCGAAGAAGCCGTTGCAGCCCACATCATGCACCGGCACCTGCGCCAGCCGCAGCCCGATGAAGAAGTCCTGGTTCTCGCGGTCGCGGTACTCCGCCCACACGCCATCGATCACCTCGTAGGTCCGCAGGGAGAAGGGCGGCGTGATGTCCACCGCTATGCTGATGTTGGCGCCCAGCATGTACCA
>DDRC01000143.1:2161-3659 GCA_002342985.1 Flavobacteriales bacterium UBA2426
AGCAGCGTCCCCGGCTGCCCGCCCACGCCGTCATCATCGTACACCTTCATGGTGTAGGCGGCGGCGCCCGTGTTCGATACGATGCGCACCGTGGTGTGCGTGGCATAGGCCGGGTAGTAGGGCGGCTTTATGTACACGCCCACCCCGCCGTTGCCGCCGTTCCAGCTCAGCCCCACGCCGTCGTCGGTGAGGCCATGGTAGCGCAGGTCGTGGGTGGCCGTGGCGGTGTCCACCACCACGATCTCCTGCGTGCGCTGGTTGTTCGCCGTCACCAGTTCACCGGCGATGCCGCTCACGCTGCTCACCAGCCGGTAGGTGCCGGCGGGGTTGGGCACCCACGTGGGCGGGAAATTCACCGTCGTGTCCAGCCCGGGGCCCAGCAGGCCGATGCCCTGCGAGGCATTCAGCAGCGCGCTGCCGCCGCTGTTGAGAAGCTGCGCCGAGAGGGTGAAGCCCGTCAGGGCCGTGTTCCCCACGTTCAGCGCGTTGGCGATCATCTGGAAGGGCTGCCCGTTGCGCGTGCGGAACACCCCGCCGCTGCTCGGGTCGGTGCTCCAGTTCACCACGCCGTCCAGCACCTGCAGCGTGGAGGCCGGCGGCATGTAGTAGCGGATGGCATAGCCGCCCACCGGATACGCGTCCGCGCTGTGCTGCAGGCCGATGGTGCCCGCCACGCTCTCGATCCCCAGCAGCAGGTCGTTGTTCTGCGTCAGCCCCGTCTGCTGCTGGATCTGCACCGTAATCGTGCTGTCCAGCTTGTTCAGGATCACCTGGAAGGTGTTGCTGCCCGTGTACGTCGGGGCCGAGGGCGACCAGAAGGGCACCCCCACCCAGCTCACGATGGTCTGGTCCTCGCTGTCGAAGAAGTAGCAGCGTCCCTGGTTGCCCGCGCCCAGGAAGTTGAAGTCGGCCGCCATCACGGCCACGTAGTCGTTCGTGCCGCCGCCCAGCGGAATGGTGGGGAAGGGCGAGGCGATGTTGCCGCCATTGAAGGCGATGTAGCCGTTGCTCCCGATCCAGATGTTCTTGCGGCCGTACCAGTAGAAGGGCATATCGGTGGCCATCACGTAAGGCCCCACCACATTGTCGTCGCCCAGCCCCATCACCATCTGCCCGGTGGTGGTGATGTCGATCCAGTTGTACACCGGGCCGTCCGGTTCGTTGCTGTCCTTCCAGAGGTAGCCGTAGGCGTCCGGCCCCCCCATGGCCCCGAATAGCGGTGCGTGCAGGAGCGCGGCAAGGGCGAATGCGGAGAAGTGCTTCATGGCGATGGGTTTGGTGATGGCCCCGCCAAGATAGGCGCCGCCATGGATCGCCCCGGGAGCGCCCGTCCTTGCGCCTCCGCCAAGGGCCGGGCGCGCCGGGCCGCCCGCGGCACCGTCAATTGGCCATCGGGCTCTCGCCCCAGAACCAGCAGCGGGCCGGCTGCGCCAGCCCCGCGTCCAGCGGCACGCGCACCGCCCACCGCACCGCGGGGCGGCCGGCCTCCTGCTTATCT
>DDRC01000003.1:0-495 GCA_002342985.1 Flavobacteriales bacterium UBA2426
GCCTTCCCGATCAACCTGCATCCGAAGGATACCCGGGCGCTCAGCGCCCAGGTCATGAACACCATCCTGGGCGGAGGTGTGTTCAATGCCCGGCTCATGCAGAACCTGCGGGAGGATAAGGGCTGGACCTATGGCACCTACGCGACCCTGGAGTCGGACCGGTTCAACGGCCATTTCCACACCACCGCCAATGTGCGCACGGCCGTCACCGACAGCGCCATCGCGGAGACCATAAGGGAGATCGAGCGCATGCGGAGCACTGCCGTCACCGCCGAGGAACTTGATCTGGCCAAGCGGTACATGGCCGGCAGCTTCGGCCGCAGCCTGGAGGATCCGCGCACCATCGCGCGATTCGCACTCAACACCTACCTCAACGAGCTGCCGAAGGACCATTACGCCACCTACCTGAAGCGGCTGGAAGCGGTTACTGCTGCGGACGTTCAAGCGGCGGCGGAGGCCTTCCTCCACCCTGATAACGCAGTGATCCTGGTGGTA
>DDRC01000003.1:615-10258 GCA_002342985.1 Flavobacteriales bacterium UBA2426
GATAACGCAGTGATCCTGGTGGTGGGCGATGCGAAGAAGCTCCGCGAACGGCTGCAGCCCCTCAGCTGGGCCACGAATCCCGCCGTGCTCGAGCTCGATCACAACGGCGACTATTTCGTGGAGCAGTTCGAGCAGGTGCCCGGGCTCACCGCAGACCAGGTCATCGAGCGCTACCTCACCGCCATCGGCGGCCGTGAGGCCATCGGTCGCATCACGGACCTGCGGATGGAGATCGAGACGGAGATGCAGGGCATGCCGCTGAGCATCGTGCAGTGGTACGGGCCTGACGGGCTGTTCCGCTCGGAGACGAAGAGCAATGGAGCGTTCATCCAGGAAGAGGTCTTCGACGGCGAGCGGGCCGCCCGACGCGGGCCGCAGGGCGAGCAGGAACTGGAGGACATGGACCTCGGGGAGCTCATCTTCAATGGCCATGCGGTGCCGGAACTGCATTACGCGCGCACGGCGGAGCGAGTGATCCTCGCGGGGCGCATCGGCGTCGACGGGCGGCCGGCGCACAAGCTGCAGGTGATGCTCAGCTCCGGCGGCAGCGTGGGCGACTACTACGATGTCCAATCCGGCCTCAAGGTCAAGCGGATGGAGCAGAAGTACCTGAATGAGCGCACCTATGTCATCACGACGGAGTATGCCGATTACGAGCCCTCGGGCGGCGTCAGCTTTCCCCGGACCATCACCCAGAGCGGCGGACCCATGGGCGAACTCGTGATGAAGGTGAAGGCGATTACGCTGAACACAGGCCTGAAGCCGGCCTTCTTCGCCACGAATCTGCCTGAGCGCGAAGTCCCGGAGTACAAGGAGCCGATCGAGGAACAGCCCTTGGATACGCCGCCCGTGGACGGGGAGGAGTAGCCTGCCTCCCGATCGGGCGAAGCGCTTCCTGGGTCCCTGCGGGTCGTGCAGCTGGAGCAGCGTGAGGAAGAGCGGGCGTGGCGATGCGGCGATTGCACTGAGCCCTGTCAGCCGTTCATGACAGGCACCGGACCAGACGCCTGGACCGATGCCGAAACGCCACCGGCATGCGCGCTCACTTCCTGGCCGCCTCCGCTTTGAACGTCGCGATGGCGCTGCGTGTGAATTCCGACAGCACAAGGCGCCCGCTCACCTTCGCGCGCTCGATGAGCAGGCTGTCCCAATCCTCGGTACCCTTCCACAGCACGCGCTTGATGTCGGTCATGGCTTCGGGGCTGTAAGCGGCCAGTTCCTTCGCGTGGGCATCGATGCGGGCATCGAGTGCTTCCACAGTATCGAAGACCTCCGCGTAGATGCCGTGCTGCTCGCACCACTGTGCGCTGCGGCGCGTGGCGGGCGTGGCGCTGAGCAGTCCGAAATGGCCGGTGCCCACCTTGCGCTCCACGGCCGGGCCCACCACGAAGGGGCCGATGCCCACGGCGAGCTCGCTGAGGCGGGCGCTGGCGCTGCTGTGCGCATAGGCGATGTCGACAGCGCAGGCCAGGCCCACGCCGCCGCCCACGCAATGGCTGTGTATGCGGCCGATGACGAAGACCGGCACGGTGCGGATGGCGTTGATCACGTGCGCGAAGCCGCGGAAGAACTCCAGGCCGCGAGCCTCATCCGCGATAGCCACCAGCTCATCGAAGCTGGCGCCGGCGCAAAAGGCCTTGTCGCCCTCGCTGCGCAGGATGATGACGCGGGTGGCGGGGTCATGGCCCGCCTTGGTGATGGCATCCGCCATGCCGCGCAGGATGTGGCCCGGCAGGCTGTTGCTCTTGGGGTGATGGAAGGTGACCGTGGCGATGCCGCCCTCGGTGGTGGTGTTCACGTAGCCGTCGCTCATGGCGCAAATATCCGCCTCACAGGCTCAGCAGGTCCTTGAACCGGGCAGCCTGCCTCCGGCTCACTTCAATGGCCTCCTGCTCGCCATCCTTGCCCTGGTGCTTCAGCTTCACCATGAGCCCGCCGCTGAACCAAGGCTCGATCCTGTCCACCCAGCGCAGGTTGATGATGTGCTTGCGGTTGGCGCGGAAGAACACGAGCGGATCCAGTTTCTCCTCCAGCTTGTTCAGCGAGCGCAGCACCAGCGGCTTCTGGTCGCCGAACCGCACGCGCACGTAGTTGCCCTCGCTCTCGAAGGAACGCACGTCCTTCAAGGTCACGAACCAGCACTTCTCGCCGTCTTTGAGGAAGATCTGGTCGGTCTCCTTCAGCACCTCGCGTTGGGGAGCGCCTTCCTCGGCCGTGCGCGGGAGCTTGTTGACGGCCTCTTCGAGCCGCGCGGGGTCTATGGGCTTCATCAGGTAGTCGAGCGCATTCACCCGGAAGGCCTCGAGGGCATGCTCGTCATAGGCAGTGACGAAGATCACATGGGGCGCATGCTCCAGGGATTCCAGAAGCTGGAAGCCATTGCGCCCCGGCATGTTGATGTCCAGGAACAGGAGGTCGGGCCTCTTCTCCGCGATGAGGGCCTCGGCCTCATCGGCGTTCGCGGCCTCGCCGACGATCTCGATGCCATCGTGGGCTTCCAGCAGGGTGGCGAGTTCCTTTCGCGCCAGGCGCTCGTCGTCGATGATCAGGGCTTTCATGCGTGTTCGGGTTGTGCGTTGGGGGGGCGGAGGACAGGGCTCGGGCACTCGTCCGTCCATCAGCCTCCTGGGTTCATCATGGGTAGTTCAACCTCGGTGACCACCATGCCGTCCTGGTTGCTGATGCGCATGGTGGCGTCCCTCCCGTAGATGAGCTCGAGCCTGCGGCGCGTATTGCGAAGGCCGATGCCCGTGCCATTGACCTTCCCGGGCTCGTAGTGCCCGCTGTTGCGCACGGAGAGTAGCAGGCCATCGCCCTGGCGGTGGGCGCCGATCAACAGGTCACCGCCGCCGGCGAGCTGGGCCACGCCGTGGCGCACGGCATTCTCCACCAGCGTCTGCAGCAGCATGGGAGGGACCTGCGCGCGCCCCAAGCCTTCCTCCAGGTCGAAGCGCACGCGCAGACGTTCCTCGTAGCGCATGGCTTCCAGCGCCAGGTAGTTCTTCACGATGTCGATCTCTTCGCCGAGCGGCACCGTCCGCCGCTTCACCGTGCTCATGGCATTGCGCAGGATGGCGCTCAGCTGCGTGATGGCCCGCTTGGCCTGCTCGGGGTCCTCATCGACCAGGGCGCGGATGCCGTTGAGCGCATTGAACATGAAATGCGGATTCAGCTGCGCGCGCAGGGTGCCCAGCTGGTTCTCGCGATTGGCTGTCTCCAGCCGCAGGTTGCGGATCTCCTCGCGGCGGTGCCGCACGAAATAGCTGTAGGCGAAGTAGAGGAAGCTCCACCCCGTGAGCAGAAGGGTCCAGTTGATCAGGCGCCCGAGGTGATCAAGGGGCGCTCGGTCCAGCACCGGCGCCGCATCGCTCAACGCGAGGGGGACGAGCAGGCTCTCCGCCAGGAAGGCGGGCACACTGAGCAGGAGCGCGGCCAGGATGGTGCGGGGCAGGACATGGCCGATGCCATGCTCCAGCCATCGCCGGCGCAGGATCACCGATCGAAGCCCATGGCTCACGCCCAAGCCAACGCCCATCTCCGGGATGAGCACATCCCACACCCGGGCCGTGTAGGTGCCATCGATGTAGCTGGCCAGCACGGAGAGGCTGAAATACAATCCCCAGCCGACGACTTGGGCCGCCCAATACAAAGCCTTGCGGGGCATGCGGGACAGGATGCCGACGTGCTGCCAATCCATGGATGAGTGCGAAAGGTACCCTGCCTCGTGCGCTCCTCCTCGCCGATCACATGAGCGGCTGGCAGCGGGGCCGGCCGGCCCGCACGGGGCTACCTTGCGGCGCGATGAACTTCCTGGGCCATCTGTTCCTCAGCGGCGACGATCCGCTGGTGATCACGGGCAACTTCATGGCGGATGCCGTGAAGGGCCGCGACCTGTCGCGGTTCAGCGCGGGCCTGCAGCGCGGGATACGCCTTCATCGGCGCATCGATGCGTTCACGGATGGGCATCGGATGGGTCATCCCGGCCATGTGCGGCTGCGGGCACACGCCGGGCACTACGCGCCGGTGGTGATGGACCTGTTCAGGGATCACCTGCTTGCCCGCGATTGGAGGCGGTGGCACGATGAGCCGCTGGCGGCATTCAGCGCCCGCATGTATCGCCTGCTGCGTGCGCATGAGGGCCATATGCCGGAGCGTACCCGGCGCATGCTGCCTTATATGGTGCAGGGCGACTGGCTGACCTCATACGCTTCGCTCGAAGGCATCGGCGCCGCGCTCCATGGGCTCTCCGTGCGGGTTCCGTTGGGTGCGCGCATGGCAGGGGCCGAAGCGGTGCTCGCCGATCACATCGCCGATTTCGAGCAGGAGTTCGGGGAATTCCTGCCGGCCATCATCCGTCATCTGCAGGCAGCATGAAACGGCGCTGGTGGGTATTCATGGCAGCGAGCGCCGCCTTCATGCTCGTCTTCGCGTGGGTGCTGTCGCGGAGCGCGCTGGATGATCATGGCCACGTATGGCAAGGAGAGTCTGCGGTGCGCGACCTGCCGCTCATCGCAACGGATACCCTTCGCGTGCTCGTGCTGCGCGACCCCTTGGTGTGGGAGCCTGGCCCCGGCGGCGATAGGGGACTCGCATTCGACTGGCTCAAGCGGTTCGCGAAGGAGCATGAGTTGGCCATCAGGCCGGTGGCGGTGACGGAGACCGATTCCCTCCTGGCCGCCTTATGGCGGGGCCAGGGCGATGTCATTGCCGCGCCGTTGCACGATGACCGGGATCTGCGTCACCACATCCGCCTGCTGGACCCATTCGCCGAGATCGAGCCCTACCTGGCCTCCTTGCGCCTGGAGCTTGAACCCGATGCACGGCTTGGCCTGGAGGCCCGCATCGACAGCGCGAAGGTCGCCCGCTCATCGCCTTTCGCGCACCCTGACTATGCATTTGCGCGCACCCTCCGCGCCGCGGTGGGGGAGGCGGAGCCTGGTTCCGGTGAGGAGGAATTGCTCATGGACGTGGTGTCCGGCCATGTGCCTGCCTGCCTGGTGAGCGGACTGCGGGCCGCGCATGAGGCGAATCGGTTCCCGATCCTTCAGTTCGAGGGTCCCGTGGGCAAGCCCATTCCATGGGCGTTCGCGGTGCGGCGCAATGCCCCCCTGCTGGAGGCAGCGCTGCGCGCCTGGCAGGCGGGGACCGGCGCTCGGGAGGCTTTCGTTCAGCTGAAGCGGGCAGCCACAGGCCCGGTGCCCCCTCCTGGTCCCCTCCGCGCCCGGCGAATCAAGGGACTGCAGGCGGACAGCATCTCGCCCTTCGATCAGTACTTCAAGACGCACGCCCAAGGGTTCTCCTTCGATTGGCGCCTGCTGGCGGCCATGGCCTGGAAGGAGTCGCGGTTCGACAGCACGGTCACTTCGCGCAAGGGGGCTATGGGCATCATGCAGATCATGCCCCGCACAGCGGCCCGTTTCGGCCTCGATACCTCCAGCGCCATGGAGGACCATGTCCGCGCTGCGGCGCAGTATATGGCGCGGCTCGACACTATCTGGCTGCGGGCGGTGCCCGATTCCGAGGAACGGCTGCGCTTCGTGCTGGCCAGCTACAACGCCGGCCCTGGCCACATCATCGACGCGCAGCGACTGGCCGGGCAGATCGGGTTGGACCCCTCGCGCTGGGAGGGGCATGTGGAGCGTGCCGTCATGCTGTTGGCCAAGCCCCGCTACTTCCTCCGGCCCGGGATGAAGAACGGCTACTGCAAGGGGAGCCAGGTCTTCAGCTACGTGCGCGGGGTATTGGCGGTGCATGCCCAGATCGTGGCTCGGACCGGCGGCGCTAAGCCCGTGCGTTGAGCGGCGATCGCACCCTGGGCGCCCCGGGCGATGGCCCTTCCATGTACATTCGCTTGCCATGTCACTCATGAAGCATTCCATCGCGGCCGTAATGGCCTTGTCCGGTCTTGCACTCGGTGCGCAGGATCTGCCGCATGCGCTTTCCCCTGCGGAGGTGCCGCTGATTCCGGCGTACCGTGAGAGCCGGATGCTCGCCGCACGGGGCATCACTTCGCCCCCGCCGTTCCAAGTCCGCACCATGGCCGAGTGGGAGGAGGTTCAAACGCTCGTCGTCACATGGACATCCTTCCCGGGCATCCTCAAGCAGATCGTGCGAGCGGCCAAGGAGGAGTGCGAGGTGCTCATCGTGTGCGCCGATCAGTCGGCCGTGGTCAACTACCTGTTGAACTCCAGCTATGGCGGGCCGCTCCCCGACCTCGAGAACATCACCTTCCTCACCGCACCGTTCAATTCCATCTGGGTGAGGGACTTCGGCCCCGAGACCATTTACCAGAATGAGGTGGACTCCCTCTTCCTGCTCGATTGGATATACAACCGACCGCGCCCTTTGGATGATGCGCTCAGCGATGAGGTGGGAGAGGCGAAGGGCATCACCGTGTTCAGCACCACTGCAGCGCCCTATGATCTGGTGCATACCGGCGGCAACTTCATGTCGGATGGCTTCGGAACCGCATTCAGCAGTGGGCTCGTGCTGGAGGAGAACGGCCCTGGCGGCGACTATAACATCACTGTCCGCGATGCGGCCGGAGTGGACGCGGTGATGAGCCAGTTCATGGGCATCCAGCCCGGGCGCTACGTGAAGATGACGCCGTTGCCCTACGATAACATCAACCACATCGATATGCACATGAAGCTCCTCGATGAGGAGACCCTGCTCGTCGGCCAGTTCCCGGCCGGGCAGAGCGACGGCCCTCAGATCGAGCAGAACATCCAGTACGTGCTAGGCAACTTCAACTCCGTCTTCGGAACGCCCTACCGCATCGTCCGGATTCCCATGCCGCCCAGCACGGGAGGCGCCTTCCCGCCAAGCGCCAGTTACCGGACGTATGCCAACAACATCTTCATCAACAGGACCGTGCTGGTGCCCACCTATCGTGAGCAGTACGACACCACCGGATTGCGCATCCTGCGCGAGAGCCTTCCAGGGTACCGTGTCATCGGTATCGACTGTGATGACAATGGGGTCAACATCATCAGCCAGAGCGGTGCGATACACTGCATCACCAAGGCCATCGGGGTGGCCGATCCCCTCCTCATCCGGCACCAGCGGCTCACCGACACCTATGAGACCGTCGAGCCCTATGGGGTCTCCGCCTACATCCGTCACCGATCGGGTATCGCGGAAGCCACGGTCCACTGGACCACGGATACGACGGCAGGCTACCAGGCCATTGCGATGGTGCCTGGTCCAGGGGATGTCTGGACAGCCCCGATCCCCGCACAGGCCGCTGGTTCGGTCATCTACTACTACATCCACGCGGCAGCCAACAGCGGTAAGCAGCAGGTGCGGCCCATGACGGCGCCGCAGGGCTGGTGGCGCTTCAGGGTGATGGGGGATGCCACTGCGGTCGGTGAAGGGGAGGGTCCGGTCGTCACCGGCGCCTACCCCAATCCCACCAACGGGCTCCTGGTGGTGTCAGTGGATGGAACGGGCCGTGAGCCGGTCCGCATCCGCTTGCTGGACGCGTTAGGCCGCGAGGCCTTGCGCATCCAGGATGGCCCCATGCACATGGACGGGCGTGCGTTCGCTGACCTGAGCGGCCTGGCCGAAGGCGCGTACCAACTGGTGGTGGAGACCGCTCGCGGACGAAGCACCCGGAAGGTGGTGCGCCATTGATCTACTCCTTCACGCACCGCCCGAGGAAGCCGTCTTCCCCGTGCACCAGGTAGGTGCCCGGAGCCAGTCCGGAGATGTCCACGCGAGCGGGCAGCAGGTCTTGCGGGTGAGCAACCAGCGCGGTGCGGCCCTGCAGGTCGATGAGCGCAATGCGCCGTTGTGGGGACCGGGTGTGAATGCACAATTCACCCGCGCTGGGGACGGGCCATACCCGGACGGCCGTCCCGGCCGGCAATTCTTCCATGGCCACGCTGAAGGTCCCCTCAACGCAGATGGAGAAGGACCCTGCCTCGGACCCGCCGCTGTTCCATACACGCACCAGCATGTCCGTGTTGGGTTCCAGTTCTGCTAGCGGAATCGGTGCCGTCACATCCATCCAGCACTCCACATAAGCAGGCGCATCGCAGGCCGTATAGAGCGCAGCATGGATCCGCTCGGCCGACTCCGCTGCGAGGATCAGCGAGAGGTCGGTTCCCCATCCGGTGTTGAACGCGTACCAGGCATCCACGATATTGGCGTAGGGGTCGCAAGGCGGGTTGGGCGTGGCCGGGGCAAAGGCGCAGGCCGTGGAGCCCATGCTGCTCTCGCAGCCGCCTACGGGCTGCAAGGCGAGCAGCGTGGCTGAGGCGCAGTCGTCGTTGCCGACAGCGGTGCAGGCTGGCGCGCAGGTGAGCGTGAGCGTGAAGCCGCCGGCATCCTGGCCATACCCGTGCACGAGCACCAGGTACGCCGTACCCGCGCTGGTCTGGAAAGTGAGGGCACTGGTGTTGCCCGCGCAGCCCGGACCGTCATCGTTGCCGGCCACGCAGGTCAGTGCGCCGCAGGCGCCGGTGAAAACGCTGAGCTTGGTGTCGAAGGCGCTGTTCAGGCAGGTGCTCAGGGTGGCATCATCGCCCGTTCCCGTGAAGGCGTACCAGAGTCCTTTGGCGGTGATGTTCGCCGCTCCGCAGGCGGGGCCGGGCAGGAGGATGCCCTCCTCCGTATTGCCCTCCACCGAACCGCCGCAGGCGATCGGGAGTGCTCCGCTGCAGAGGGCGTTGGCCGCCGGTGGTTCAAGGAGCGTGGTGAAAGCGATCGGACCGGCCCATGGGCTCTCTGAGCCGTCGCAGGATTCACGGACATATGCCTCGTACGCAGTGCCCGGGAGAAGCCCTCCGATGGACACGGGTGGGCCATCCACGCCCAAGGTGCCTGTGGTGGCCGTCCCCGCGCCCGGCGCGAATCCCACGGGACCATGCTCCACGGTGAAGCCGGCCGATGCATTGGTGCTGCTCCAGTTCACTACTGCGCTCGCATCGAGCGGTGTGACGGTCGCATCCAGCGGGCTCCCGCACGAGAGGCAGGCGGTGGTTAGGGTGTAGGGGCCGGTTTCGCCATCATAGCCCTGGACCAGCACGTGGTACGTGACGCCCTCTTCGGCAACGAACGTGACGGTGCTGCAATACGCGCCATCGCTCGCATCGTCATTGCCGGCCACGCAAGCCAGCGCCTGGCAAGTTCCGCTGAACACGTTCAGCTTCGTGTCGAATTGCTCATCAGGGCAGGTGGTGATGGTGACCTGCTGCCCAGTGCCGGTGAACGAGTGCCACACGCCGGGTGCGGTGATCCCGGTCCCGCAGAAGGGCGCGGCATCGGGGGTGGCTCCCTCCGTAGTGCCGGTGTAGGGTGCTCCGCAGGCGATGGGCAACGCCCCTTGGCATACATCCGGGGAGGGTGGCGCGCACTCCACGGTGAGCGTGAAGGGCCCGGTCTCGTTGTCATAGCCCTGGACCAGGATCAGATAGTCCGTTCCGGTCTGCGAGACGAAGGAGACCGTGGAGCAGAACACGCCATTGCCCGCGTCATCATTGCCTGCCACGCAGGTCAACCCGCCGCATCCGCCGGTGTAGACGTTCAGCTTGGTGTCGAATTGCTCATCCGGGCAGGTGCTCAGCGTGATCTGGTCTCCGGTGCCGGTGATGCGGTACCAGGCCCCAGGCGCGGTGATGCCGGTGCCGCATGTCGGGGT
>DDRC01000003.1:10378-14874 GCA_002342985.1 Flavobacteriales bacterium UBA2426
CGGTTGTGGCCGATTCCGTTGTACCGATCACCGGTTGTCCGCAGGAAAGCGCGATAGCCGTGCTGCAGGCGTCATTCGCAGGCTGTGCGAACGCGGTGAATGGGGTCAGGGCGAGAAGGAGAATTGCGGGGCGGTGCATGGCAAGGGCTGGGCTGAGCTGGCGAAGATATCCGCCCATGCCCGGCGCACCGGTCACCGCTCGCGCCGCAGCCTTCGCCGGTCGGGATCCTCGTGGAAATAGTAGCGAAGGTCCATCGTGAGGTAGGTGCCCGACAGGCCGGCCTGCGCATTGAAGCGCCGGATGGCGGGCGGGCCGAAGTAGCTCCAGGTGAAGTCGGCTAAGGCCATGTCCGAGAACGGCCGGTGGTAGGTGGCGCCGAGGTAGAAGTAGCCGGACCGCTCAGAGCGGTACTCGAAGCCGATGTTGCCGAGGATGCCGGCCTGGGCCCAGTTGCGCCTGAACACGTAGATGCCGCTCTCCTGGGTCACTGCTTCCACATCGCTCGGGTAGAAGTCGAGCGAGGCGCCCAAGGCCGTATTCATCCAGGTGCGCTGACCCAGCCGCAGATAGACAAGGGCGGTAACCGGCAACTCATAGCCCACGTAGCGGAACGATTCGCTGCCGTCGTACCCGCTCGTGTCGTTCACCGTCCGGAACCGGTACCGGCGCTGGATCTGCCCCAGGCCGGTTTCGAGGCTCAGCATATCCGTGAGGCCGATCCGTACGCTCATCCCGTAGGCGATGCCGCCCTGCAATGCAGCCTCGAACCGCAGGTGCTCGCGCTCCGCGCTCACCATGGGCTCGAAGTAGTCGAGGGCGAGCACCGGTTTCACCTGGATACCCACTGTAGTGACCCCGCGCTGGGCCATGCCGGGCAGTGCGGTGGCCAAGAAGGCTGCAAGGGTCAAACGCGAGGCGAGGGAACGGGGCACGGTCCAAAGATGTCCATACGATGCACTCGGTGGCACGGGAATCACGGCAACGGCAGGGCTACGTCCGCCAGGGGAGGGCTCAGCCACCGAGCAAGGCTCCGGCGGCGGCCAGTGCCAGCAGGAGGGCCACCAGCCCGATGAGCCCCCACCTCAGCCGAGCGTCTGGGAGGAAGTGCTTTCGGTGGCGCCCGAGCACGGTGTAGTTGAGGCGCACGGCCTGGTCGCGGTGCACGCGCCGCACGCCCACCAGGAAAGGCGGACCGGGCTCCGTGTCACGCTCGTGCCGCAGCCCGGCCTCTGCCAGCCCCCGGGCGAATTCCTCGGCCATCGCAGTGTCGGCGAACCGGAACACCAGCCATTCCGGATCGGCGGGGTGCTCCCCGTAGTTCGTAAGGTTCGGAAGTTCCATCGGTCACGCCTGGTGCCAGGTGGCCACGGTCTCCAGTGGTCTGCGATGTCCTTTGGGCCATCCGACGGCGGGGTACCCGATGTGCAGGAGTCCCATGGCCTGGTCCTGGGGTCCGAGGCCGAGGAAATCGCGCATCGGTGCGCCCGTCATCGGCCCGCCGGTGGCCCAGAAGGCGCCGAGACCATAGGCGGTGCACGTGAGGTGCATGTTCTGAACGGCGCAGGCCACGGCCAGCAGCTCGTCGCGCTCACTGATCTTCCCGTGCGGGTCGCGCACCAAACCGATGGCGATGACCGCACTGCTCTGAAGTGGGCGGGCCGTGAGGTTGTCGAACTTGCGCTGAAGGAACTTCTCCGGTGGGGTGGCGGCGCGGTACGTGGCGCCGAGGAAATCGGCCAATCGTTGCCGCGCCGGGCCTTGGAAGACGAAGAAGCGCCATGGCTGGGTCATGCCATGCGTAGGGGCCCAAGTGCCATTGGTGAGGATCTGCTCGATCAGTTCTCGGTGCACCTCCCGGTCGGAGAAGTCCTTCGGGTAGATGGTGCGGCGGTCGCGCATGAGGGCGCTGGCCTCGCTGACGCTGAATCTCATGCCGCAAAGGAAGGCAAGCGGAGGCCCCAGGCAGCATCCGGAGGGGGAGGTACGTCATACCTTCCGCCACCCAAACCAACAAGGACCATGACCCTTCGCTACTCGCTGCCGCTCGCCAGCATGCTCGGCACCGCCGCCGCCCTTGCCCAGCCCACACTCACCGCCACCGACCATGTCCCTCAGGACGGGCAGGAGTTCCCGGTCGTTAGTGTGGACAACTACACCGGTATCGGGCCCGCCGGCGCGAATGTGAGCATGGATTACTGGAACATGCTGGTCCCCAACACCGGGAACCGCAACTATCGGTGGTTCTCCGCCAGCGTGACGCCCACCAGCGCACAGATACCCACCGCCGCGCTGCTGAGCACCGATGGCGGAACGGACACTTCCTTCTGGGCGGTCACGGCCCAGGGGCTTGAGCAGGTCGGATCGCGCACGGTCCTGGAGGGTGGGGCGGTGAATTTCTCGGATCCGCTGCTCGAGCTCAAGCTGCCCTGCACATTCGGCACCACCTGGTCGGATCCCACCGGCTCCAATTACACCGTGAGCGGATTCCCGGTGACCAGGACCGGCACTGTCACCGGTCATGCGGATGCCCATGGCACCTTGTCCCTTCCCGGCGCGGTGGTCTATCCCGAGGCCTTGCGCGTGCGCGTCCGTCGGAACCTCACGGATGCCTCAGCGATCATCACCACCACGCGCATCGCCAATGTCACTTACTTCTACGTGCCGACGGTCCGGTATCCGATCCTGAAGCTCCAGGTGGATTCCACCCAGATCAATGCCGGTGGCTGGGCGATTACGCGGCGCGCGGAATGGATGGGCAACGGTTTCATCGTGGGCCTCGATGACGCCGCCGCCGATGCCATCGCGTTCACGGCCTTTCCCAACCCGGCCGATGCGTGGCTCACCATCGGGGCCGCCGGGGCGCAGGGCGCTCGCATCGAGGTCGTTGACGCCACCGGGCGCATCCTTTCTGTTCACCGGTTGCTCGGCGATACCCATCAACTGCCCGTGGATGAGCTTCCGCCCGGGATCTACCACCTCCGGTTGGTCCGTGCCGATGGCCAGCGCCAGGTTCAGCGCTTCGTGGTGAAGCATTGATCCTGGATAGCTTTGGTGCGCGCCCTTCCACCAGGAGGGGCGCCTCCGTTTGCAGTCCATGAGTCAGCCTCGCCATCGTTCCCTTGGAAGCTCGAGGACGGCCGGACTGGCGTGGGCATTGGCGCTCATCACGCTCCTCGGGTTCGGCGGCGTCGGTGCGCTGCTGATCGCCATCGGGCAGGACCGCTCACCCATGGACCTGATCGCCGGTCCGTGGGCTTGGCCTGGCCAGTTGGCATTGGGCGCTGGGCTCGGGGGGCTGGTGGGGCGCTTGGCGTGGGCTTGGATCGCCATGCCGGCCATGGCAACCGCACGGCTTCGCTATGCCCGTTTGGCAGGTATCTGGTTCCCCGGACAAGGGATGCAGCTTGTGGTTTCCGTTTGCGCGGGTGTCGGAGAGGAGCTGTTCTTCAGAGGGGCTTTGCAGCATTGGCTGGGCATCCCGGCAACGGCGGTCCTCTTCGTGGCCGTGCATGGCTATCTCAATCCAAACGATGCCGGCATGCTGCGCTACGGAGCAGGCATGGTACTGGTCTTCATCGGGCTCGGATGGCTTTCCGATACGGCAGGACTCCTGGTGCCGGTGACGGCCCATGCGGTCATCGATGCAGTGCTGCTCAATCGGCTGGTGGCCGCATGGCGCGCGGAGCGGCACCCCGAAGGTCAGTCCTGCGGGTAGTGGTGAGGGTCTGTGTACTTCTCATCCATGGCCCGCTTGACCACGTGCATCTTATGGCCGATCATGGCCAGCTCCCGATGGCCGTGATCGACGAGCCAACGGAAGGCCGCTTCGTCGCCATCACCGGCCAAGGCCACCTGGTTCAGCACATGCATGCCGTTCCGGTCAAGCCATTCCAGAGCCTCCTTGTCACCCTCGATGCCGGTGATGATGGCCATGAGGTGGGGATGCCCGTTATCCATGAGCCATTTCCGCGCATCCTGCTTGTTGCGGAGGGCATAGGTGAACAGCCCGAGCTCCGGATACCCATTCTTGATCAGCCAATCGCGGAGGCCGGCATGACCGCTGATCGCCTCGCCCCAGGCGAGGAGGATCTTTGCGGGGTACTCCGTGCGCATCGTTCGCGGATCACTGCCGGTTGAAGTTACGGCTGCAAGCGGCAGAGCCCCTGAGATGGACCGCCGGCCTGGTGGGGACTGAGCACCCCATGGGCGTCATTCCACAATCACTACCAGGTATTTGCTCACGCTCCAGAAGGCATTGGGGTCGGTGATGACCAGCTTCTGTGCGCCTTCCTCCAGTTTGTAGCTCCCTGCAGGATGCGTGGTGGCCAGTTTGGCCTTCTTCGCAGCCAAGGGCACCTCCAGCGTACGGGTGATATCGACGCGCGTGAAGTAGTCCTTAGGCAGGCTCTCGGCATTGAGCTTATTCACGGCACCGATGCCGACGACCCCGCCCTCCTTGGTCAGGACACCGTTGGCGCGGAGCTCTTTGACCGTG
>DDRC01000070.1:0-1959 GCA_002342985.1 Flavobacteriales bacterium UBA2426
AGGTTGTTCACGCCCATGATCAGGCCCATGCGCGCCTTGGTGTACCGGCTGAAGTACTCCACCAGCTTGTAGTACTCCTGGTAGTTGCTGATCAGCACCGTCTGCCCCAGGGAACAGAGGATGTCGGCCCTGTCGATGAAGTCCTTCTCGTCCACATCGCCGGTGTCGCTCTTCAGGTTGCTCAGGGTGATCTCGAAGAGCACCTGCAGGTTCTGACGGTCTACCTTCTGCTCCTTGATGAACATGTTGTAGCCGTTCATGATCATGTCGATGTTCACCTTGGTGACGGGCCGGAAGCTGCCGCGGATGGCCAGGATGTTCTTCTTGTAGAGCGTCTCGCTGGCTTGCAGGTTCTGCCCATCGGGGCCGAAGAGCACGGCGTCGGTGAAGCCGCGCTTCACCAGCTGCAGGCTGAGCAGCCGGTTGTCCACGGTACGGAACGCCGGTCCGTTCATCTGGATCATGTCGATCTCCACCACGTGCCGGCTCACATTGTCGTAGAGCGAGTCCATGATCTGGCCGGGCTTGTCCCAATCCGTCACGGCAGCGAAGAGGAGGTTCACGCCCAGCACGCCGATGCACTCCTGCTGCAGGCTGATGTCCGGGTCGTGGAGCCGGAAGTGCAGGATCACGTCGCTGGTGGGCTGGTCTGGAGCGGTCTGGAAGCGCACGCCCAGCCAGCCGTGACCGCTGTGCGGCCGTTCGAAGGTGCTGGTGGTAACGGTGTTGGCGAAGGTGAAGAAGCGCTTCGAGGGGTGGTCCTGGCGGTTCAGGCGGTCGATGATCAGCCCGTACTCGTGCCGTAGCATGTTCTTCAGCCGGCTCTCACAGACGAAGCGGTTGCCTGGCTCCGGTCCGTAGATGGCGTTGCTGAAGTCCTTGTCGTAGGCGCTCATCGCCTTGGCGATGGTCTGGGAGGCCCCACCGGCGCGGAAGAAATGGCGCACCGTTTCCTGCCCTGCGCCGATCTCGGCGAAAGTGCCGTACAGGTCAGGGTTCAGATTGATGCGCCTCGCCTTCTGGGCGGGGGTAAGGGGCACGTGCTTCGGATCCTGGGCGAACATGCGGGAAGTGCTGGGGGCAAAGGTAGCCCCCTCGCGTGCCGGTGTCATGCTGAAGGTCAGTAACCGCCTGGCGGCGGTCAGCGGCCGGCGCCGTCGGAGAAGCCGGTTCGGCGATGGGATCCGTCGCAATAGGGCTTGTTGGCCGAGGCCCCGCACCGGCACAGGGCCGTGTTGCGCTCGCGCTCCTCTGCGCGGCCGTCCGGATGCACCACGGTGCAGGGGCCCTTCACCAGCAGGGGGCCATCAGGACTCACCTCCACACGCAGTGAGGCATCGGACGCGCGCCCCTGGGCCTCGGTGCCATCGCTCATGCGAAAGGTTAGCGCGCCGCTCGGGCAGCGTTCCACCTGTGCGCAGATCGCGTCCGTGGAGGCGCCCTCCGGCTTGATCCACGGACGTTTGCCGGGCTGGAATACGGTGCCCAGCTCTCGCCAGCACCGTGTGCTGTGGATGCACAGGTCCTTCTTCCAGATGATGGTGATCTCCCCGTTGGTGTAGGTGTGCTCCTTGCTCATGGTGTCAGGCTGCTCGTCAGGTGGATGGGGCTCTCCAGCGTGCGGTGCACCGGGCAGGCGCTTGCGATCTGCAGGAGGCGTTCGCGCTGGTCCGTCGGCATTTCCCTCCCGAAGCCGATCTCCAGGTGGATCCGGCTTTCCACCGCGCGTCCGGTCTGGGTACGCTCCAGCGTGGCCTGCACGGTGATGCCCCCGGTGTCCCACTGCTTGCGGCCGGCGTACATGCGCAGGGTGATGGCCGTGCAGCTGGCGAGTGCGCTCAGGAGCAGTTCATGCGGACGCAGCCCTTGGTCCTGCCCGCCGTGCTCGGCCGGTTCGTCGGCGACGGCGGTGATGCCTCGGGCGGTGAGCACCGTACGGTAGGGCGCTCCATCGAGCAC
>DDRC01000070.1:2061-5530 GCA_002342985.1 Flavobacteriales bacterium UBA2426
GTAACGGCGCGTTTCGTGGTCTCCATCCCGCGAAGGTCGTCAATCCTGCCTGCTGCGCCGAGGGCCGGCTAGAGGTAGAGCCGCACCACGAAGATGGCCGTGATCACGCAGACCAGGTCGGCCAGCAGCATGATGCCCAGCGTGTACCGCGTGTCCTTCACGTTCACGCTGCCGAAGTACAGCGCCACCACATAGAAGGTGGTCTCCGCCGCGCCCTGGAAGAGGCAGCTGAGCATGCCGGTCAGGCTGTCCGGGCCGTAGGTCTTCATGGCATCGAGCATGAATCCGCGCGAGCCGCCAGCGCTGAAAGGGCGCATGAGCGCGACGGGTATGGCGTCGATGATCTCCTTGCTCACGCCCGCCCCGGCCATGGCCCACGAGAGGCCGTCCATCACGATGCCCATGAGCCCGCTGTTGCGGAAGATGCTCAGGGCGGCCAGCATGGCGAGCATGTAGGGGAGCACCCGGAGGCCCGTGGTGAAGCCGTCCTTGGCCCCGTGCACGAAGCTGTCGAAGATGTTGGTGCCCTTGTCTCGGAAGTAGCGTTCCACCAGGAATGCGTAGCCCACCACAAGCCCGATGATGGTGAGCAGCATGCCGTTGCTGAGGTTGTCCGTGAAGTGGAACTTGGCGGCGCCGGCCAGCGAGCCGATGTAGGCCATGAGGCCCCCGATGATGGCGCTGATGCCCAGCACGCCCAGCATCACCGGCCAATTGAAGAGGCTGATGCGCTGTCGGGCCGCCACCATGAACAGGGCCGCCAGGGTGCCCACGAAGCTGGTGATGATCGTGGGCACCATGATGTCGGCCGGGTTGGCGGCACCCTGGGCCGCCCGGTAGCCGATGATGCTTGTGGGCAGCAGCGTGAGGCCTGCGGCATGCAGGCACAGGAACATGATCTGGCTGTTGGTGGCCCGGTCCTTCTGCGGGTTGTCCTCCTGCATGCTCTCCATGGCCTTCAGGCCGAAGGGCGTGGCGGCGCTGTCGAGGCCCAGGAAGTTGGCCGCGAAGTTGAGCGTCATGAAGCCGTAGGCCGGGTGGTCCTTGCGGAGGTCAGGGAACACGCGGTGGAAGGCGGGGGAGAGCACATGCGCCACCTTCTCCATGGCGCGCGAATCGACCAGCAGGTTGAGCAGGCCGCAGAAGAAGGTGAGGTAGCCGATCAATGGCAGCCATAGGTCCATGATGGTGTTGCGGCAGGTGGCGAAGAGGCCGTCGGCCGGCTGCTTGCCGCGCGTCACTCTGAGGGTCCCTGTCCCGTTCAGCGCATAGCGGTCGCCCTTCACCTCCAGCCCGGCATCGCCTGCTGCACGGATGGCTGCGAGGAAGGCCGTGCCCTGCAGGGCGGCGGTATCGAGTTCGTTCACCACCAAGGCCTCGCCCTGCTTGCCGTTCACCAGCATGCCCAGGCTGTACTGCCGGCCCATGGCCAGCATCACCAGCACATAGCCGATGCTCAGCACCAGCATGAAGGTCCAGAAGCGGCTCAGCGCCATGCGCGCAAAGGAGCGAAGGCGATCGCCGCCGCCGCCCCGCCCGGCGATCCCTTGGCCAACAGCGCGCTGTGGAAGAGCCTAATACGCCTTCGCCGCGCGCAACCCGTACACCATCGGGATCTTCCCTTCCATGTCCTTGATCCGGTACAGCCCGTCGTCGCCGCGCACGGTACCCTGGAAGCAATCGTGCGGCGAGCCATCGAGCTCCGTGAAGCGCTCCGGCACAAGGCCTTCATCGAGCAGCACGGTGAGCACCTCGCCAAGGCTGTGGTTCCAGCTGTAGGAGGTGAGCCGGATGTCCGCGCCCCGATCGGCGTAGGTGCCCTGCTCCTCCTCCACGATCGTCTCGCGGTTGAAGTACGAGTACCGCACGTGGGTGAAGTCATTGTCGAACATCCACACTGCAGGGTGGAACTCCACGAAGACGAAGCGGCCGCCTGGCTTCAGGTAGCGCTTGATGTTCGCTGCCCATGGCTTCAGGTCGGGCAGCCAGCCGATGGTCCCATAGCTGGTGAACACGAGGTCGAACCGCTCATCAAGCTCGGGCACATGCTCCGCCACGTTGCTCAGCACCCAATCGGCCTTCAGGCCGCAGCGCTCGGTGAGCTTCCGGGCCTCGTCCAGCGCGGCATCGGAGATGTCGAGCCCGGTGGCATCGGCGCCCATGCGCGCAAGGCTCAGCGTATCCTGTCCGAAGTGGCACTGCAGATGCAGGATGCGCTTGCCCTTGACATCGCCGAGGAGTTCCAGCTCGATGGCCGTGAGCGGGTTCTTCCCTGCGATGAAGCCATCCAGGTCGTACATCCGGGAGGCGAGGTGGTGCGGAACGCGGGCGTTCCAGAGCGCTCGGTTGGCGGCGAAGGCGGACGCGGCATCCATGGAGCGAAGCTAATCCGCGCTCAACGAAGCCCGGAGAGGTCCATGCCGCTGAGCCACGCCCTCACCATGGCATCGCCGAGCAGCTTCCCCACGATGCGGTAACGCGAATGCGCCAGTGGGTTATGGCCATCGAGCGGCTCGCTCATCACGCCCGACCCCGGATGGTAGTAGCTGCTGTGGACGAAGCGCGCCGTTCCGCCGCGCACCACGATGAAGCCCACGTGGTTGTCGAGCCCCACCTTGTACAGCCCGTCGCCCTGCTCGCGCAGGTAGGCTTCCACCTCGCTCACCGGCCTGCTTCGGAAGCGCTTGATCGCATGGCAGGTCTTCACGGTGATCGGCTCGCTGGCCATTTGCGACCACTTGATGCGCGGCAGCCGGAAGCCGGCATCCTGCAGCACCGTGTTCACGAAGTAGCCGCAGGCGATGGCGCCTTGCCCGGGCGTACGCGTGGTGCCGTTGAAATCCCAGCGCGTGCCATGCCAGGCGGGGAGGATGTCGAGCGTGATGCGGGCGAAGAGGTAGGCGCGGGCGCTGTCGACCATCCGGGCCTGGCCCGCGCTGTCGGCGCAGGCGTAGCGTTCCTGGAAGGCGCTCCGGCGTTCCTCGATGGAGCGCCTGAGCTGATCGTAGGGTGGGGCAGCGGTGGTGGCGGCGAGGAGCAGAGCGAGCATGCGCGGAGTTGTAGGCGAGCAATGCACGTCCCTGCAATGGGTAACCGATCACAGCTTCAGTTCCTTCATCTCGCCCTTGTCCGTGATCCACACGTACTTCACGATGTCCTTGGCCTCCTTCCTGGGGAATCCCTCAGGGAGCTGGCACTGCAGCGTGAGGTTGTACGTGTACTGCACCGGTGGCTCGGTGATCTCGGCGTGCAGCACGATATCGAACCGCCCATACGGCACCTTGTTGTAGAAGAAGCCGCTCGGCTTGCGCACGTCGTTCACGGCCTGTCCTTTTCGCCTGCTGTTCAGGCTCGTCTGCACCCGGCTCTGGTAGGCGGCATAGCGGTCCAGCGGGAAGTGGGCGCCGTTCTGCTCGGCGGCGAGCCGATGGCTCTCGCCCACCTTGCGCCCGAGCTTGGCGAACTGATC
>DDRC01000253.1:0-183 GCA_002342985.1 Flavobacteriales bacterium UBA2426
GTTCTGGCGGATGAGCGCCACGGTGCGGCGGGGGAGTTGGATGGCGCGTGGGATCGCATTCAGGTCGGTGCTGATCAAGGTCATGCGCGCGACGTCCATGGCGATATCGCTGCCCTTGCCCATGGCGATGCTCACGTCGGCTTTCGCGAGTGCCTCGCTGTCGTTGATGCCATCGCCCACCAT
>DDRC01000253.1:302-1086 GCA_002342985.1 Flavobacteriales bacterium UBA2426
CCATGGCGATGCCCACGTCGGCCTGCATGAGGGCCGGCGCATCGTTGATGCCATCGCCCACCATGGCCACCACATGGCCTTGCTGTTGCAGCCCGGACACGAAGGTACCCTTGTCCTTGGGCAATACCTCGCTTCGGAAGTCGTCGATACCCACGGCCCTTGCCACGGCCTGTGCGGTGCGCCGTGAGTCGCCCGTCTGCATGTAGACCTTCACGCCGGCACGCTTCAGACGGTCGATGGCCGAGGCGGCCGAAGGCTTTATGCGGTCGGCGATGGCCACGGCGGCGCGCACCTGCGTGCCGTCCGCCACCCACACCACCGTGTGCGCTGCCTCCTGCCAGCGCTTCTCGTGCGTGCGCCACTCGCCGGTGACGACGATGCCGTTCTCCTCCAGCAACCGGCGATTACCCACGAGCCAGCCCGACCCGTTCACCGTGGCCTTGACGCCCTTACCGGTGAGGCTGTCGAACGCGCCCACCGCAGCGGCCTGGTGCACGCCGGCGGCATGCAGGTGCCGAACGACCGCCTCGGCCAGGGGATGCTCGGACCGCGCTTCGATCGCGAGCACCGCGGCGCCGACGGGCTGTTCGGTCAACCCCACGGCCTCCACCACCTCAGGCTTGCCTTCGGTGATGGTGCCGGTCTTGTCGAGCACGATGGCGGTGATGTTGCGTGCGCGCTCCAGGCTGTCGGCGTCCTTGATGAGGATGCCGTTCTCGGCCCCCTTGCCCATGCCGGCCATGATGGCCGTGGGCGTGGCGAGGCCGAGGGCGCAGGGGCAGGC
>DDRC01000253.1:1189-11355 GCA_002342985.1 Flavobacteriales bacterium UBA2426
AGGCCGAGCGCGCAGGGGCAGGCGATCACCAGCACGGTGACCAGCGCGAGCAGGCCCTGGGTGAAGGCATGCTCACCGCCGAGCACCCACCAGGCGATGGCGCTCAGCAGCGCGATGCCGATGACGATGGGCACGAAGACCGCGGCCACCTTGTCCACCAGCTTCTGCACCGGGGCCTTGCTGCCCTGGGCCTCTTGCACGGTGCGCACGATCTGGGCGAGCAGCGTGGCCGAGCCCACCTTCTCGGCACGCATGCGCAGGCTGCCTTTCTGGTTGATGGTGCCGGCCAGCAGCTTTGCACCGGCCGTCTTCGCAACCGGCACAGGCTCACCGCTCAGCATGCTCTCATTCACGTAGCTCTCCCCGCTTACCACTTCGCCGTCCACCGCGATGCTCTCGCCGGGACGCACCACGAGGATGTCGTCCACGTTCACGTCGGCGATGGGTACCTCGCGCGTGCTGCCATCGGCGGCCTCGCGCAGCACCGTGTTCGGGCGTAGGCCCATCAGCTTCTTGATGGCACTGCTGGTGCCGGCCTTGGCGCGCTCCTCCAGGAACTTGCCCAGCAGGATGAAGGTGATGACCACCGCGGCGGCCTCGAAGTACACATGCGGCATCAGTCCGCGGTCGGTCCAGAACTGCGGATAGGCAGTGTTGAAGACGCTGAAGACGTAGGCCACGCCGGTGCTCAGGGCCACCAGGGTGTCCATGTTGGCGCTGCGGTGCTTCGCCTGCTTCCAGGCGTTGATGAAGAACTGCCGGCCGAAGACGAGCACCACGGGCGTGCTGAGGGCCCACATCACCACGTTGGCCCAGGGTTCATGCATCATGAACATGCCGATCACCACCAGCGGGATGCTGAGGGCCATGGAGGCCCACAGGCGCTTCTTCAGCGAGGCCATGCGCTCACGCGCGATCGCCTCCATGTCGGCGGAGGCCTCGCGCTCCTCCCCGATGATGAGGTCGTAGCCGATGCTTTGGATCGCGGCGCGCATGCGGCGCTCATCGATCACACCGGGCACATAGCGCACCTGCACCGTGTTGGTGGCCAGGTTCACCGCGGCCTCGAGCACCCCCGGCTGGGCCTGCAGCATGCTCTCCACGCTGGCCACGCAGCTGGCGCAAGTCATGCCGGTCACCGGGAAGGTGCGCTTCACCGTGGGCACGTCGTAGCCGTTGTCGCGGATCGCCTTCACGGCATCGCGCACGGCCTCCACGGGCGTGATGCTCTGCACCACCGCGCTGCGGTTGTTCAGCTCCACATGGTGGGTGGCGATGCTGGGCACGGTGCCCAGGGCCTTGTCCACGATCAGCGCGCAATGCTCGCTGTCCATGTTCTCCACGGGGATCACCAGGGTGCTCGTCTCGGTCTTCATGGCTGTGGGGGTGTTCAGGCGGCCACCGGCAGCAGGCCATAGCCCGCCGGGCGGAGCGCGTTGAGGAGGTCCTCTTGGGTGAGGGTGCCCTGCACCACTTCCACGTCGGCGGTGCGGGTCACGTGGTCGGCGGTGGCGCTCACCACGCCGGGCAGCTTGTTGAGGATGTCGCCGGCCTTGTTGGCGCATCCGGCGCAGGTGATGCCGGTGGTGCTGAAGCGGTGCCGCTCGGTGGCGACGTTGTAGCCGGCCTTGCGGATGGCGGCGACGGCCTCGCGCACGGCCTGGGCCGAGGTGGCCGACCGCAACGTGGCCAGGTGGCGGTCGAGGTCCACACGGGCCTCCTCCAGCGTGGGCACGCCATGCAGGGCCTTCTCCACGCGCAGGGCGCAATGCGCGCTGTTCACGTCGAGCAGGGGGAGGGCGATGTTCGTGTTGTCCATGGTCGTTGGTGTTGATTGACGATGCAAAGCACCGACGACCGGGAGCGTTCCGCGTTACATCCTCATCGGGAAGGTTTACATCAACCCACCTGGTCCAGCGGGGTGCGGCCCATGCCCATGGCCTTGAAGGCGGAGGGCGTCATGCCGGTGAGCTTCTTGAACTGGGCGCTCAGGTGCGCCACGCTGCTGAAGCCCGTGCGGTCGGCGATCTCGCTCAGGGTGAGCTCGTCGTACCGGATGAGCTCCTTCACCCGCTCCAGGCGTTGAAGCAGGAAGTACTGCTCGATGGTGATGCCCTCCACCTGCGAGAAGAGCGCGGAGAGCCCAGAGTAATCGCGGTGCAGCACATCCGGCAGGTGCTCGCCCAGCTTCACGCGCCCATTGAGCTGCTCGTTGTGGTGCACCAGCTTCACGATGGCGGCCTTGATGCGCGCGATGGTGGCGGCCTCGCGGCTGTCCACCAGCTCGAAGCCCTCGGTCATCAGCGCGGCGCGCGTGGCCTCGAGCTCGGCATCGGAGGGGTCCTGCTCCAGCTCCACTTCGCCGAGGTCCACCTGCAGCACGCGCAGGCCCTGCTCTCCCAGCACGCGCCGCACCACCGCCTTGCAGCGGTCGCACACCATGTTGCGCACCACGAGCTTCATGAGAGGCGAAGCTAGCGGAGGGGAGCGTTCACAGCAGCGCCTGCGCCGGCACGTTGCCCTCCACCACCCTTCCGTCGAGCAGCTTGATGGTGCGCTGGGCGTAGCCCGCATCGCGGAGGCTGTGCGTGACGATGATGACGGTGGTGCCGGCCCTGTTCAGCTCGGTGAGCAGCCCCATCACCTCCTCGCCCATCGCGCTGTCCAGGTTACCGGTGGGCTCGTCGGCCAGGATGAGCCTGGGGCTGTTCACCACGGCGCGGGCGATCGCCACGCGCTGCTGCTGGCCGCCGCTGAGCTGCTGCGGGAAATGCCCGGCCCGGTGCCCGATGCTCATGCGCTCCATGGCCTCCTGCACGCGCTGCCGACGATCGGCCCTGCCCATGCGCGTGTAGATCAGCGGCAGCTCGATGTTCTCGGCCACGGTGAGCTCATCGATCAGGTTGAAGCTCTGGAAGACGAAGCCGATGGTGCTCTTGCGCACCTCGGCGCGCCGCCGCTCGTTGTAGCCGCTCACATCCTCACCGCCCACGAGGTACTGCCCGCTGGTGGGCGAGTCGAGCAGCCCCAGGATGTTCAGCAGCGTGGACTTGCCGCAGCCGCTGGGGCCCATGATGGCCGCGAACTCGCCCTGGCCGATGGCGATGCTCACGTCGTTGAGCGCAGTGGTCTCCACGGTATCCGTGCGGTAGACCTTCGAAAGGTCATGGGTTCTCAGGAGGCTCATATCCGGTTGCGTGTTGGGAGGTTGGGGGTTGCATGTTGGCGGAACCCGCAACACGCAACGCGTAACACGCGACGTGCGCAGGTCTGTGGCTGCTATTCGATAACGAGCTCATCGGCGTTGTTGAACGCGGCGTAGCGACTGGTCACCACCCGGTCTCCGGGCTGGAGCCCTTCGAGCACCTCGTACAGGTCGGGGTTCTGGCGGCCCAGCTTCACTTCGCGCTTGGTGGCGGTGCCTTCGGCATCGAGCACGTACACCCACTGCCCGCCGGTGTCCTGGAAGAAGGGCCCGCGCGGCAGCATTACCGCCTCCATATCCTCGCTCAGCTGCAGCCTCACCTGGAAGGTCTGACCGCGGCGCACCTCCGGCTTCGCCCCCAGGAAACGCAGGTCCACGTCGAATTCCCCGTTGCTCACCTCCGGATACACCTTGAAGACCTCGATGACGTGCTCCCTTCCGGCGTGCACGAAGGTGCCCTGCAGGCCGATGCCGATCCGGCTCACGTAGTGCTCCGGTATGCGCGCCCGCACCTTGAAGCTCTCCAGCACATCGATCTGCGCGATGCGCTCGCCGCGCTGCTTGGTCTGCCCGAGCTCCGCATTGAGGCCGCTCAGCTGCCCGTCGATGGGCGCCTTGACCACCAGGCTCTGCAGGTTCTCGCGCAGGAAGCGCAGGTTCTGCTGGATGAGCTCGAGGTTGCCGGTGATGGAGCCGAGCTGGCTGAGGCGGAAGAGCGAATCGCTGCGCACGTTGGCGGCCAGCAGCTTGCGCTTCTCGCGCATGTAGTCCAGGTGCTCCCTGTTGCTCATGTACGTATTGCGCGCGAGCAGGGAGTCCTTCACCAGCCGGTCATCCACCCGCTGGTCGCGCTCCAGCCTCTTCAGCTCCTTGTCGAGGCTCAGCAGCTCATCGCGCAGGCGCACGGTCTGCTGGTCCATGGCGAGCCGCGTGTTGCGCAGGTTGTTCTGCTGGTCCAGGAGCTGCGCCTCGCGGTTGATGGCATCCATGTGCAGCTGCGGGTTGCTCAGCTCAAGGATGGGCTCGCCGGCCTTCACGTGCGTGCCGTCCTCCACGAAGCGGTGCTTCACGGTGCCACCCTCCAGCGCATCCAGGAAGACCGTCTGGATGGGCTGCACCGTGCCCGTCACCGGGATGAACTCGCGGAAGAGGCCCTTCTCCACCGTGCCGATGGTGACCTTGGCCGCCTCCACCCGCACCCGCGATCGGCCCAGCCCGCTGGCCAGCGCCACGAGCGCGACCATCACCAATAGTCCACCGCTTGCGGCGTAGAGCAAGCGGCGCCGCCTGGCGGGCCGGGTATCGATCGCACGGTCCATGGTCCTGCACGGCAAGGTTCATCCGGCACCGGGCCACGGCCTAGCAGTTTGTGCGGACCGGAAGGCCGCGTGACGGACGGTTGGGCGCTACCAGATGAGGGGCAGCAGCCGCTTCACCCCCCGCATGCGCTCGGGGTAGTCCGGGTGGCGCGCGGTGAGCAGCGCCTCCTCGTGGCGGATCTTCAGCACGAGCACCACGGCGCAGGCGGCGAGCGCCACCCAGCGCACCCGGCTCGGTGCGCCGAAGGCCACGGCCGAGCCGCAGAGCAGCACGGCCGTGTACATGGGGTGGCGGATGAAGCGGTAGATGCCGCGCACGCTGAGCGTGCTCGAGCTGCGGGGCGCGGGCATCACCGTGAGGTTGCCGGCACCGAGGGAGAGCCCGGCCCACACCAGGATCAGCAGGCCGCTGCCGAGCACGGCCCAGGCAACGCCCGGCAGCGACCAGCCGCCGCCCAGCACAAGGGCGATGATGCAGCTGAACTGGGCCACCACGAGCAGCACGCCGTACATGGCTGCAAGTAAGCCCATCGGCAGGCATGGCCTTCGCCCGGCGATGATGTACCTTGAACCGTGGCCTACCTGCTCGCCGCTCATGCTCACCGGCTCATCGAACGGCTCCGGGTGGATTTGGCGCGTGCGGCCGAGTCCCCCTCCGAGCCGCGCATCCATGCCTTACGGGTGAGCCTGAAGAAGCTGGCGACACAGCTCCGTCTGGCACGCTACGCTGCGCCGCACGCCGCCTTCCCGGATGGGCCCATGCGTCGCGTGAAAGCGCTCTTCAAGGCTGCGGGGCGCGAGCGTGAGGCACAGGTGTCGCGAGCCCTGCTCGCCGAACTCCCCCGGTCGCTCGGTGCGGCGCGGATGGCCCATGAAGCACGATTGCACCGGCAGGAGCGCAAGGCCCGGCAGGCCCTGCTGCGCCGCCTGCAGGATTGGAGGCCGAAGGACCTCGACCGGATCGCGGAGCAGCTGGCACGCGCCACCGCATCGCTCACCCACGCCCAGGAACTGGACCTTGCGGCACGGTATGCCGAGGACGAATTGCAGGCGGCATCGCGGCTGCTGGCCGCAGAGGCACCGGGTGCGCAACTGCATGCGGTGCGCAAGCACGTGAAGAACGCGTGGTACACCCTGCGGCTCCTGCCCGCACGGCGCAAGGACGAAGCCCGGACCGCACGGCTCGCTCAGGCCCAGCAGCGGCTGGGGCTTTGGCACGACTGGCAGACGCTCCGCTCGGACCTCACCGACTGGAAGGGCGGCGGGGAAGCGCGGGCTGCGATAGCCGCGGAAGCAGCCCGGCGGCTGGCGCGCATGGAGGCGGCACTGCTGCGCTACCTGCCCAAAGCCCTGCGCAGGGGCGGGCCGGCAGCCGCTGATGCCCGTTCGCGCTGATGGTCCCCGGCATGCGCAGCCGTGCGAACGGCCACGGCGCACGGAACATCCTGGCCTGCTCACGGCCCGCCATTCCCCGCTTGGTCCGATTCCTGCCGCGCCAGGCGGGTAGCGCACCTGCCCGGCAGCGCGTGCTCAGATCGCCCCCCCCCCCAGCAGCAGTGCCGGTTCCTCCAGCAACTGCTTGAAGGCATTGAGGAAGGCCGCACCCGTGGCACCGTCCACCACGCGGTGGTCGCAGCTCAGGGTCACCTTCATGGTGTGGCCCGGCACGATCTGGCCTCCGCGCACCACGGGTTTCTCCACGATGCCGCCCACCGCCAGGATGCACGCATCGGGCGGGTTGATGATGGCGGTGAACTCCTCGATGCCGAACATGCCCAGGTTGGAGATGGTGAAGGTGTTGCCTTCCCAGTCCTGCGGCTGGAGCTTCTTCTCCTTGGCCTTCTTGGCGTAGTCGCGCACCTCGGCGCCGATTGCGCGCAGGGGCTTGCCATCGGCGAAGCGCACCACGGGCACCAGCAGCCCCTCCTCCACGGCCACGGCCACGCCGATGTGCACATGCTGGTTGAACCGGATCCGGTCGCCGAGCCAGCTGCTGTTCACCTTGGGGTGCTGCTTCAGGGCCACGGCCGCCGCCTTGATCACGAGGTCGTTGAAGGAGATCTTGTCGGGCGCGATGAACTTATTGATGGCCTCTCGCGCACCCATGGCGCGCTCCATGTCCACCTCGAGCGTGAGGTAGAAGTGCGGCGCGCTGAACTTGCTCTCGGCCAGGCGGCGCGCGATGGTCTTGCGCATCTGGCTCACCGCCACCTCGGTGAAGGCCTCCACCTGCGGGGCTGCCGCGAAGCCGCCGCCACCCCGATGGTTCTCGATGTCCTGTTTCGTCACCCTGCCGTCGGGGCCGCTGCCGCGCACGCGGCTGATGTCGATGCCGCGCTCCTCGGCAAGGTGCTTCGCGAGCGGGCTGGCCTTCACGCGGCCGTTGGATGCGGCCACCGGAGCAGGCGCCGCCATCGGCACCGCCACCGGGGCAGGCGCAGGGGCCGGGGCCGCCACCGGAGCCGGTGCGGGCGCAGGCGCAGGTGCGGCCTTCGCTGGGGCCGGCGCCGGAGCCGGCACCGCCGCGGCGGCTTCGGCCAGCAGCTTGCTGATGTCCTCCCCCTCCTTGCCCAGCACGGCGAGCACGCTGTCCACCGGCGCGGCCTTGCCTTTCTCCACGCCGATGTGCAGCAGCACGCCGTCGGTGAAGCTCTCGAACTCCATGGTGGCCTTGTCGGTCTCGATCTCGGCAAGCACCTCGCCGCTCTTCACCTTGTCTCCGACCTTCTTGTGCCAGGCGCTCACCACCCCTTCGGTCATGGTGTCGCTGAGCTTCGGCATGCGTACGATCTCGGCCATGGTGCGGTGGATGCGTTACTCGATCCGAATGCCCCGGAACGACGTGTTCATGGAATATTGCGTGTAGAGGTAGCTGGACTGGTCGATGACCAGCGAATCCGGCGCTGCGCCCAGCACGAAGCGCCCGGTGAGGTTGAATCCCGAGCCCGGCGAGTAGTACGCGTTGTGGAAGCCGCCCCCGCCATCCACCTCCACATGCGCGTACACCGCGCTGCCCTCCAAGCACACCTGGGCGGGATAGGCATCGCAGAGGCTGACGCGCACCGTGTCGCTGTAAGTGGTGTCCACCAGCGTGGTATCGGCCCCGGCCACCCAGCCGTGCTTGTGCAGCGCACCAGCGTATTCCCCGGCATAGGCCGTGCGCGGATCGGCAGGCGGCGGCGCTTCCTCCTCCTTGTGCGCGCAACCCGCTGCGAGCAGGCAGCAGCAAACGATGGCCGGCTGGGCTCGCATCACCTAGTCCTTCAGGAAGGGGTAGTCGGCCTGGTGGTAGACGTCCGTGTAGAGCTCGCTCTCGGCGGATACCGGGCTCTCCTCGGCGAACTTCACGGCCTCCTCCACCTCCTGCTTGGCGGCTTCGTCCATGGCCTCCAGCTCATTCTCGGAGGCCCACTTCTTCTCCAGCAGGGTGGCCCTCACCTGCTCGATGGGATCCTGCTTCTTGTAATCCTCCACTTCCTCCTTGGTGCGGTACTTCTGGGGGTCGCTCATGCTGTGCCCCTTGTAGCGGTAGGTCTTGATGTCGAGCAGCATGGGGCCGTTGCCGGCGCGCACGTGGGCGCAGGCCCGCTCGATGGCATCGTGCACGTCGGCGCAGCGCATGCCGTTGACGCCCTCTGCGGGCATCTCGTAGCTCAGGCCCAGCTTGCTCAGGTCGTGCACGTTGCTGGTGCGCTCCACGCTGGTGCCCATCGCGTAGTTGTTGTTCTCGATGATGAAGATGACCGGCAGCTTCCAGGTCATCGCCATGTTGAAGGTCTCGTGCAGCAGGCCCTGGCGTACGGCGCCATCGCCCATCATGCAGAGGGTCGCATGGTCCTCCCCGCGGTACTTGTCGGCGAAGGCGATGCCCGCCCCCAGGCCGATCTGCCCGCCCACGATGCCGTGGCCGCCGAACAGGTTGCGCGCCTTGTCGAAGTAGTGCATGCTGCCGCCCTTGCCCTTGCTGGTGCCGGTGGTCTTCCCGTAGAGCTCGGCCATCACGTTCTTGGCCGAGGCGCCCAGCACCAAGGGGTGGCAGTGGTCGCGGTAGCCGGTGATGATGCGGTCGGTGGGGCGGATGGCGGTGACCATGCCCGCGAGCACGGCCTCCTGGCCGATGTAGAGGTGGCAGAAGCCGCCGATCAGGCCCATGCCGTAGAGCTGGCCCGCGCGCTCCTCGAAGCGGCGAATGAGCAGCATGTCCCTGTAATACTTGAGAAGCTGCTCCCTCGAGGAATTCATGACACCGGTGTCATTCTTTTTCCCCGATGCGGTTCTCGCCTTGGGCGCGCTCGCCATCGATTTCTCCCTGGACCGTCCCATACCGGCCTGTTCATCCCGTTCTCGGCGAGCGGGACGAAAACTTCGACCCGGCTCAGGGGGTTTCGCGGATCACATAATCCTTCGGGTCCGCGAAGCCTAGAAGAGAACGCGCGCGTTCCTCCAGGAGGTCCGCCGACAGGCTGTTGTCGCGTAATAGCCGCGCCCGCGCCTCCAGGTCCACCCTGCGCTTGTGCAGATCGGCCAGTTCCTTCGAACGCGCGTTCAAAATCGCTTGGCGCTGCGACGACAGCAGCAGCCCCCGCTCCCCGGTCAGGCCGTGGGAGACGAAGTAGACGATGAGCCCCAGCAGGGCGATCGTCGGAAGGGCCGGGCGCAGACGCTGGAACATGCCGACTCGGAGGCGTGGAACGACGCCAGCATCATCGCGCATGGTTAAGGGGGCGTTGAAGAAGCCTGCGCTCGTGGACGTAAGCTCCCGACTGGCCAGCAAATTGTTGCGTCTTCCCGCGCGATTTCCCGAGAGACCGCGGGCGACGCAACAGGGATTGCCCCGCGCGCTTCGACACGCGCTCTTCGAGCGCTTCTCGGCATGACGTGGGAGAACGGCCTTCTGACCACGTCATCCTGAGCAGCCGCGAAGCGGCGTGTCGAAGGACGCAACCCAGCAGGGCGGCGTTGGCTTACCGCTGCTTGATCGCCTTGCGGCCGAGGTAGATGGCCATGTCGTCGAGCTGCTCCTCGATGCGCAGCAGCTGGTTGTACTTCGCCGTGCGGTCCGAGCGGGCCAGCGAGCCGGTCTTGATCTGACCGCAGTTGGTGGCGACGGCCAGGTCGGCGATGGTCGAGTCCTCGGTCTCGCCCGAGCGGTGGCTCATGACGGCGGTGTAGCCGGCGCGGTGGGCCATATCGACGGCGTCCAGCGTCTCGCTGAGGGTGCCGATCTGGTTGACCTTGACCAGGATCGAGTTGGCCAGGCCCTTGTCAATGCCCATGGCGAGGCGCTCGGGATTGGTCACGAACAGGTCGTCGCCGACCAGCTGGATCTTCTTGCCCAGGGCGGCGGTCAACAGGCCCCAGCCCTCGAAATCGTCTTCCGAGCAGCCGTCCTCGATGGTGACGATCGGAAACTTGGAGACCAGGCCCTCGAGATAGGCGACCATGCCGGCCGGATCGACCGTCTTGCCTTCGCCTTCAAGCACATACTTGCCGTTCTTGAAGAACTCGGTGGCCGCCACGTCGAGGCCGAGCACGAAGTCGTCGCCGGCCTTGTAACCGGCCGCCTCGCCCGCCTTGACGATGAAGGCCAGCGCCTCTTCGGCCGAGCCGATGTTCGGGGCGAAGCCGCCCTCGTCGCCGAC
>DDRC01000052.1:0-623 GCA_002342985.1 Flavobacteriales bacterium UBA2426
ACACGGCGAAGAGCAAGTGCTGGGGCATCGGAGTGACCCTCGTCTTTCCGGCCTTGTTGGTCAGCTTCGCAGGTGGCTATGCCTTCTACACAGCGTTCCGAGACACTCATTATTTCTTGAAGGGAGAAGTCGATCCGAGGGCCTCCTTATTGGCCATCGGTTTTGGCCTATTCTGGGGAGCGCTCATCTTTAATCTGGACCGCTACATCGTCTCTTCATTCGGGGTCGGCGATGGCAAGCGCACAATCTCCCGCCAGGAGGTGCTGGAAGCGGCCCCGCGCCTCCTGATGGCCGCACTGCTGGGTTTCGTCATCGCCACGCCGCTCGAGCTCAAGTTGTTCGAGGGCGAGATCGAAGCCCAGATCCAACAGAAGATCGCGGTGGCGCAGGGGTTAATCGACAAGCGTTACGAAAGCAGCAACAGTCCGATGATCGAGGGCTGGCGCAGGGAGTTGACAAGGATCGAAGGGCAACGACAGAAGCGCAACCAAGATGTGGAGCGCAAACGGACAGAATACCTTCATGCGGATTCACTGCAACGCGCGGAGTGGGTGCGAGGCGGGGTCTCTGGATTGCAAGGGAAGGGGCCGCTTTGGGAGGAACTCAACGGTCGCGCACTTCAA
>DDRC01000052.1:744-5510 GCA_002342985.1 Flavobacteriales bacterium UBA2426
CACTTCAACTGCGCGCCGAATACGACACGCTGGTCGTCCGATCGAACGCCGAGGAGAAGATCGCACAGCCTTTGGAGGTCGACCTCATCAACAAGATCAAGACGGAAGAGAGCAAGCTATTGGTGGAGCGGGAGAAGCACCTAGCCGAGGAGGACAAAAGCAGGGGGCTCATGGCGCGCTTGGAGGCCTTGGGGGATCTAACCCAGCGCAGCGCAGCGATCTGGTGGTCGAAATGGCTCATCACACTGCTCTTCATCTTTGTCGAGATCGCACCGGTGCTCTTCAAGATGATGACCGAACGCGGCCCATACGACGACATTGTGGAGCAGAAGAAATACGAAGTGCTGCTCAACCAGCAACTCCGCCGATCCAAGCTGAACGAGGACGCCAATGCCACCCTGAAGGCGAATCGGAGCAACCATGAGGAGTTCCTTCAGGCAGAAATGCTGAAGAACCGTGAGATGCTCCAGCTCATCGTGGAAGCGCAGAAGGAGATCGCAGCCGAAGCGATCAGAGCATGGAAGGAGGAGCAGAAGGAGAAGGTGAAGGGTAATGTCGCCAGCTACATCCGGACGAGTGGTCAGGGAAACGGGACAGCCTGATGATCCGAGAGCGTGGGCATATCACAAGCGAACCCCGGCCTGAGGACCGGCGTAGCGTCTGGCCCTTCCGCAAGCAGGCGGGCGCGGTGAAGTTCACCGAGGCGCAGATGGCCTGGCTGCACCTGGTGCGCGACCACATCGCCACCAGTGTGCACCTGGACCGCGATGACCTGGAGCTGGGCACCATGGGCCAGCAGGGCGGCTTGGCGAAGATGTACCAGCTCTTCGGGGAGGAGATGGATACCCTCATTGACGAGTTGAACGAAACGTTGGCGGCGTGATGGGACAGGGACCTTCTATCGTCAGCGAACCGAATGAAGGCTGGGGTGGCTCCTGGACCGAGAAGAAGCTCGTGGCCTTCGAGAAGTATGTGAAGGCCTACCTCACCATCATGGCGAAGAACCCATACTGGAAGACCATCTACTTCGATGGCTTTGCTGGTAGCGGGGAACGCAAGAAGAAGGAAGACCTGGAGTTGATGCACCAGCTTGCCATCTTGGAAACGGAAGAACTGGTGTATCAAGGCGCTGCGGAACGACTGCTGCGACTACCTGAGAAGTGGCGCTTCCATTGGTACTACTTCATCGACAAGAAAGCGGCGGCAAGCGAAGCGCTGGCAAAGAAGCTTGGCTTCGTTGACGAGGCGCTGAAAGAGAAGCTCGTTTTCCGCAGCGGCGATGGCAACGCCCAACTGCTGAAGCTGGCCGAGTTGATGAAGAAGGACAAGAAATACGCAAGCCTTGTCTTCCTCGATCCCTTCGGCATGCAGGTAAGCTGGAAGTCCATCGCTGAACTGAAGGGCACCCGCACCGACATCTGGATCCTGATCCCCACTGGAGTGATCGTGAACCGGTTGCTGGATCGCAAAGGCGAACTGAAGAGCATGGCCTTGCTGTGCGAGTTCTTTGGCCTTACCGAGGACGAAGTGCGCAAGCAGTTCTATGGCACGGCCTCGGTCACCGACCTGTTCGGGGAGCCCAACGAAATGGTGAGCAAGGTGGTCGACCCCATCAACAAGATCGCGCGGCTGTACATTAAGCAACTCGGATCTGTCTGGAAACACGTCACCACCCCACCCTTGCGCCTCAACAACAGCACCGGTTCACCCATCTTCCATTTCGTGATGGCCAGTAACAACAAGGACGCCGTGCGCATCGCACAGGAGATCATCGCGAAGACCTAAGCCATGGCACAGAGCAGCATCGAATGGACCGAGATGACCTGGAACCCCACCACGGGTTGCAACAAGCTGAGCGCGGGCTGCAAGTTCTGCTACGCCGAGGTGATGAGCCGCCGCCTACAGGCCATGGGCGTGGAGAAGTACAAGGACAACTTCAAGCTGCGCATCCACGAGAGCGAGCTGGACACGCCCTACACCTGGAAGAAGCCCAAGGTGGTGTTCGTGAACAGCATGAGCGACCTCTTCCACAAGGACGTGCCGGTGGAATTCATCCAGCGCGTGTTCGCCGTGATGAAGGACAACCCGCAGCATGTGTTCCAGGTGCTCACCAAACGGGCCGACGTGCTGTTGCGTTACGACCAGCAGGGCCTGTTGCAATGGCCGCACAACGTGTGGATGGGCACCAGTGTGGAGGATGGCCGGGTGCGCCACCGCATCGACCTGCTGCGGCAGACCGGCGCGCGGGTGAAGTTCCTGAGCTGCGAACCCCTTATTGGGCCGTTGCCGGACATGGACCTGCGCGGCATCGACTGGGTGATCGTGGGCGGCGAGAGCGGCCGCACCCCGCGCCTCATGAAGCCCGATTGGGTGCTGGACATCAAGGACCAGTGCGACCGCGCCAACGTGGCCTTCTTCTTCAAGCAATGGGGCGGCACCAACAAGAAGGCGGCCGGGCGTGAGTTGGACGGCCGCACCTATGACGAGATGCCGGAGATCCTACAGATGGTGTGATGGAGGCGACCATGAAACGAGTGAAGGCGGATACCGCCGGGGAATGGCAGACACTGCCTTTGGGGGATGTGTTCAAGCCGAACCGACCGCGCGTATCGCCTTCCGAGAAGCCGGAGTTGCCCTTCATCGGAATGGAACACGTCGAGGCGCATACGATGAAGCTCTTGGGCACTCTGCCTGCGCAGACGATGAAGAGTTCATCGGTTCACTTCCAACCGGGTGATGTGTTGTACGGTCGCTTGCGGCCATACTTGAACAAGGTCTATCGACCAGACTGCGAGGGTCTGTGCTCGGCTGAGTTCATCGTATTCCCCACCACGGAAGGAGTCGATGGCAAGTACCTGCAGTACTTCCTCAACTCGAACGACTTCGTCACGTTCGCTACGCACCTTAACGAAGGTGATCGTCCGCGCGTGGACTTCAAGCAGATCGCGCCATATCCTTTCCCACTCCCCCCGCTCCCCCAGCAACGTCGTATCGTGGAAGCGATCGAGCTGCAGCTGGGCCGGCTGGATGCGGCGGTGGCGCGGCTGCAGGGGGCCAAGGCCCGGTTGAAACGGTACAAGCAGGCGGTGTTGAAGGCGGCGGTGGAGGGTGGAGATTGGGACACCGTTCCCTTGCGCGAGCTGATACAGGAGGGAAGGAAGATCGCTTACGGCGTGCTTAAGCCTGGGCCGCACGTAGTGGACGGTGTTCGCTTCATCAAGAGTGGGCAAGTACGTGATGGCGAAATGGACTTGACCGAGGACTACCGCATCTCAAAAGCTCTTGACCAGGAGTTCCATCGGACCAGGCTGCAAGGCGGTGAAGTGCTATTGAATCTCGTTGGGGCGAGCATTGGTCGGAGCGCGGTTGCACCGGATGAGTTGAAGGGCGCTAACGTGACGCGAGCGATTGCGGTGATCCCGGTCCTGAGAGAGAAGGCTCGTTGGGTACAACTCGTGCTCAATACCCCTTATGGCCAGGAGCACATGCTAGGGAAGACTGGTGGCAATGCACAGCCAGTTCTGAACCTCGCTGTGGTCAAGGACATCCCGATTCCACTTCCTGCGGAAAAAGAGATGGAGGAGGTTGTAACTAGGACCCGTGAGCAACTATTCGCGACAAGCGAAATGGAGGCCACCCTCGACGCGCAGCTACAGCAAGCGGTGCGGTTGCGGCAGGCGGTGTTGAAGCGGGCGTTTGAGGGGAGGTTGGGGTAAACAGAGGACTTCAATGAGGCACGACACACGTTCGCTCCACGCTGACCAGCTCAAACGCCTTCGACTCCCCGTTGGCGTGGAGAATGCGCGGCTCGCTTTACAAGTGGCTGTGGAGTCGGGCTTTCGCGTTTCGCAGCCCTTGATCGATACGGAAGCACAAGGTGAACGGCCAAGGGATGCACACCATCTGATCCAAATGGTGCTGCTCCGCTCGGCATCCATCCTGCAGTTGGCTGAAGGAACACCGCACCCGAATGGTGCATCCGTACATGTCCCGTGGTTAAGCGCACCTGACCCCGGCTCCATCTGGGGTTTGGTGCGCGCACAGTATGAGGCGTTCGCGACCTTGTGCAACATCTATACACAGCATCAGGGCGAAGAACAGGCGTTTCTCTATTCCATCTGGGCCTTAGCTGGATTGATGAACCGTGCCCCGCTCCAAGAGTTCCTCGACGACCCGATGTACGCGAAGTACGTTCAGCGTGAAGACAAGGAGGCCTATGAAGCGTTGCTTGCCGAGATCGAAGTGGAGAAGGCAAAGTTCAAGGCGCTCTCGTTGTTCAGCAGCCAGACACCGCAGAAGCAGGAAGAACTGCTCAAGCGGATCACAAAGGGACAGTTCCAGTTCGTTTTCGAGAATGGAGTACCGATCTGGAGAGGATGGCACCTGACATTTATTAGGGCCGCTCAAAGCGACCTCTTCGACACTATCTACTCATCCATGAGTCTTTGGGCACATCCGAGCAATGCTGGTGTGCGCCGGTTCGGGGAGATGTACGCTCCATCGAAGGAGTATCGACGGCAGCTGGAGCATGCTCTGTGTTTCGCTGCTCTCCTGCTGTCCATGACTATCCACGAACAGATCGCTCTCTTCCCTGAATGTCGGGCAGCCTTTGATTCACTCCCGACCGAAGTACGTGAGCTACTGGAGCATTGGAACAAGCTATCTAGGGGCAATGAGAACTGAAGCAGGAATGAGCGATGCAATAGTGATGCAGGCTACGCGGTTGCGGCAGGCGGTGTTGAAGCGGGCGTTTGAGGGGAGGTTGG
>DDRC01000052.1:5585-6020 GCA_002342985.1 Flavobacteriales bacterium UBA2426
AGCGGGCGTTTGAGGGGAGGTTGGTGTGATGTGGTCACCAAAGCATAAGATGAACAAGGAGCAACCATGAAGAAGGGAGTGCCACAGCAAGGTGCCGTGATCGCCAATCAGAACGGCAGCCAGATGAGCTACAGGAACAAGTGCGAGAAGTGCGGTACCGTGAGCAGTAGCACCAATACGGTGAGTGTGCCAGGGCCACGTCAGAAGTTCACGAGCAACTTTCGCTGTGGGAAGTGCGGCAACCAGCAGCGGGTGGAGATCATTGGCGAGTAACAAACATTCAACAGCAGTACATGCAACGAGCGGCGAAGGAGTACCTGCAATCGTACTTCCAGAACAACTACCAGTACGAGATCCCCTTCTTCCAACGTGCCTATGTATGGAAGGAGGAACAATGGACACCGCTTTGCGAGCACATCACGGCCGAGGTAGAGG
>DDRC01000052.1:6162-6523 GCA_002342985.1 Flavobacteriales bacterium UBA2426
GACATCACGGCCGAGGTAGAGGCCTTCAAGCGCAGTGAGCGCAGCGAACATTTCGTGGGGACCATCATCACCAAGCAGCTGCCGCAGGTGAGCTTCGCTGTTCAACCAGTGCAACTGGTGGATGGTCAGCAGCGCCTCACCACCACGGCCATCCTCTTGAAAGCCCTGGCCGACACATGCACTGGCGACCTGCCGAACCTCCGCACGAGTTTGCTGAACTATCTACGCTTCCAGGACACCCAGGGTGCCGCCCATTTCCGCATCAAACATAGCCGTGCCGACGCGCCCTTCTTCGACAAGGTGATGCGCGCTGAACGGCCGCAGGACGTGAATGCGGAGGACAACCGCATCATCGAGGCCC
>DDRC01000052.1:6684-6936 GCA_002342985.1 Flavobacteriales bacterium UBA2426
GCCTATCGCTTCTTCGTCGGAGAGTTCAAGTCGCTTTCTGATGCGGATCGCGAGTTGTATGCGAACGTGATCCTCCAGCGGCTGCCGCTCATCGCCATGTTCCTGGGCGAGAATGACGATGAGCAGGAGATCTTCGACACCATCAACTCGCTCGGCGTTCGGCTATCCATCGCCGAGTTATTGAAGAACTACATCTTCCGCGACGATGCCTTGAAGCCGGAGTACGTGCAGCTCTGGTCCTCGGAGTTCGAC